>NZ_CP077311.1:1662500-1817500 GCF_019048265.1 Aeromonas sp. FDAARGOS 1405 | reverse complement strand
CGCAACAGTTCGTTGCTGCGGGAGTGGAATTCTACTCAACCGCCTTCTCGAGTCAAGCCTTATTTTCAAAGGCTTTTCGAGGCTACCGACGAGGTTGTTTACGTTGCCGCTTGCCCTGTCGATGGAGGCGCATTATAGGGAGTGAATTCGTTCTGACAAGGAGATAATTGCAAAAAGATGGCTTTTGCTGTTCGTTCGCTCACAAAGCCACCAATCAGCATATTAAACCGGCGAAATCAGCTTACTGCAGGCACCTCAATAGCCAAATCAGGCTATCGGCCACGGTTTATCACAGCCCTCTCACTTCTTGCCCTTATCAGCATATCAGTTTTAATTGAACATTTGAAAAGCCAATTTATAATTAGCTTTTCAAATGTTCAATTAAGGTTTCGTCATGCATCAGATCCTGGATAGCCGTAAAGAGGAGAACATTGTTCCTCTGTTCCGCCTCGGGTTTCGGCCTTTCTTCCTGCTCGGCGCCTTGTTCTCAACATTGGCAATGCTGGGCTGGCTTGGGCAGCTCAATGGCTGGTTCGTCCTGCCGGGGATTGGCAATCCCATCTGGTGGCATGCTCACGAGATGTTGTTTGGCTTCGGAGCGGCAATTGTTGCAGGATTTCTGCTGACCGCAGTGCAAAACTGGACAGCTCACCCAGGGGTTAGAAGCTGGCCGCTTGTGCTGATCGTGGTGCTGTGGGCATTGCCGAGGGCATTGCTGCCCTGGTTGGGCGAGCACAATACCCTGCTGATGGCGGCAGATCTGCTCTGGCTGCCTCTTTGCGCCTGGTATCTGGCCAAACCGATTGTGGTCACCAGGCAGTGGCGCAACCTCTTCTTTGTGCCTCTGCTGGTCGTGCTGACACTGCTAAACGCCGCCAGCTGGCTGTGGCAGGCACAGTGGGCTGATATGGAACATCTGCTCATTACCACAGTGCTCTTGCTTACAACCCTGATCGCCGTGATGGGAGGACGAGTCATCCCCTTCTTTACCGCCAGGGCCACCGGGATGGAAAAAGCCGTCCCTATTCTCTGGCTGGAGCGCGCAGCTCTTGCCACGCTGTGGCTCACTCTGGTGAGCTGGCTGCTGCTGCCCACCCCATGGGCCACCAGCCTCTACCTGCTTCCTCTATATATAGTGGCGGCTGTTTTGCACTTGTGGCGCCAATTGCGCTGGCGACTGCCTTCCACTCTTGGACAACCCCTCTTGTGGTCACTGCACCTCGCCTACCTGTTTATTCCTCTCGGCCTGCTCGCCCTTGGTGCTCTGGCTGCCGGCCTACCCATCAGCCTGTCGCTGGCCAGCCACCTGCTCAGTGCCGGCTGCATGGGGACCATGATCCTGGGGATGATAGCCAGGGTCTCCCTTGGTCACAGTGGCCGGGCCTTGCAGGTAGGTCGCAGGATCCAGTACGCGTTCGCGCTGGTGATCATGGCGGCCCTGATCCGGGTCGTGATCCCGCTGCTTTGGCCGGCCCATACCTTGCACAGCTGGAACCTGAGCGGCCTGGCCTGGAGCCTGGCGTATGGCCTGTTTGTCTGGGTCTATGCTCCCATATTGACCAGCCCTCGGGCTGATGGGCGCCCAGGCTGACCCGGAGGCCAAGATCTGCTGGCCGGATAGTGGATAAGATTGTGGAAGATAGCCGGGGCCACCCCCTGATTGCGATAGCCATGGGGGCGGTCGGCCGCAAAACGCACCGCCTCCCCCTGCGTCAAGGAGTGCCACTCCTCCTCCACCAGCACTTCCATCTGGCCGTTGATGACGATGACATGCTCGGTCACTCCGGGTTCATGGGGTTCTGATTCTCGCTGATAACCGGGCAACAGTGTCAACTCAAACAATTCGAAACCAAAGCGCCTCTCATAGGGGAAGAGAGGCGCAACCTGCATACCCTCTCCCGCCGGCTGCTGGCGAATAGCATCGGCGGTGCGGTAGAGCACCTCGTTCTGCGCAGCAGGTGCAGGCTCGATGAAGCTGGAGAAGGAGACCCGAAATCCGGTCGCGATCTTCCACAAAGTGGCCACCGTCGGGCTCGATTCCCCTCGCTCAATCTGGCCCAGCATCGCCTTGCTGACGCCAGTCTCCCGCGCCGCTACATCCAGACTCCAGCCCAGTTCGCTGCGTAACCCCTTCAGACGTTGGGCCAGATGCTGATTCATCTCTTGCATGACTGCCTCTTTGTTGCGCTTGCTTGAATCGCCTTGTGCGCTATAACGCACAGCGATATAGTCTGAAGCAATATTGTACGTAATAACGCACAAACCGCCACAACCCCACAAGGACGTCACCATGCCCTTTGCCCTTCCTCATCTGGTCGCCGGCTTCATCGCCGTGATGGTCGGTTATACCAGTTCGGTCATCCTGATCATTCAGGCAGCCACGGCAGCGGGGGCCGATGCTGCCCAGCTCACATCCTGGTTATGGACGCTGGGTATCGGCATGGGCATCAGCTGCATCAGCCTCTCCCTCTATTACCGCATCCCCGTCTTGACTGCCTGGTCGACCCCGGGGGCCGCCCTGCTCATCACCAGCCTGGGTAACTTCACCCTGGCCGAAGCCATCGGAGCCTTCATTATCTCTTCCATGCTGATCACCCTGTGCGGCATCAGCGGCTGGTTCGATCGGCTGATGCGCCATATCCCGGCCCAGCTGGCGGCAGCCATGCTGGCTGGGGTATTGCTCAAGTTCGGGCTGGATCTGTTCAAGGTCGCCCCGGCAGCCCCCTTGCTGCTCGGCAGCCTGTTGTTGGCATTCCTGCTCGGCCGCCACCTCTGGCCACGCTATACCATGGTACTGGTGCTGGCGGTCGGCATCCTCATCTGCCTGCTGAGAGGAGAGCTGCAGCTTGACACCATTCACTGGCAACTGGCCGGCCCGATCATGACCTGGCCAGAGTTTTCCCTTGGTGCCCTGTTTGGTATCGCTCTGCCACTGTTCATCGTCACCATGACCTCCCAGAACATGCCAGGCATTACCATTTTACGGGCCTACGGCTATCAGCCCGCCACCTCATCTCTCATCACCTGGACCGGCCTCACCGGTCTGCTGCTGGCTCCATTCGGCGGTTACGCCTTCAACCTAGCGGCCATAACTGCGGCCATCTGCATGGGGAAAGAGGTGGATCCGGATGCCAACCGGCGCTGGCCCGCGGCAGTGTGGGCTGGCTGCTTCTATCTGCTGACCGGCTGTTTCGGGGCCACGGTGGCGGCGCTGTTCACGGCCTTCCCGGCGATACTGGTGACCTGTGTCGCAGGGCTAGCCCTGCTCGGCACCATCGGCAGCAGCCTGCACACCGCATTGCAACACGACGATGCCCGTGAGGCCGCCCTGCTGACCTTCATCATCACGGCTTCCGGTATCAACCTGCTCGGCATCGCTGCCGCCTGCTGGGGACTGCTCATCGGCATGGGGCTCTATGGCATCCAAATTTATCGACAAAGGAATCAATTGGATCACAAACCGTGAACCATTCCACACTCTCCGTACAAAATAGTTCACAACTGAAACTAATTTTAATCTAGTGGCATCAGGCGGCATCTTCTTCCCAATTTGCCGCCTGTCAGGTTCATATAACGGAGAATAAAAATGAAAAGTCAGGCTGTCTTGTTATTGCTGGCCATACTGGGCGCCACGAGCGTCCAGGCTGCCGATACGGATCGGGAGCTGGCGCGCCAGCTCGCGCTACAACAGAAGAGTTTGCTGCCTCTGGTAAGCAATCCTCAGTACCAAAGCCCGCTGCCCGAGTTGTTGAAGAAAGCGCCCACCCGCCTTAAACGGCAAGCAACCGATGCCAATCAGGCAGCGATCGCCCGACAAGGGCTCGACGGGGAAGTGAAGCAGCTGATGCAGCTGCGACTGGCCAACCCGGAACAGGCAGCCGCCTTGCAACAGGGAGTTGAACCACTGGTCGCTTATGTTCCGAGCGGTGATGAGAAGAGCTGGAGTGCCATCGAAGCGTTCGACAGCGCTGGTAATCCGGTCTATCTCGATGTCGACAAGGCACCGGCCCGACCTGTGCTCGTGGTCGAAGCCGATCCGGTGAAAGCCAAAAATGCCGGTCTGCAGGTGATGCGCAAGGCATTTGCCGCAGCCGATATGCAGGCCCTCCAACCCAAATCCTCTGCCAACACAGCACCGCTCAAAACCAGCATCCTGAAAAAGATCAGACTGAAAGATGATCAGGAGCCCTGGCTTCTCGGTGCTGCCGAGGTTTATGCCGTCGTCGCCGGGGTCAACCCCAGTCGGGATGAGCCCGTGGTCGATATCGTCGATATGCCCTACCTCGACTATGACAATACTGACTACACCCCCAACCAGATCCTGGTTTACTGGGATCGCTACCGCTGGGGTGCGGTTGATATCGTGATGATGGAGCAGGATGACAACGTCAACTACAAGGAGCTGGCCGACCTGCTGATTGAGGCGCTCAAGCTCGGCTTTACCGCTGGCGGAGTGCCGGAGGGCCTCCCCTTCCTCGATCTGGGTGGTCGTATCGTCAAGGCGCTGCCCGACTCCTGGATGACCAATGACGATGACTATCTGGATACCTTCTACACCCTGGAGCAGGACCAGAGTTATCACCAGTATCCGGGAGCGGCAGGCAATGCGGTGATCGATCTCGAGCCGAAAGAGATCGCTCCAACCAGACCCTGACGGGTCGCCATAAAAAAGCCAATGAGCAACTCATTGGCTTTTTATCCCCCTGCATATTACGGCTGACCTTTCGGTCGCACCCCCAGGGTGTGGCAGATGGCATAGGTCAATTCGGATCGGTTCAGGGTATAAAAATGGAAATCTTTGACCCCCTCCTGACTCAGCACTCGCACCTGATCGATGGCGATGCTCGCCCCCACCAGATTACGAGTCATCTGATCGTTCTCCAGCCCTTCAAAACGCTGATGCATCCAACGCGGGATCTTCACGTTGGTAAAACCGGCAAACTTGGCCAGGGTCTGGTAGTTGGAAACAGGCAGGATACCCGGCACAATTTCGGCATCAATACCGATGGCGGCGCAGCGATCCCGAAAACGCAGATAGGTCTCCACATCGAAGAAGAACTGGGTAATGGCGCGGTTGGCACCGGCATCGATCTTGCGCTTGAGGTTGAGCAGGTCCGACTGGGCGCTCTTCGCCTCCGGGTGACCTTCCGGATAGGCGGCAACCGAGATATCAAAGTCAGCTTCAGCCTTGAGCAGGGCAACCAGATCGGTGGCATACATCTCGGGCTTCTCCAACCCCTGAGGCAGGTCACCACGCAGCGCCACAATATGGCGGATACCGCTGTTCCAGTAATCGCGGGCAATGGTACGCAGCTCGTCGCGGCTGGCATCGATACAGGTCAGGTGGGGCGCGGCAATCAGACCGGTGCGCTCCTTGATATCCTTGATCACCTTGTGAGTACGATCCCGGGTACCCGAATTGGCGCCGTAGGTCACGGAGACAAACTTGGGTTCCAGCACTTTCAGTCGCTCAATGGACTGCCAGAGCGTGTTTTCCATCCCTTCACTGTTGGGCGGGAAAAACTCGAAACTGACCGATATATCGCCATTCAAATCTGCCAGACTCTGGTTGAGCGCTTCAACCTGACGTGCACTGTGAAATCCCATCTGCTCTTCTCCCTGTCCTGCAATCCATCTGTCTACGTCAAAACGGATGTTTGGACGTCTAAACGTCTTTATATTTATGAGCAAAACGGGACAAAGTCAACAGGGAATTACCTCACATCCGATCTGACGAACTTCATATTTATAAAATTAACGGTACGTAACCGAACAGTGCCCATCCCAAAATCGCACCAGTCGAGTTATGATGAGGGCAGATCGTCCTGGACGTTCTGAATCTGCGTGTGATTGTTTGGCCGGAGGCTTCTCCGGCCCCTTTTCATCTATTTCCCACTCCTGCCGATAACAGAATGAGTCTTTGCAGGAGCATCATCATGGATACCCACCCCGGCTTTGCCACCGACTTGCTGTTCGATCGCTATCAAGGCGAGGTCGTTCAGCACGATCAGTTCTGGGCGGTTCGCACACCGGATGCTCCCGATTACTACTTCGGCAACTACCTGCTGCTCCCCACCCCACCCAGCGACCGTGACAAAGGCTGGCTGGAAGCCGCATTCGATCAGTTGATCGGCCAGGCTCCTCGAGTGCGCCACCGCACCTTCCAATGGCCACTGGCGGCCGGACAAAACAGCCGGATCGCCGGTTTTGTCGCAACGGGATACCAATATATGGAGTGTGTGGTGCTGGCACTGGATGAACAGAGTTGCCCACCTCCTCACGGCGACATGAACAAGGTTGAGGCACGTACCTTCACCACTGCTGATTGGCCTGAGTGGCTCGACTTCGAACTCCATGAACGGGATGAGGGACACTCGGAACAGAGCTATCTTCCCTATCTGCGATCCCGCCAGGCGCTCTATCAGGCCATGATTGCCGATGGTCTCGGGGACTGGTGGGGGATCTGGCAAGAGGGGCAACTGGTCGCCAGCTGCGGCCTCTTCTTTTGCGGCACACTTGGGCGCTTCCAGTTGGTACGCACGCACCATGCGTGGCGCAACCAGGGGTTATGCCGCCAGCTGCTGAGTCAAGTGGCTCGCGCTGGATTGTCCCGCGCCAAACAGCTCATCATAGTGGCTGACGAGCACTACCATGCCCAGCGCATCTACCGCTCTCTGGGGTTTGCCCCCGTTGCCCGCATCGGCAGCCTCTGCCGCTGGCCCCACGAAGCACAATAAAGCGATACATGCTGGCCACGAGCCATAAAAAAACGGGAGGCTGATGCCTCCCGTTTTTATTGATGCCGATGGCCTATTGCTGTGGCTGCTGTGGCGCTTCCAGTTCGTTGGAGAGCGCCTGCTCTACCTCATCCGACGGCGCCGGTAATGGTGCAGCGGCGGCTGATGCGGGTTCTACAGGTGCCACCACGGCAGGCGTTTCACTGGTCGCGGGGGCTGCGGACACCTCAGTCGCCGGCGCTGAAGCCGAAGCAGGGGCAGGGGCAGGGGCAGGGGCAGGGACAACCGGATCACACTGACAATCCGCGCTCTGGGCCTTGTTGCCCTGATGAGGGGCATACCAGCCCTTCAAGCCACTTTCCAGTCGATCCGCGGCAGCTTTGGGCTCCATCTTGCCGAGCAACACAGCCTGACTCACCTCGGCCAGCTCATCCCCCAACTTGGGCGTACCACGGGAGAGGATCTGAGTCGCCACCCGAATGGTCGAGTCACACTGATCCCGCCACTCCATCATCTCTTTAGCCGCCGGATTGGTGACATCGAAGAAGTGGTTGGAGAGGGAAAAGAATCCAGGCAACGAGTTGGTATAGAGCTCGGCAAATTGCGGCGTCGTCAGCCACTGCAGGAAAGCCATCGCCCCCTCTTTGTTCTTGCTGGCCGGATTCATCCCCATACCGATATCGGTGTGGTCGGTAAAGAAACAGCCATCACCCTGTTTGGCCACCGGCGGGCGCATGACGCCAAAATTGACCTTGCCGGTGAAGGGGGCAATCTCCCAGGATCCTGCAACATAGAAAGCGGCCTTGCCGGAGGTAAACAGTTCGTTGCTGGTCGCATAATCGCGGCTCTCGGCCCCCTCGCCAAGGTAGGAACGCCAGCGGGCCAGCTCATCGAACACCTTCACATAATGCGGGTTATCCAACCGCTCCTGCCCGCCGATCAGAGCCAGACGGCCGTCCTCTCCCTTCCAGTAGTTGGGGCCAATATTCTGGAAACCCAGTTCGGAGGCAACCCAGCTCTCGGCACCGCTCATGGCCAACGGCACATAGCGCCCATCAGCCTTGATCTTGTCCAGCACGGCAAAGAACTGATCGCGGGTTTGCGGCAATGTCAGCCCCAACTCACTGAAGATCTTCTTGTTATAGAAGAAGCCATGGATAACCGACGCCATGGGTACACAGAAGGTCTGGGCACCGGAATCGGTCTGCCAGGGTGACTGGGCAAAACTCGGGAAGTTCTCCATCCCCGCCATCTCGGTCAGCTCGGCCAGATGTCCCGCCTTGAACAAGGCAAGCGAGTCATCAAACGGACGACAGGTAATGAGATCCCCCGCCTTGCCCCCTTTCAGGCTCTCCCACAGAGTGGGCATGTAGTTGACGTTCTGCACCGGATGAAAACTCACCTTGATGCCGGGATGCGCCGCTTCAAACGCCGGGATAATCTTCTGCTCCCACAACGCCTTGTCATCGGTTCGCCAGCTTTCAATCACCAGCTCGCTGGCCATCAGCTGGCCACACAACAGGAGACTCAGGGCTCCAATCCACTTTTTAGACATAAGCCCTCCTAGACCTTGAAATGTGAGATCAATTGCTGCTGTTTGGCGACCAGGTCGGCCAGCACTTCACTGCTGCTGGCGGATTCGCGCGCCTCCCGCTCCGTTTCGTATGCCACATCGGCAATACCGGCGATATGACGAGCTACCCCCTGACTGACGGAGATCTGCTCCTGAGCGGCATGGGCCACCTGATCAGCCATCGACTTGATGGCACTCATCCGATCGGCAATCGATTGCAGCGCAACATCCATCTCGCGAGTCTGCTCGACACAGCTCTGGGTCTGCTCTTGGCTGCGCCCCATCACTTCAACCACATGCTTGCTGGAGCTTTGCAGGTTCTCAATCATCCCCTGGATCTCTTCGGTCGAGGTCTGGGTGCGATTGGCCAGCGCCCGCACTTCATCGGCCACCACCGCGAAACCGCGGCCGGCATCGCCAGCACGGGCGGCTTCGATGGCGGCGTTCAAGGCCAGCAGGTTGGTTTGCTCGGCAATACTGCGGATCACATCGAGAATGCTGCCGATATTGTTACTGAATTCCCCAAGTTTGTAGGTGATGCCGACAGCCTCCTCCATGGCGCCAGCCAGCTGCTCGGTGATCCGGCGAGTGGTGGCCACTTTCTGGCGACCATTGCGCGCCTCTTCGTCAGCCAGATCCACTTCCCGCTTGGTGCCATCGGTAGACCGGGCCACCTCGGTCGCACTCACTTCCAACTCGGTAATGGCGGCGGCTACCTGATCGGTCTGGCTCTTCTGCTCCTGCACCCGGGACATGGCCCGTTCGCTGATCTCGGCAGCGCGACTCGCCTCGTCTACCAGATGGCGGGAGCCCGCATTGATTTGGGAGAGCAGCTCGCCAGTCTTGCCCGCCAGCGTATCAATGGAGCGAGAGAGGCTGCCAAATTCGCAACTGCTGCGGTAGTTGATGCGCCGTGTCATGTCGCCGGCCGCCATGTAATCGAGCTCCTTGTTGATCATCTGCAACGGACGCTGAATGCTGCGTGCCGTGGTATAGCCGATCACCAGTGCGGCAGCAGCCGACATCGCGGCAACCACCAGGATCCAGAAGCTGGCACTGCTGACCGCCTCATCCGCATTGACACGGCTCTCGCTGGCGATGGCTCCGGCAGACTTGCCCATCTCATCGAGCAAATTGAGGCTGTTGACCAGACTGGCATCCAGCTGTTGATTCTGAGTAGCCAACGACAGCTCCAGTTGTTGGGCCTGACGCATGGTCGCCAGCAAGCCCTGAGCGCCGAGCGCCAGCTCCTGCATCCGATCCAGGTTGGAGACAAAGCGCGCTTTCACATCATCGGGCACCAGTACACGCTCCAGACGCTTGCGGGCCATCTCGATATCCTTGCTAAGTACCTTTTCCAGCTCGTTCAGGTCGGTTTTGGCATCGGCACGGCGGATATTCTTCAGATCGCGGGCGATCCCTGAGGTAATGAGTTCCGCCTTGTTGCGCATGGAACGCTTGCTGGCCGTCTGTTGCAACAGCAGATCAGCCGCCCACTGGTAGGTATCCTCAAGGCGGATAAATTCCATCTCCAGCTTGTGGCGCTGATCCAGTGCAATGACCCACTGCCTATGCTGGGCCAACACCTGATCCGCCAAGCCATAAAATTGGGTGGTGGCACTCTCGACCTGCTGGAAACGGGCTCGGGCATCCGCTACGCCGGTAAATTTACCCATCTCCTGACTCAGCCGAGCAAAGCGGTTCTGCTGCTCCTTGAACTGATTGGCCAACTGCGGCAACTGGGCGGCATCTTCACTGGTACGGTAGACCAGCACCCAGCGGTTACTATCCTGCAGTGCCCCCTTGAGGCCTGCGACAGCGACTACCAGCGGGGTTGCACGGTCAGATACGGCAGAGAGACCGTCATTTATACCCTTGATTTTAAAGGTACTGATCACTCCAAGCAGGATCAGCAACAGCAGCATCAACACGAATCCGGCGATGATCCGCTGCACGATAGATAAGCCCATGGAGACATCCTCACTCATTGGGGGAAGGTAAAGTGAACATAGTCACTATCGGCAGGGGTGGCGAATAACTGAAATAAAGCGGCAGGTATTTAATTGATTTGTATCGGGTTGGATCACAGTCCAGACAAAATCAGCCATACGAAAAAAGCCCGGCACAAGCCGGGCTGAAAGAGACGTACTTTGCTATCTTTCGCGGTCCGTTCAGAACCGCAGTCAGAATCATTAGAAGCGGTAGCCAACACCCACCATAAAGGCCATTGGGTCGACCTTGGTATTAATGGTGCCAATCGCTGTATGCACATCGGTATCGATATCCATGATCCAGGCTGAACCGTTGACAAACCAGCGGTCAGTGATCGCCATATCGATACCAACTTGTCCGGCAACACCCCAGGAGTCATCGACTTTGACATCGGTTCCTGACAGTGCACCACGACCCTCTTCATCAAAGAAGGTGGTGTAGTTCACGCCAATACCGACATACGGGCGAACCTTGCTTTGAGCATCGCCAAAATAGTACTGACCCATCAGAGTCGGCGGCAGATGCTTGATCTTGGCAACTTCAGCGCCACCTAGTTTGACTGAATGAGAGAAGGGGGTTGCAGCCAGCAATTCGACACCCCAGTTATCAGTAATCATGTAAGAGAGAGTCAATCCCAATTGCATGTTGTCATTAATTTCCAGCTCTACAGGCGTGCTGCTTTCCTGCGGCGATACAAATGCCAAACCACCACGAACCAGAATATCACCAGCCTGATGGGCCATGGCGAAAGGAGAGGTCACTGCAGCGGCAATCATCAGAGGAAGTAATTTTTTCATCACGTAATCCCTTTTTTTGTTTTCATTTGATGCTGTAAGCCCGCTGACTATATGCCCTTGTAAATGCAAAGTTATTGACTTGGAGCAAAGGTTGCACAGAAATAAATCGATTGGTGTGACATCTTTGCGCGCCATCCCAATCTCGTTGAGTCCCCAGACAACAAGCCGAAATACCTGTTTCGACAGGTTGTAACTACCCGCATCCAGAGACAAAAGGAGCAAACAAACCGCATCTTATTGCACGGCAGAGCGGCGATTAATTGTTGTTAACATGGGCAAATCAGCGTATTTTTTGCGCCATACAAGTTACTGGGAAGTAATGGTTTATTTATGAAAAATGAGTCGAAATGGCAAAAGGTGGGAGCCTTTCTCGCGGCCGTGTGGGGAATCGGATCCTTTCTCTTTATCCTGCTCGGTTTTATTGTCGCCCTAGCCTATCTGGTATTGGTACGGCAGGGTTAATCCGGATTGACAGAGTGCAGCAGGGTGATATCTCCCCCTTCGGCAAGCTGTTCCGGAGTCTGGCCCATGCCCTCCGCAGAGAGGGTACCAGCATAGCCAAACCACCGATTTCGCCCGCCGACTTTGGCCTGGTACAGCGCCATGTCCGCCAGTTTGAAGCTGTGACTCCAGAATGAATCCGGACACTCCGGGTGCAACGGATAGCGGCAGAACCCCAGCGACACCGTCAACCAGAGTGGCGCATCCTCTCTGCCAAAGCGGTGCTGAGCGACACGCTGGCGCAGATATTCGACCCGCAATGCCAACTCTTGCTCGTCATCCACTTGTAGCAGCAACAAGAACTCCTCCCCGCCCAACCGGATGATCGGCTCGCGCTCTCCTGTCACCACCTTGCGCAGCAGATCCGCCAGCTGTTTCAGCACCAGATCCCCGATGTCATGGCCAAGGCGATCATTGATCCGCTTGAAATGATCCAGATCCAGCAGCAATAACAGACAAGGTTTGGCCCGGTTGGCCTGCAACCAACCATCGAGATAGCGACGATTGAAACAACGGGTCAAGGGGTCGGTGAATGCAGCCACCTCCATCTGGCTGGATTTTTCCAACAAATCATCGTGTTGCTGACTGACCTTGCCGGCCATCTCCCTGAACTTGCCGCTCAGGGTCGCCATCTCGGCGCTGCTGTCGATATAGGGGATCAAGGTGGCATCTGGCCGATCGCCAAAGCGTTGCAGCGCCGACACCAGCTGCTGCAACGGAGTAAGCACAATGCTGTTGAGCCGATACATGGCGATCATGACGCAGATAAAACTGATAAACAGCATGCCGATAAAGGTCCAGAGCGCCCCCTCCATGACGCCACTCAAGATCTTTCTCTCCTCCTCAATCACCAGAGTCAGCACCGGCTGGTTATCGCTGTTGAGCAGTCGCACCTCTCCCCTGAGCCGAGTGAGCCCAAGGTCGATCAGGCGATACGTTATTTGCGGTTTCAGTGGTTTGAAGGTAGCGGTGACATCCAGATTGGCGTGGGAGATCGCCAGAGGCAGCGCGGTACGCTCCGATACCTGCTCGAGATAGGCCTTGTCGAGCCAACGTACAACCAGCAAGAAACCGTTGAACGGTGCCGACTCGTCACTGTTTCTGATCGGCTGCCACGAGTACATCAGCGGCCCCCACTGGGAAGCACGGATCCCGTGCAGATTGATGCCCCCTTGCGCCACCGAGCGCGCCCTTAACTGCTTTTTCAGTTCATCCAGGAAGTAGGGAAACTGGTCCGGATTGATCCCCGGCGCATCGGGTAGCAGGGTGCGCGTCCAGATTTCGTATCCGGTGAGATCCATGAAGCTCATCAAGTTGAGACTAAAATCCCGCATCGGCATATCACTGAACAGGTTGGATTCGATGTACCCCCTGCTTTTGTTGTCCATAAAACGGTGACTGTCATCCCAGATGCCCCAATCCCGACTGAATGCATCCAGAGCGGCCACATCCGCCTGCACCGCCTTGGTCACGCGCAGCAGATGCTCCTTCATTCGCTGCTCTTCAATCCGGCTGGCTGCCGGGATTTGGGCCCACGCCAGCAGGACCAGCAATAGCAAGATCGCCCCCAGCCAGATGGGGAACATGGAGTAAGCCAACTGATGATCGATGGTGCGCGAAGCCTGAGCCATAAACCGACATATCCATTGCAGTGATGCTGCGATGCCACGCACCGCCCGAAACCTCCACGCTCCCGATTTTCATCATAAAAAAGGGGCCCAAGGCCCCACGATTATAACGGTTTATCTCTCCAGCAGGGGCCGTAAAAAGCGTGCTGTATGAGACTCTTTATTGGTGCAAATCTCCTCCGGGGTCCCCGTCACCAGAATGCGGCCACCACCAGCGCCCCCCTCCGGTCCCAGATCGACGATCCAGTCGGCGGTTTTGATGACGTCCAGATTGTGCTCGATGATGACGATGGTGTTGCCGCGATCCCGCAGCTGATGCAGCACCTTGAGCAGTTGCTGGATATCGTGGAAGTGCAGCCCGGTGGTCGGCTCGTCCAGAATATAGAGGGTCTGACCGGTATCCCGCTTGGAGAGCTCCCGCGCCAACTTGACCCGCTGCGCCTCACCGCCCGACAGGGTGGTGGCCGACTGGCCAAGGCGGATATAGGAGAGGCCCACATCCATCAGGGTCTGCAGCTTGCGCGCCACCGCCGGCACCGGATCGAAGAACTCGCGGGCATCTTCCACCGTCATCTCGAGGATTTCGTGGATGTTTTTGCCCTTGTACTTCACCTCCAGCGTCTCGCGGTTGTAGCGCTTGCCCTTGCAGACGTCGCACGGCACGTAGACGTCCGGCAGGAAGTGCATCTCCACCTTGATGACCCCATCCCCCTGACAGGCCTCGCAGCGCCCCCCCTTCACGTTGAAGGAAAAGCGGCCCGGCTGGTAGCCGCGCGAGCGGGCCTCCTGGGTGCCGGAGAGCAGCTCGCGGATCGGGGTGAACAGGCCGGTATAGGTGGCCGGGTTGGAGCGTGGAGTACGGCCGATGGGGCTCTGATCGATATCCACTACCTTGTCCAGGTGCTCCAGCCCCTCCACGCTGCGATAGGGCGCCGGCGTGGATTCGGTGGCCTTGTTCAGCTCGCGGTGGGCGATGCGGAACAGGGTGTCGTTGATCAGGGTCGACTTGCCGGAACCGGAGACGCCGGTGACGCAGGTCATCACCCCGATCGGCAGATCCAGGTTGACGTTGCGCAGGTTGTTGCCGCTCGCCCCCTTGAGCTTCAGCCACTTGCCGGTAAGCGGAGTCCGCTCGGCAGGAATGGCGATCTGCTTGCGACCGGAGAGGTAGTCACCGGTGAGTGACTCGGGGTTATTGATGATCTCTTCCGGCGTGCCCTGGGCGACGATGGCACCGCCGTGCACCCCGGCCCCTGGGCCGATATCGAGCACATGGTCGGCGAGGCGGATGGCATCCTCGTCGTGCTCCACCACGATCACCGTGTTGCCGAGATCTCGCAGGTGAGTGAGAGTCTTGAGCAACCGCTCGTTGTCACGCTGGTGCAGGCCGATGGAAGGCTCGTCCAGCACATACATCACCCCCACCAGACCGGCACCGATCTGGCTGGCCAGCCGGATCCGCTGGGCCTCGCCGCCGGAGAGGGTCTCGGCGCTGCGCGAGAGGCTCAGGTAGTTGAGGCCCACGTTCACCAAGAAACCGAGCCGCTCGACGATCTCTTTGAGGATTTTTTCGGCAATCTGGGCGCGCTGGCCGGTCAGATTCAACCCCTCGAAGAAGGCGAGCGCATCGCCGATGGACTGCTCGGCGATGGCCGGCAGGTTGCGGTTGTCGACGAATACGTGGCGCGCCTCCTCCCGCAGTCGGCTACCACCGCAGCTGGCACAGGATTTGTTGGCAATGTATTTGGAGAGCTCTTCACGCACCGAGTTGGACTCGGTTTCCCGGTAGCGCCGCTCCATGTTGTGCAGGATCCCCTCGAACGGGTGCTTGCGCACCACCACGTCCCCGCGATCGTTCATGTAACGGAACTCGATCTCGGTGCGACCGGAGCCGCGCAGGATCACCTCCTGGGTCTTCAGCGGCAGATCCTCCCACGGAGTCTCCAGATCGAACTTGTAGTGCTCGGAGAGGGATTTGAGCATCTGGAAGTAGTAGAAGCTGCGCTTGTCCCAGCCGCGGATAGCACCGTTGGCCAGACTGATGGCCGGATCGCCGATCACCTTGGCCGGATCGAAATATTGCTGCACCCCGAGGCCGTCGCAGGTCGGGCAGGCTCCGGCCGGGTTGTTGAAGGAGAAGATGCGCGGCTCCAACTCCGACATAGAGTAGCCGCACTCCGGGCAGGCGAAGTTGGCGGAAAAGGTCATGGGGGCGACCCCCTCCTCGCCGTCCATCGGCACTACCAGTACGATGCCGCCGGAGAGGGTCAGCGCCGTCTCGAACGACTCGGCCAGACGCAAAGCAAGGTCATCGCGCACCTTGAAGCGGTCCACCACCACCTCGATGGTGTGCTTCTTGTGTAACTCCAGAGTCGGAGGATCTGAGAGATCACACACCTCGCCGTCGATGCGGGCACGGATGTAGCCCTGAGCCGCCAGATTCTCCAGCAGCTTGGTGTGCTCCCCCTTGCGATCGCGCACCACCGGGGCCAGCAGCATCAGCTTGCTCCCTTCCGGTTGGGCCAGTACCTGATCCACCATCTGGCTGATGGTCTGGGCGGCGAGCGGAATGGCGTGGGTCGGACAGCGGGGCTCACCGACCCGGGCAAACAGCAAACGCAGGTAGTCGTAGATTTCGGTGATGGTACCGACGGTCGAGCGCGGGTTGTGGGAAGTGGATTTCTGCTCGATGGAGATGGCGGGCGAGAGCCCCTCGATATGGTCGACGTCCGGCTTCTCCATCAGGGAGAGGAACTGGCGGGCATAGGCGGAGAGGGACTCCACATAGCGGCGCTGCCCCTCGGCATAGAGGGTATCGAACGCCAGAGAGGATTTGCCCGAACCGGAGAGGCCGGTGACCACGATCAGCTTGTCGCGGGGCAGGGTCAGATTGATGTTCTTGAGGTTGTGGGTGCGAGCACCCCGGACCACGATCTTTTCCATCTTGTTGCACGCTCGATACAGAAACCTGAGCGAGTCAGTATGGCATAGAGACTACTGGATGAATAGACAGGCATTATCTATCGCAGTTATCCTTTTTTACGATGGATAGCCCCTTCGTCACACCCTGACCAAGGCGGCGAGTTTGCCCACAATCCACACCAGCAAGCGCTCGCCCGCAGAGTGATCAACTGTTACTATTGGGGGCTAAACCTGAATCAGAACACGCGAAACGAGTACTCTGATTGCTGCAACGGTTATAGAAAAACCATGCTGTTCAATATGATAACGACATGGTCATGAAAAAAGCGCGGTAACTTATTTAGTGGGTCCAGGCCTTGCCTGACCGGAATATAAAGGTGGAAGAGAGATTATGGCCAGTCGAGGCATCAATAAAGTCATTCTGATCGGTAACCTCGGGCAAGACCCGGAAGTACGCTACATGCCGAGTGGCGGTGCTGTGACCAACATTACTCTGGCCACCTCTGAAACCTGGCGCGACAAGCAGACCGGTGAGCAGAAAGAGCGCACCGAGTGGCACCGCGTCGTCTTCATGGGCAAGCTGGCCGAAGTGGCTGGCGAGTACCTGAAGAAAGGCTCACAGGTCTATGTCGAAGGCAAACTGCAGACCCGCAAGTGGCAGGATCAGAGTGGCCAGGAGCGCTATACCACTGAAGTGCTGGTTGACAGCTTCACCGGCGTCATGCAGATGCTAGGTGGCCGTCCGCAAGGCGGTCAGGGCATGGGCCAGAACATGGGTGGCCAGCAAGGTGGCTGGGGTCAACCGCAGCAAGCCATGCAGCAGCCGATGAACCAGCCGCGCCCTGCGCCGGCTCCGCAGCAAAACATGCAACAGCAAGGTGGTTATAGCCGCCCGGCCCAGCAGCCGCAATCCGCGCCACCGGTCTATAACGAGCCGCCGATGGATTTCGACGACGACATTCCATTCTAAAAAGAACATGACAAAAAAGACCCTGTCAAATCAGGGTCTTTTTATTGGAACAAAGCCACCTGCTCAACTCAAGAGAGGTATAACTTTTAGTGGCCACCCATTTTACAGTGGCAGATATCCTCAACAGGAGCACTTTGTGAGAGGTGCGATGAAGCCTATTACCCTGTTCGTCCTGCTGCTGGCGAGTGTGCTCTCCGGAACATTGCTGGCGCAACCACTCAAAGTAGGGGTCAGCTTTGCGATCCCGCCTTATGTGATCGAACAAAATACCCGTGGTATAGAGCTGGACTTGCTGAAAGAAGCATTTGCCGGGAGTGGCTATGAACCCAGTTTTGAGTTTTTGCCACTGGAACGCACTTTCCGCCTGTTCGAGTCAGGCAAGCTGGACGCCATCATCAACGTCCGACCAGGCATGGTTGATCCTCTCTTTCTTACACGCCCCGTCATTACTTTCCATAACCGGATTTTCACCCTGCGCAGCAGCCAGGTCAGCACACTGGACCAGCTCTCCACCATGAGGGTCACCGCATTTCAGCGGGCAAGGATCATTTTGGGAGAAACCTTCGCCAACATGGTTAATCAGAATCCTCACTACGAGGAAGTAGCCAAACAACAGGTACAGGTTCATCAACTGCTGCGCGGTAGAGTCGATGCCATTGTGTTGGAAGAGCGGGTGTTCTACTACTATCTGGATCAGCTTGTTGCCTCGGGTCAGAGTGGCGAAAAATATGACCGCGATCAGATAAGACAGCTGGATCTCTTCTCACCAACGGTTTATCACTTTGCCTTTCGCGCGGCAGATGCCCGCAACCTGTTTAATCGAGAGCTTGAGAAGATGCACAGTGATGGTCGCTATCGGCAAATTTTTGCGGCATATGGCGCTATACCTTGAACCACAAACAAAAAAGCCAGCCGGTAAGGGCTGGCTTTGTACTGGCTCCGGAGGAACAACAGTAGGAGGAGCGTTACTTCATTGCGCTGCCGTTTTTCAGTTCTGCTTTCTGACGTTTGGCTTCGCGTTTCTCTTTCAGTGACATCTGCGGTTTTTTCTTGGCATCTTTGCCGTTGTGATGTTCTTTGTTACTCATCATCAAACTCCAAAAATGTTACCCAGACAGTTGGTTCCCAAGGGAGCCAGCATGCCATCCGAATTATCGACTTCAGTACGCTTGGCGCGATGGTGCAAGACCATCACCAGACCCAGCATACCCCCCAGTGGCATCCGGATCCAGTCTCATGGTCGGCCAAAAAATGCAGTGAGCTACTCCTGAGTGCCGAATCCAAACAACCTCGACAGGAAAGACCAAAAAAGAGTAATTCGCATTATTAAATGTTGTCATGCTTATATTAAGGCATCGCCTCCGAGATATTTTCACGGATAAATATAAATCCCTCTTGTTATTTATTGTCATTCAAGTGACCACCGTTTTAATAAGCATTCGCAATATCACTGGAAACATCAAGTTACAACTCTGAATAGCGTTATTTGCTGTCAGGTCGATATAATGCCCACCGCACCGAAATATCCTTTTATATGCAGGAAGCTGTGACATGAACAGAAAAACCAGGGCAGCCATGGTGTCGGTCTGCTCCAATATCAGCCTGATCACCATGAAAGTGGTGGCCGGTTTCGCCAGCGGCTCGGTCAGTATCATCTCGGAGGCGATCCACTCCGCCATGGATCTGGTGGCGGCCCTGATCGCCCTGTTCGCGGTGAAAAAGGCTGATCTCCCGCCTGATGAACGGCACCCCTATGGCCACGACAAGATTGAAAATGTCTCCGGCGTCATCGAAGCACTGCTTATCTTGCTGGCCGCGGGCTGGATCATCTTCGAAGCCGTCGACAAGTTGATCACCCCCAGTCCCATTGAGAGCATTGGCTGGGGCGTGCTGGTGATGGTGATCTCGGCGCTGGTCAACAGCGGCGTCTCGGCTTACCTCTACAAAGTCGCCCGAGAGGAGGAGTCGGTCGCCCTGGCAGCCGATGCGCTTCATCTCAAGGCGGACGTGCTCACCTCAGCTGGCGTGGCAGCCGGTCTTGGTGGTATCTGGCTGGCTGGCCTGTTTGGCCACTCCCTCGTCATCCTCGACCCGCTGGTCGCCATTGCGGTCGCCATCTTTATTGTCAAAGAGGCGATAAGTATGCTCAACGAGGCCTTCCAGCCGCTGATCGACCATAGCATGAGCCCGGAAGAGCTGGCGATGACCAGCCGCATCATCACCGAATGCTGCCCTGCCGCCAGCGGTTTTCACGACCTGCGCAGCCGTCGTGCCGGTCGCCGCCGCCATATCGACTTCCACCTCACGCTCCCCCCTGAGATGAGCATCAGCGAAGCCCACGATATCTGTGATCGCATCGAGCACGCCATCATGCAGCAGCTGCCCCACGCCATCGTGCTCATCCATGTCGAGCCGGAGGAGCAAGAGCTGCCCTCGCCGCTCGCCATAAACTGAAATGTGGCAAACAGGCGGGAAAGTAGCAGCGAAAGAACGGAAAGTTGGCACAAACCCGCATTTTTACTGCCGGAAAGCCGATTGCATAAGAAGTGATCGGCACAACTGTGTTAGGGTGTCTAACCACCCTGCCGCAGGAGCGCGCCGTGAAAAAGCTGGAAATGAAAGATCTGACCGAGGCCGAAAAGGCCGAGATAGCCTTGTTATTGCAAAAAGCACAAGCCAATGCAGACCACCAGCTGACCAACGGAGAGCGGAACAAGATCCGCGAAGAGGGTCGCCTGAAAATTGTGGCGGATCGCGCCGAAGCGGCAAAGGCAGCCTCCAAGCTGGCTCGCGAAAAAGCCAAAGAGCGCGCCAAGAATCAGGTACTGCCGGAAACCTTCAGCTGGATTGATTCGGTCAGCAACAAGTTTCGCAGCAAGCGCTGACCCCTTCTTGCAAAACGCCCGCAGGCACTTGGTGCCTGCGGGCGTTTGCATGTCTGGGCGATGCTCGATGATCCCGATTGGGCGCGGCCATTGATTTGCTTCTCAGTCGCTAATCGCAGCAGCTGAGAGGTGATTCACATTATGGGTTAGAGAGAACGCAAACTGACAATCCCCGTCTATCGCCATTTTTTCTTTTTCCTCATCTTTTTTGCCAGAACTGGCTACACAGTCAGGGGAAAAAAGCCGAATCTGACTTTCTACAGAATGGCATGTGTCTCGGATGCTTTTCTTATACCATTGAAATACATCATTTTTACTACGAAAAATGAGATTTCAGGCTGTTACAAAACATTAATATCGAGATAAAGTTTGCTTTAAAAATGAGAGCGTGTTTTAATCTTTCTCGATGGTTCGGCAGTTCAGACCTGATTATGTTAGGCAGTCATTTTAGTAAAGCAGTGATTAGTATAAGTGTTATCTTCGATAATTCTTATCAAATAATTCTCCTTCTTTAGTGCTCCCCATACGTATTGCTGACGAAAAATCAAAAATTGCCATCTAGATGGCATTCAACACTATTTAAGGAAATTATTATGTCTAACAAAATGACTGGTACCGTTAAGTTCTTCAACGCTGAGAAAGGTTTTGGTTTCATCTCCCCGGCTGACGGCAGCAAAGACGTGTTCGTACACTTCTCCGCTATCCAGTCCACCAGCTTCAAAACCCTGGACGAAGGTCAGCGCGTTGAGTTCACCATCGAGCAAGGCCAGAAAGGCCCGGCTGCTGCCAACGTAGTTGGTCTGTAATTCAAGCCGGAGCATGCTGCTGATGGCTCACGCCAACTGCTGACAGCTCTGCAAGAATTAAAAAAAACCCGCTTCGGCGGGTTTTTTGTTGTTTCCCGCATTTTCCTCACTGCTCTCCCCTCCCACCGACCGTTTGATCCCAGCCTTACACGCTCTCACCGCTTGAGTCCGACACAGAGCTTCGAATGGACTCGAAGTGTAAAATAATGACGAAAAAGTCAGGTTATCCGCTGCATTTGCCGCGAATTCTTGCTATTTTGCGCGCCACTAACGCAAACGATTTCCTTCACACTTTCAGGATTAGTTATGGCAAAGCAAGATATGGCCGCCCAGTCAGGGAACGGCGGCTTTCTGGACTCTTATTTTTCCATTTCTGCGCGCGGTAGTAGTGTGCGCCAGGAGCTGCTGGCCGGTTTGACCACCTTCCTGGCGATGGTCTACAGCATCATAGTGGTGCCGAACATGCTGGGTGCTGCCGGTTTTGAGCAGGGTCCCGTCTTCGTGGCCACCTGCTTGATCGCCGCCTTCGGCTCCCTGCTGATGGGTCTGTGGGCCAAGCTGCCGATGGCCATCGGTTGCGCCATATCCCTCACCGCCTTTACCGCATTCAGTCTGGTTCTGGGTCAGGGGCTGAGCATTCCGGTCGCCCTGGGCGCCATCTTCCTGATGGGGGTGCTGTTTACCCTGATCAGCGTCACCGGTGTGCGCCAGTGGATCCTGGATAACCTCCCCTCCGGCATCGCCCACGGCACCGGCATAGGCATCGGTCTGTTCCTGCTGCTGATCGCCACCAACGGCGTCGGCATGGTGATCAAGAACGAAGGGGCCGGCATGCCAGTGCAATTGGGTGAAGTCACCTCTTTCCCGGTCATCATGACGGTACTGGGTCTGGCTGCCATCTTCGGTCTGGAACGTCGCAAGGTGCCGGGTGGCATCCTGATGGTGATTATCGCCATCTCCATCCTCGGCCTTATTTTCGACCCGAAAGTGACCTGGCAAGGCTTCTTCGCCATGCCGAGCCTGACCGGTGAGAAAGGCTCACTGGTAGGCAGCATGGATCTGCTGGGCGCCCTCAATCCGGTGGTGATCCCCACCGTCTTGGCGCTGGTAATGACCGCCGTGTTTGACGCCACCGGCACCATCCGTGCCGTGGCCGGTCAGGCGGGCCTCATCAACGAACGCGGTCACATTATCAATGGCGGCAAGGCCCTGACTGCCGACTCCGTCAGCAGCATGGTGGCTGGCGCGGTGGGAGGTGCTCCGGCTGCCGTCTACATCGAATCCGCCGCAGGTACTGCAGCAGGTGGCAAGACCGGCCTGACCGCTGCGCTGGTCGGCGTGCTGTTCCTGCTGATGATATTCCTCTCCCCGTTGAGCTATCTGGTACCGGCTTACGCCACCGCACCGGCCCTGATGTATGTCGGTCTGCTGATGCTGGGCAACGTCACCAAGCTGGACTTCAGCGACTCGGTCGATGCCCTCGCCGGCATGCTGTGCGCCGTCTTCATCGTACTGACCTGCAACATAGTCACCGGCATCATGCTGGGCTTCGTGGCGCTGGTCGTTGGCCGCATCTTCGCTGCCGAGTGGAAGAAGCTGAACATCGGCACCGTCATCATCGCCCTGGCGCTGGTGGTCTTCTATGCCGGTGGCTGGGCCATCTAACCCGTCCGCATATTCCGGTTGTAGCGAAGGGCCCTGCGGGGCCCTTTTTCATGGCTGTGAGGCCGCTAACAGTTTCCCGCCCGTTTGCCCCACATCGTTTCAAATTGAAACACCAACCTCCCTTCAGCTGTTTCAAATCCGAACCAAATCACCCGTCATTTTTATCCCTTTTTCTGTCGTTAGACTGGCTCCATCAACCATTTGCCCACCCGAGCGGTGGCAAGCCAAGGAGTGAGCTATGAAGAAACTGATCAATGCCGTCGATGCTGTGGTCCGTGAACAACTGATGGGGATGGCAGCCGCCCACCCCGAGCTCAAGGTACGTATCGAACCCCACTATATCACCCGCGCTGACTCCCCCGTGATGGGCAAGGTGGCGCTGGTCTCCGGCGGTGGCAGCGGCCACGAGCCGATGCACGGCGGTCTAGTAGGCAAGGGGATGCTGGATGGCGCCTGCCCCGGCGAGATTTTTACCTCCCCGACCCCGGATCAGATGTACGAATGCGGTCAGGCCGTTGATGGCGGCGCGGGCGTGCTGTTTCTGGTGAAGAACTACACCGGCGATGTGCTCAACTTCGAAACCGCGGTCGAGCTGCTACACGGCGACGGCGTCAAGGTCGGCTTCTCGCTGATCGATGACGACGTGGCGGTCAAAGACAGCCTCTATACCGCCGGTCGCCGTGGCGTTGCCACGACCGTTCTGTGCGAAAAACTGGTGGGGGCCGCTGCCGAAGCGGGCTATGACCTGACCCGCTGCGAGGCGCTGGCCCGCCGCATCAACAACCAGAGCCGCACCATCGGCGTTGCCACCCACGCCTGCACCGTGCCTGCTGCTGGCAAGCCCTCCTTCACCCTGGCGGACAACGAGCTGGAGTTCGGCGTGGGCATTCACGGCGAGCCGGGCATCGAACGCCGCCCCTTCACCGACCTCAATACCCTGGTGGATGACATGTTCAAGGAGCTTGCTGACAACACCCCCTATGGCCGCACCCTGCGTCACTGGGACAGAGCCTCCGGCAGCTGGCAGGAAGAGCACACCTTTATCGAGCCGCTCAACAAGGGTGATCGGGTCATCGCACTGGTCAATAGCCTCGGCGGCACCCCCATCTCCGAGCTTTATGGCGTCTATGGTCGCCTCGCCACCCTGTGCGAAGAGGCGGGCATCCATCTGGTGCGCAACCTGATTGGCCCCTACTGCACCTCCCTCGACATGACCGGCATCTCCATCACCCTGCTCAAGGTGGATGATGAACTGATGACCCTGTGGGATGCCCCCGTTCACACCCCCGCCCTGCGTCGCGGCTGCTAAGGAGAACCCATGTTAAGCAAGCATCACATCGTCAACTGGCTGCTCGACTGCGAACACATCTTTACCGAGCAGCGTGACTACCTCACCGCACTGGATACCGACATCGGCGACGGCGACCACGGCCTCAACATGCAGCGCGGCTTTGCCAAGGTGGCCGAGAAGCTGCCCGCGGTAGCGGACAAGGATATCGGTCAGGTGCTGAAAACCACCGGCATGACATTGCTCTCCTCGGTCGGTGGCGCCAGCGGCCCGCTCTACGGCACCTTCTTTATCCGGGCGGCGGCCAGCAGTGACGCCTGTCAGAGCCTGAGCCTCAGCCAGCTGTGCAAAATGCTGAGTGACGGAGTCGAGGGGATCGTCTCCCGCGGCCGTGCCGAGCCGGGCGACAAGACCATGTGCGATGCCTGGTGGCCGGCACTGGCCGCCCTGCAACAGGCGCAGCAGCAAGAGCTGCCGCTCAACGAGGCGCTGGACAAGGCGGTGGCAGCTGCCGCAGCCGGTACCGAGGCCACCATCCAGATGCAGGCACGCAAGGGGCGCGCCAGCTATCTTGGCGAGCGCAGCATCGGCCATCAGGATGCCGGGGCCACCTCGACCCTGCTGCTGCTGACCGCCCTGCGTGACAGAGCGAGGTTGTGACATGATCGGAATCGTAGTTGTCTCTCACAGCGCCATGCTTGCGGCCGGTTTGAAAGCGCTGGCAGACCAGCTCGGCAGCCCGGCCAGATTGCTGCTGGCGGCCGGGGTCGATGACCCCGACCACCCCATCGGCACCGATGCCATCGCGGTGATGAGTGCGATTGAAGAAGCGGATGACGGCAGCGGCGTGCTGGTGCTGATGGACTTGGGCAGCGCCCTGCTGAGCGCCGAAACCGCCCTCGAACTGCTGCCCCCGGAGCTGAGCGCACGGGTGCGGCTCTGCCCCGCCCCGCTGGTCGAGGGTACTCTGGCCGCCGTGGTGGCGGCCGGTTCCGGCCTGACGCTGGATGAGGTAGCCGCCGAAGCGCTCGGTGCCCTTGGCCCGAAACAGGCGATGCTGCCTGCCAGCCCAGCGCAAGCCGCCACCGAGACAGCCCCTGTTTCCGACGACGGCTGGCTGCGCTGCGAGGTGGTGGTGGATAACCCCCACGGCCTGCATGTGCGCCCCGCCGCCCGACTGGTGGCCGCCCTCAAGCCCTTTGCCGCTGAACTCAAGCTGCAAAAGGGGGATAAAGAGGCCAATCCCCGCAGCCTGACCCGGCTCGCCATGCTCAACGTGCGTCAGGGCGACCAGCTCACCCTGCTGGCGCGCGGGGAGGATGCCACCGCCGCACTGACCTGCTTCCAGCAGCTGGCCGACGAGCGCTTTGGCGACTGACGCCACTGTTTCAAGGGGCTGCACTCGCTCGCTGAGCCAGTGCAGCACCATTCAAGACGAAGGAGTCCCCGGCACAGCCGCCCCTTCGCCCCGATTCTTAATAGATAAAGAGAGAGGGATAGAATATGGACCGCATTATCATCAGTCCCAGCAAATACGTGCAAGGCAACGGAGCCCTCGCCAATATCGGCAACTACGTCAAAGCGCTCGGTAGCAAGCCGCTGATCCTGGCCGACGCCTTCGTCACCAAGCTGGTAGGCGATACCGTGGCCACCAGCTTCCACGGCGCGGGGATCAAGCCCGAGTTCGACTGCTTCAACGGCGAATGCTCCCGCCCCGAGATCGACCGCCTGCTAGCCCGCTGCCAGCAGACCCCGTTTGACGTCATCATCGGCATCGGCGGCGGCAAAACGCTGGATACCGCCAAGTCGGTCGCCTTCTACCAGAAGGTGCCGGTGGTCATAGTGCCGACCATCGCCTCCACAGATGCCCCCACCAGCGCGCTGGCGGTCATCTACACCCCGGAAGGGCAATTCAGCGAATACCTGATGATCCCGACCAACCCCAACATGGTCATCATGGATACCGGCGTGGTCTCCCGCGCTCCGGTGCGGCTGCTGGTCTCCGGCATGGGGGATGCGCTCTCCACCTACTTCGAGGCGCGCGCCAACAAGGTTTCCGGTTGCCAGACCATGGCCGGTGGCGCCTCCACGCTGGCGGCGCAGGCCATCGCCGAGCTCTGCTACAAGACCCTGCTGGCCGATGGTTACAAGGCCAAACTGGCGGTGGAACAGGGACTCTGCACCAAGGCGGTGGAGAACATCATCGAGGCCAACACCTATCTGAGTGGTATCGGCTTCGAGAGTAGCGGACTGGCCGCCGCCCACGCCATCCACAACGGTCTGACCCAGCTGGCCGAGTGTCACCACCTCTACCACGGTGAGAAAGTGGCATTCGGTACTCTGGTGCAGCTGGTGCTGGAGAACGCCCCGATGGCGGAGATCGAGACAGTGCTGGGTTTCTGCCGCTCGGTAGGCCTGCCGACCAACCTGCATATGATGGGAGTCAAGGAGCTGGATATGGCGCGCCTGATGGAGGTGGCCAAAGCCTCCACCGCCGAGGGCGAGACCATCCACAACATGCCGTTCAAGGTCACCGCCGAGGATGTGTTGGCGGCCATCGTCACCGCCCACCAGCTGGGGCTGTAACCACGCCACGACTGATCTAGCCATATAAGACGGCCCCGCATCTGCGGGGCCGTTTCATTTTCTACGGGTCGGTTCGCAACGGCTCGCCGTCAGCCGTGATAGTCGGCGGGATCGATCTCGAGCAGTTTGAGCCGCCGCCAGAGGGTGGTGCGACTGATGCCCAGATGCAGGGCCATCTGGCTCACCTGCCCCTTGCAAGCATGGGCGCAGCGCAAGATGGCTTGCCGCTCCAGCTCCGCCAGCGTGAGCAGCGGTTGCCCCACTACCTCGTCTGCCACCTGCTGATAGCCGTGCCGAATGGCGGCAGGCAGCGCCTCGGGCGGGATCGGCCCCTGACCGGCGTGAAGCAGCGCATGCTCGATGGCACTGCGCAGCTCCCCCAGATTGCCGGGCCAGGGGTAGGCGAGCAGGCAATCGAGGGCCGCCGGGCTGAACTGGCGTACCGGCTCGCGCCCCTGCGCCGCCAACTGCTGGCTGATCAGGCCCGGCAGATCCGCCGTGCGCTCCCGCAATCCCGGCAGCCAGAGCTCGCACGCCTGCAAGGCATAGAGCAGCTGACGACCAAACAGCCCCTCCTGCACCAGCTGCTCCAGCGGGGCGCTGCTGGTGGCAATGATCCGCACCTTGAGCGGCAGGATACGGGCCGAATCGAAGCGCTGGATGCGGCCGGTCTTGAGCAGTTGCAGCAGCGCCGCCTGCATGGGGGCAGAGAGACACTCCACCTGCTCCAGCACGAGCGTGCCGCCGTGGGCCAGCTCGAACTTGCCCGCCCGCTCCTGCCCCGCCTCGTCGGAACCCATCAGCTCCAGCGCCATCCGCTCGCTCGGCAGCGCCTGACAGTTGAGGGTAATGAGCGACCCGGCAGCCCGCTCGCTGCCAAAGTGGATCGCCTCCGCCAGCTGGGCCTTGCCCACCTCCTCCTCGCCGCGCAGCAGGATCGGCCCCTGACTCTGGGCCGCCTGCCGGGCGTAGCGCAGCAGCTTGCGCATGGCGCTCGATTCCCCCACCAGCGCCGACAGCTCGGGCACCGTCTGGCGCAGCTGGTGAATGGCCCGCAGCCGATCGACCGGGTGCAGCAGGGCGATAAAGCTGACCCCCTCCGGCCCCGGCAGCGGCTTGAGGCTCACCAGCGCATTGATAAACTCCCCCTCCTGAGCGCCGAGTCGCTCCAGCGTCACCTCCACATGACTCAGTGGCGTCTGCCCCTTGATGGCCAGCTGCAACCGCTGGGGCAGCAACAGGTGCTGCTCCAGCGGCTGGCCAAGACAGAGCGCCGGATCGAGCCGCAGCCGGTGTGCCGCCAGCGCGTTGAGGTAGCGCAGCCGACCCTGCGGGTCCCAGGCCAGCACGCCGTCATCCATACCATCGAGCAGGGCGTAAAGCTCGCTCAGGTGGTGCTGGGACTCCTGCATCAGGGTATCCATCTGCAGCAGATGGGCCAGCTCGCGCCCGGCGCCGACGGTGAGCGCCAGATCGCCCGCGCTCGCCTCCTCCACCTTGCAGATCAAAGCGATGATGGCGACCTGACGGCCATTGCTGTTGTAGACCGGACTGGCGCAGCTGTGCCAGGGGTGGAGGGTCTGGTTGAAGTGCTGGGGGCCGCTGACGCAGAGCGGTACCCCCTCCAGCGCAGCCAGATTGATGGCATTGGTGCCGATGCGCCCCTCGCTGAAGAAGGCACCGGGGCCAAATCCCAGCGCCGCCATCTCGCGCAGGGTGTCGGGGTGGCCGGTCTGGGCCAGCAGGCAGCCGCTCTCGTCGGTGAGCAGCAGGGCGCAGGGGCGCCCCTCCATAAATTCGTAGAGATCTTCGAGGGCCATCTCGCCGGTGGTGAGCAGGTCCCGCTTGCGCTGACGCAGGCTCTGCAAGGTCTGCCCCTTGGCGCTGTGGGGCGGATGCCAGAGGGTGGCACTGGTCTGGTGGGCGCAGCGCAGCCAGGATGCCTGCAGATAGTCAGGCCAGGCGAGCAGCGGCTGAAGGTCAGATGGCATGGTCACAGCAATATCCGGCAAGATGTGAGCCGACCATTTAACCACGCCAGCGCCCCCGATTCAGTGACCTGCCTCAGACGGTAGCAACGTTTAAAGACACCAGGTTGCCGCTAAGCGGCACGTACACTCCTGACTGCCCGCAGCACGCTCTGGCGCCCCTGCCAGTAGCCCTGCAGATAACCGGACTCCAGCTTGGATGGATCTCGGGTAAAACGGGAGACCGGAAAACCGGCCGGTGGTGCGATCACCTCGATCTCGCAATCGGCGGGTGGCGTCTCAATAAAATCGAGAGCCCGGTTATAGGCCACATCCCGTACCAGCATCGCCTGCGCCAGCGCTGGTTGAGTTTTCAGCAAGGCTTTGACCATCCAGCAGAAACGGGCCGGCTTCTTGCGATAGCCGCGGGGTTCAGAGAGCACCACCGTCATCCGCCGCGCCCCGCGCCGATAAGCCTCGATCACCGGGATTGAGTCACTGATACCGCCATCCGCCATGAGACGGCCATCGACACAGGGGGTCTCGTGCTGCACCACCGGCAGGGCGCAGGTAGCTGTCAGCACTTCATCCATATTGTCGGGGTGCACAGGCAGGTAGACAGCCGCGCCAGTCGCCACCTCGGTGGTCACCGCATAGAAGGGAATACGACAGGCGGAGAAAGTGTCCAGGTCGAGGGGAAAGCGGTAGCGGCTAGTACGCCAGAGCCAGCTGACATCCACCAAATCCCCCCCCTTGACGAAGCGCAGCGGGTCGAGAAAGTCGCTGCTGCAAGCCAGTTCGGTGATGATGTGATGGCTGCGGCGCGGCTGCTCGCTCAGGTAAGAGACCAGATTGGTCGCGCCGGCCGAGACCCCCATGACGAAATCGAACGGGTAGTGGTGACTTTCCACGAAGGCATCTAGCACGCCGCTGGCGAAGATGCCGCGCATGGCGCCCCCTTCGACAATGAGTGCGCTGGTAGCAGAAGAGAACATGTGAAGGCTCCGTCAGCGGTAAAAAATTCGGGGCATACCCCGATCGGTGATGGACGCCTTCATGCTGGGCACCAAGACGCCTGCTGGACGGATAGGACAACTGGAGTGCGCCGATACCGTCAAGCGACTACCAGTATATGCAGCGAACAAACCTGCAAAAAATGAATTAAAATAATAAAAAACATTCCATTTAGGCATGATTTTTACTGTAAAAAGGCCAGCCGCAGGGCTGGCCGTGCGCTCAACTCACTCAGGGCAAACCGGGGCCGAAACGCCCCATCACCGGATCGTAGTGATAGGCGTCGTAATCAAAGTCGATCCCCTTGAGCAGGGGGTTGGGCAGCTCGAACAGCTTGCGCTCGTGGAGCCTGGCCCGCTCAAGGGAGGGTTTGAAGTGGTGCAGCCAGAGCCGCTGCAGCGAACCATCCTGCCACGCCAGTTTGAGCCCGGTCTGAATGCGCCGGATCCCCGCCTGATTCCCCTTGAAGGTGTAGAAGAGATGGAGGAAGGGGTAGTGCAAGGCGATACGCTGCTCCACGATGAGGCCGGCCACATCACGGTGCTGCTCCAGCTCGGCGAAGAGCTCGTTGGCGCCGCGGCAAAAGAGGTCGGCCCGCCCACGTGCCACCAGCTTGAACAGCCGCTCGTAGCCGTCCACCTCCTGCACTTGCAAACCGGCCGCCCGCAGAATGGCAACATCCTGCCAACCACGCCCCTGCACGTTCTGGTACTGCTTGAGCTGATCGAAGCGGGTCACGCTGGCAATCGTCTTCGCTTGCTGCGGACTGACAAAGCAGATGCGATAGCCGAGGATGCCGAGCTCCACCGGGAAGCGGACATAGTCGAGGGCCTCGCCGCTAGCGGGCTGTGGTGTATCGACGGCAAACAGATTGGGATAGAGATTGGTTTGCAGCACCTGTCGCAGCTGGATCCGGTTCATCGGCGGCGCCACCCGCAGCTCGTAGTCACCGAAGCTGTCGCGGGTCTTCTCCAGCGCGAGTTGCAACAGGTCGCGAAAATAGAGGGTACGCAAGTCCCGGTCGCTCTCCGGGCTGATGTGGGTAAAAACGTTGCTCGCCCGTAGGGGACTGGCAAGGAGGGAAAGACTGCACAGCAGCAAGCAGGAAGCGAGGCGATGAAAGGTCATACTGCTCATCCCGGAAATACAGGCTCACTAGAGTGTAGCGCCGGGACGAGCCGCCTTCTAAAGGGAAGTCCGGCCTACCAGAACAGCTGGCCCAGCAGGGGCGCCAGCAGCACGGTCACCATGCCGGCGATCATCATCACCATACTGGAGACCACTCCCTCCTCATTACCCATCTGATAAGCCCTGGCAGTACCGGCACCGTGGGCCGAGGCGCCAAAACCCGCCCCCTTGCCGAGGCGACTGCGAATGGCCAGCACGGTCAGCACGCTCTCCCCCACCGCCATACCAATCACCCCGGTCAGCACCACAAACAGCGCGGTGAGATCGCTCTGACCGCCGATGGCGCGGGTCGCCTCCACCGCAAATGGCGTGGTGATGGAACGCATCGCCAGACTGCGTTGCAACATGTCAGAGAGATCCAGCCAGCGGGCCAGCAGCACGGTACTCCCCACCGCCATGATGACCGAGGCGACCACCCCCACCGACAGCGATAGCCAGTGGCGGCGAATGAGCTGGCGGTTCTCGTAGACCGGCACGGCGAAGGCAACGGTGGCTGGGCCCAGCAGCCAGAGCAGCCAGTGGGATTCCGCCATGTAATCCTGATAGGGGATGTGGAACAGCAGCACCACGGCCACCAGCAGGGTCGGCGCCAGCAGCAGCGGCATCAGCGGCAGGATGCGCTTTTTGCCGTAGAGCCATTTGCTGGCGTAGTAGAAGAGCAGGGTAAGAGCGAAGCAGATCAGCCCGAGCAGGGTATCAGACATGACGGCGACTCCGGCGGGCCAGTTTCAGTTCGAGGCGGTAGACCCGGTCCACCACCAGCGCCGTGGTGCCGAGCACTAGCGTGGTGCTCACCAGCAGCACCACCATGATGCGCCACCCCTCTTGCAGCAGCAGATCCTGATAGTTGACCACCGCCACCACGGCGGGCACGAAGAAGAGCAGCATCTCGGCCAGCAGCCAGCGAGCCCCCGCGCTGAACCACTCGGCCTTGACCACCCCGAGCAGGATGCAGACCAGCAGCAACAGCATGCCGGTGAGGTTGGCAGGCAGCGGCAGATGGAGGGTACGCACCGCGGTATCGGCCAGCAGCCAGATGGCTGCCAGCAACACAATCTGGAAGGGAGTCTGTAACCAGCGCAAGCAGAGGGCTTTCATGATCATCGTCTTTCTGTGAACCGGCTCACAGTATAGAGTTGAGCAAAACCTGCCAGAAATGAATTAAAATTATCGAATTCATGCCACATAGGCATACTTAATCCCGTAACCGCCAACACGAGTCGAGAGAGTCCATGGATATTCGCGCCCTGCGCTATTTTGTCGAACTGGTACGGGAAAAAAGCTTCACCCGCGCCTCTGAAAAGCTGTTCGTCACCCAGCCCACCATCAGCAAGATGATCCGCAATATCGAGGAGGAGCTGGGCCAACCCCTGCTCAACCGGGAAGGGCGCCGCTTCACCCTGACCGACAGCGGCCAGGTGCTGTTCAACCGTGCCCAGACCATCTTGGCTGAGATGCAACAGCTGGAGGCCGAACTGGCGGATCTGCAGAGCCTGCAACATGGTCGCCTCACCCTCGGCATTCCCCCCATGGTGGGTCACGTCTATGCGGCTCTGATCCGCGCCTACCGCACCCGCTATCCCAAGGTGGAGCTGACCCTGGTGGAGTACGGCGGCCGTCGCATCGAACAGGCGGTGCTGGAGGGGGAGCTGGATCTCGCCATCACCATGCTGCCGACCAAAGAGGGGGGCGCCCTCAGCGCGCTGGAGCTGGATCAATACCCGATCCGGGTAGTGCTGCCTGATCAACCCCGCTGGCATGGCGAGACGCCGCTGCGGCTGGAGTCCCTGCAGGAGGAGCCCTTCCTGCTCTATACCCAGGCGTTTACCCTGAGCGAGCGGTTGGAGCAGGCATGTCAGGAGGCGGGCTTTGTGCCGCAGGTGGCGGCGCGCAGCAGCCAGTGGGATTTTCTCACCGCCATGGTACGCAGCGGCATGGGGGTCGCCTTCTTGCCGGAGCCGGTCTGCCACCGGCTGACCCCGGATGGTCTGGTGCTGCGGCCGCTGGAGCCCGAATTGAGCTGGCGACTCGGGGTGATCTGGCCGAGCGAGCGCTATCTGTCGCGCACCGCCGAGGCTTGGTTGGCCCTCTGCCGCCAGCGGCAGGCACCTCAGTAATCGCCGAAGCGATCGGTCTGCGGATTGTAGAAGTAGGGGCGGTAATCGAAGCTGATCCCGTCGAGGAAGGGATTATCCAGTCGCAACATTCGGCGCTGGGAGAACTTGGCAAAGGCGATGGCCGGGCCAAAGCTCTTGCGCCACAGCGCCTGTAGCGAGCCATCCTGCCACGCCAGCTGCAACCCCCGTTCGACCCGCTGCAGCGCCTCGCGATTGTTGGGATTGGTGTAGAAGACCCGAGGCAGCGGGTAGTAGATCAACAGCGCATCGTCCACCAACAGATCCGTCATCTCCTTGTGGGTCAGCTGCTCGCTGCGCAGCTCGCTCACCCCGCGGCAGAAGAGATCGAAGCGGCCCCGCGCCACCATTTTGAACAGCTTCTCGTACCCCTCCACTTCCACCACCTCCATCCCGGCGTAACGCAGGATATCCACATCCAGCCACCCCTTGCCCTGACCGAAGGTGAACTGGCGCAGCCCCTTGAGGTCGGTCACTTTGCTCACCGCCGCCTTTTGCTGCGGGCTCACAAAACAGATGCGGTAGCTGACGATCCCCAGATGGATGGGAAAACGGACATAGGCGAGCCCCAGATCCTCGCGGGTGCTGCTGTAGCTGTCCATCACAAAGAGGTTGGGGTAGCTGTCGAGCTGCATGCTGAGCCGCTCACGCGCCTTGGTCATGGGCGGTGCAGGCTCCAGCAGATAGTCGCCAAACTGGTCGCGGGTCTTGTCGAGGGCGAGCCGCAGCAGCTCCCGATCATAAGTGGTGCGCGGATCCCGCTCGCTCTCCGGGCTGATATAGGTAAACCGGGTGGCCGCCTGCCCGGTCAGCGACAACATGCAGAACAGAGCGGCAGCCAGCAGATGCAGGGGTGACATAAACCGCGCCTTGGCTGAAGGGGTACTTTCAGTGTAGCCCCTGAGCGTGGCTGCTCGGCCCTGCCACCACCCGCGCTCTCCTCCCCTTTTCGGCCAGTTGCATCCATCAGCCTACTCCCCCACCGGAGGCGTGCTTCTGAGCGAGGTGGCATAACGCTGATAGGCAGCAGAGTCGCGCACCTGCTCGATGGCATCCCATACCTGCCGCCTGATAGAAGCGGTGAGAGAAGACCAGATAGTAGGGCTTCTCCACCAGCACCGGCGACAGCCGCTCGATGCGAGCCTGCAACGCGGGATGGGCCGCCAGAATGCTGTCGGCCACCTCGGTCTGGATGGCGGTCGCCTGCGCCCGATCCATCACCAGCTTTTTCAACATGATCAGCGGGTCACGGCTGGAGTCATCCACCTCGGCTCCCGCAGCCTGCAACAAGTCGACGATGGAAAATCCGGACTGGGCCGCAACCACGCCATTGACCCAGAGGGTGGTGCCATCCCACTGGCTCTTGCCCCCCTTGAGCTGGTAGAGGCTGTAGCTCTCGGTCAGCAGCCGCTTGGCAGGGTCGGGTTTGCCCTCACGCATGGGATAGACCCCCACTGTGGTCGCCCGCTCGACGCTATAGCTCATCTTGATGGCCGCATCCATCTGGCCACTGCTCACCTGAGAGAGGCAGCGTTTCCACGGTAGCGGCGTCAGCACGATCTCGGCATCAAGAGCGGTAGCAACCGCCTTGAGGTGATATTGCACAACCCCCTCCCCCGATTGCAGCAGCCAGGGGTAGGAATCACTGTTTTCAAAGCAGGTACGCAGCGTAAAGGCTGGGGTCGCACTGCCGGTGGCGGGCAGCAGCAACGCAATAAAGAGCAGATAGCGGGCAGATACGCGCATGGGCCATATCCTTGGCGGCATTGATCTCTCCCTTACTCTATCAGAGCCTGCGCACCTGATAACTCGGCTCAGGGCAGTGAACCGAAATCATCCGCCAGCGGGTTGTAAAGATAGGGACGATAGTCAAAACCGCCCTTGGGTAACTGCGGATTGCCGAGCCGGAAAATCTGGCGAGCACCCAGATTGGCAAACACCAGCGAGGGTTGGAAGTGATGGCGCCAGAGCCGCTTGAGCGAACCATCCTGCCAGGCCAGTTGCAGACCGCGCGCAAGGCGCTCGCGCTCCTGAACGTAGCGGGCATTGCTGTAGAACACGTGGATCAGCGGATAGAAAATGGCCAGATGGCGATCGACCGTCAAACCGGCCACCTTGCCCTGATGAGATTGCAACTCCGGCAGGATCTCGTTGGCCCCACGGCAGAAGAGGTCGATGCGCCCCCGCGCCACCATACGAAAGAGCGACTCGTAGTTATCCACCTCATGCACAGTCAGCCCTCCATGGCGCAGGATCACCGCATCCTGCCAGCCGGTGCCCACCCCTTGAGTGAAGTGGCGCAACTGATCCAGGGTGTTCACCCGCGCCAGCTCGGCAGCACGATCCGAGCCGACGAAACAGACCCGATAGCCGAGGATCCCCAAATCGATCGGGAACGGGATCGATATCACCTGATCCGCGCCCCCCTCCCCCTGATAAGGCCAGCTGTCGACAATAAACAGGGCGTTTTTGCCCTGCTCCTGTACCTCGATCCGCATCCGTGCCTTGTTCATCGGCAGGGAGTCCAGCAACTCATAGTCGCCATATTCGGGGCGAGTTTTCTCCAGCGCCAGCTGCATCACCTCACGGTAATAACGCATCCGCATATCCTGACTGTTTTCAGGACTGAGCAGGGTAAAACGGGTGGCAGCCAGCAAGGCAGAGGGGAAGAATAAACAGAGGTAAACGAGGTAAAGCAACAGAAGTCGGTACATCATGGCTGAACTCATACAACGGGGTTCACCCAGTATAGACTGGCATACTCCCCCTTGAGCACTGGGCAGTACCGGCTTGCGCGCCCGATCACAAGCGGAGGAAATCCGGGCCGCTACAGGCCCGGAGAGCAGGTTAATACCGTGCCCGGCACTACTCTTCGCCAATGGGCGCGGCGATCCACTTCATCAGCGTCAGCATATCCTGCGGTGCTACCCCCACCGAGAGGCCGCGCTTGCCACCGCTCACCAGGATCTCGTCAAACTGCAGCGCCGACTCGTCGAGCACAGTGGGCAACAATTTCTTCTGGGCCAGCGGGCTGATGCCACCCACCTTGTAACCGGTCAGCTTCTCCGCTTCCGCCGGTTTCATCATCTCCACCTTCTTGAGACCGGTCGCCTTGGCCAGCTGCTTCAGGCTGCACATGCCGGATGAGGGAACGATGGCCACCACCGCCTGCTTGTCGTGATGAGCAACCAGGGTCTTGAACACCTGCGCCTCCGGCAGCCCGAGCTGGGTCGCGGCATGCTTGCCAAAATCGTCGTGGGCTTCGCACTCGTAGGGGTAGAGCTTGTGGGGGATCTTGAGCTTCTTCAGCAAGTTGATGGCAGGAGTCATGATGGGTGCCTTGAATCGAATCGCATAAAAACAAGGCCAAACAGTCTGCGCCTGCGTGGCGAGGGATGCAAGCCGGAGGGGAAATCTGTACCCATCACCGGTAATGCGTAGAGAGCAATGAACAAGGTGAATTGTGCCGCTTGCCGAATTAAACACAGAACGAGACTAGGCAAAGAGCATTTTCGAGCGGTGCAAGGCGTGCCCCCAACGAAATACAGCCAAAAACAAAGGGCGCCTTATCGGCGCCCTTTGGCTTGATGGATATTGCTGAAGCCTGCTGGCTTGAGCTGGCTATCAACCGGTGTTGCGCATACCTGCTGCAATACCGGCGATGGTGACCATCAGCGCCTTGTCCAGCTCGGGGTGCAGGGTCTCCGGGTGGTTGCGGGAGCGGTTGAGCAGCTCGGCCTGCAGCACGTTGAGCGGGTCTGTGTAGGGGTTGCGCAGCTTGATGGACTCCTTGATCCAGGGCTGATCCTCCAGCAGATCCCCGCGCGGGCTCAGTTTCAGCACCACCTCGATGGATTCGGCGAGCTCCTGACGCAACTGTTTGCCAAGGCCCCACAGCTCCTGCGGCACCAGACGGGTGTCGTAGTACTCGGCGAGCCAGACGTCCGCTTTGAGGAACACCATCTCCAGCATCTCAAGACGAGTGCGGAAGAAGGGCCACTGGGCGCTCATCTCTTCCAGCACGGCCAGCTTGCCGCCGTCGATGGCCTGTTGCAGCGCCTTGTGGGCACCGAGCCAGGCCGGCAGCATCAGCCGGTTCTGGGTCCAGGCGAAGATCCACGGAATGGCGCGCAGGCTCTCGACGCCGCCGTTGGGCTTGCGCTTGGAGGGACGGGAGCCGAGCGGCAGCTTGCCGAGCTCCATCTCCGGGGTGGCGGCACGGAAGTAAGGGACGAAGTCTGGATGACCGCGCACGATACTGCGGTAGTGATCGCAGGAGTCGGCGGCCAGCTGTTCCATCACCTCGCGCCAGCACTCTTTCGGCTTGGGCGGTGGCAGCAGGTTCCCTTCCAGCACGGCGCTGGTGTAGAGCTCCAGACTCTTGATCGCCACTTTCGGCAGACCGAACTTGAAGCGGATCATCTCCCCCTGTTCGGTGGTACGCAGACCGCCGCGCAGGGATCCCGGCGGCTGGGAGAGGATGGCTTGATGGGCAGGCGCACCACCACGACCGACGGTACCGCCACGGCCATGGAACAGGGTGAGGCGGATGTTGTTGGCTTCGGCCAGCCCCACCAGGGATTCCATGGCGGCGTACTGGGCCCAGCCAGCGGCCATCATGCCCGCATCCTTGGCAGAGTCGGAGTAACCGATCATCACGTACTGACGGCCCTGAATGTAGCCGCGATACCAGTCCACCGAGAGCAGACGCTCCATCACGGCGGTGCCTGCCATCAGGTCATCCTGGGTTTCAAACAGCGGGGCGACCGGCATGCGGAACTTGCAGCCTGCCTCTTTGAGCAGCAGTTGCACCGACAGCACATCGGACGGCGCTCCGGCCATGGAGATGATGTAGATACCGAACGCATCGGGGTCGTGCTGGGCGATGACCTGACAGGTATCCAGCGTCTCGCGCACCTCAGCGCTCGGCTCCCAGTCGTGGGGAATGAGCGGGCGACGAGAGTTCAGTTCGTTGAGCAGGAAGGCCTGCTTGTCATCTTCGCTCCACTCGGCGTAGTCACCCAGACCCAGATAGCGGGTCAGCTCGGAGAAGACCAGCCCGTGACGCTCGCCATCCTGACGGATATCGAGCTTGACCAGATGAATGCCGAAACAGGCGACCTTGCGCAGCACATCCAGCAGCATGCCATCGGCGATGTTGCCCATGCCGCAGGCGTGCAGTGAGTGGTAGCAGAGCTCCAGCGGCTCGCGCAGCTGGGCGGTGGTCTTGACCAGATCCTGGCTCTCGCTCGCCTGACCCTGCACCTTGGCAGTGAGGTACTCCTTGGTCTCGCGCAGCGCTTCACGCAGCTCGCGCACCAGCGCACGGTAGGGCTCGGGGTGATCGCCAACGCGAGCGCGCACGGCGTCGGTACAGTCGGACATGGAGAGCTCGGAGGTGAGCTCCTTGATGTCTTTGTAGAACAGGCTCACCGCCATCCAGCGGCCCAGCTCCAGCACTTCGGCAGTCACCTTGGCGGTGACGAAGGGGTTGCCGTCACGGTCACCGCCCATCCAGGAGGTGAACTTGACCGGCGCGGCATCCAGCGGCAGCCGCACACCCAGATGGTGTTGCAGACGCTCGTCCAGATTGCGCATGAATTCTGGGATGGCAGGCCACAGGCTGTTCTCCACCACGGCGAAGCCCCACTTGGCCTCGTCGACCGGAGTCGGGCGCTGTTCGCGGATCTCGTTGGTGTGCCACGCCTGATTGATCAGCTGCTCGATGCGATTGAGGATCTTGTCCCGCTCGCGGGGCAGCAGGTCGGAGAGCTCCAGCGCCTCAAGGCAGTCGTTGAGCTGCACGTGCTTGTGGATCAGGGTGCGGCGGGTCACCTCGGTGGGGTGAGCGGTCAGCACCAGATCGATATCCAGCTCGCGCACGGCCTGAATGATGGCCTCTTGCGACAGGTTGGACGCTTTCAGTTTGTCGAACATCTGCTCCAGCGGGTCTGGGGTGCAGACCTGCTCTTCGCAGCGACGGGAGATGGTGTGGAACTGTTCCGCCACGTTGGCCAGATTGAGGAACTGGCTGAAGGCGCGGGCCACCGGCAGCAGTTCATCATCGCTCAGGGTGCGCAGGGTATCGAGCAGACGTTCCCGGTCTGATTCATTGCCCTTGCGGGAGGACTTGGCCAATTGGCGAATGGTTTCGATCTTGTCGAGAAAGGCCTGACCCTGATGATCCTTGATGGATTTACCCAGCAGCTGACCCAGCATACCTACGTTGGCGCGTAGTGCGGCGTACTTTTCGTTCATTCCACATCCTTATCTTGTTGGTGCCTGACACCCATCCGGGGTGCTAGACGACCTCACTTATTGTTGTGCGATTACAACATATGCTCCGTCATCTTAGGGTGACAATCTACCCAGATTGTCTGCGCAAGGTCAAATAACAGGCCGATTCAGAACATGTATTTCCATCACCACTCCACAACCGGCTTGTTATGTAACTTACTTACAGTTCTTACGCCCCTTTCACCGCCGCCGCTACAGGCAAAAACGTCTGATCAGGTGTTGCAACACCGAGGTGGTCGGCTTGACGAAGGAGAGGTCAAGATACTCATCCGGCTGGTGCGCCTGGGTGATATGGCCGGGGCCCATGACGATGGTCTCGCAGCCAAGCTGCTGGATAAACGGCGCCTCGGTGCAGTAGTTGACCGACTCGGCGGCGCGACCGCTCGCCTTCTCAGCTTCGCGCACCAGCACAGAGTCGTCGGCGCAGGCGTAGGCGGGAATGGGTTCATGCAGATGTTGCAGATGCAGACAGCCCGGCTGGTGGATCTCGATGGGCGACAGTGCCTCTTTGAGCATCCCCATCAGCTCATCCGGCCCCACCTGCGGGGTGGGTCGCAGGTCGATATGCAGCTCGCAACAGCCGCAGATGCGGTTCGGGCTGTCGCCCCCCTGAATGTAACCCAGGTTCAGGGTCGGCTGCGGCACGGCAAAGCGGTGGTCGGCGTAGCGATCTTTCAGATCCTGCTGCAAGCGCAGCACCTGCCCCATCGCCTTGTGCATGATCTCCATGGCGTTGACGCCGTTGGCGGGATCCGAGCTGTGACCGCTCTTGCCGGTAATGCGGATCGCCTCCGACATATGCCCCTTATGGGCAACCACCGGCACCAGTCCGGTCGGTTCGCCAATCACGGCGTAGTCGGGTTTGAGCTCCGCCGCCGCGGCGATGGCGCGAGCCCCCGCCATGGTGGTCTCTTCGTCGGCGGTAGCGAGGATACGCAGCGGCTTGGTCAGCTTGGTGAGGTCAATATCTTTCAGCGCCTCGACGATAAAGGCGAAGAAGCCCTTCATATCGATGGTACCGAGACCATAGAGACGGTTGCCCTCTTCGGTCACCTTGAAGGGATCCTTGCTCCACCCCCCCTCATCGAACGGCACCGTATCGGTGTGACCCGCCAGCAGCAGACCGCCTTCCCCCTGACCGATCGTCGCCACCAGATTGAACTTGCCCGGCAGGTCGGGGAGCGCCGTTACCTCGCACTGAAAACCGAGCTGACCGAACCAGTCGGCCAGCAACCGGATCACCGCCTCGTTGCTCTGATCCCACTTGGGATCCGTGCTGCTGATAGAGGGAATCGCAATAATATTCTTATAAAGTGAAAAAAAATCCAGATTGGCCATCAGCTCCTCCTTGCGTCCCCGGAATGTTTCTGTTAGAAAATACAAATGCAAAGTGAGTGCATGAATATTCTGTAGTTTTACCTGAATATCTGGCTCATCAACAAAGGCTTCTAGTTGTAAGGGAAAGTTAATGTTCTGTCACCTGATCTATAACCGACGACACACACCCGCCTGAATTGCCCCTCCGCACTTGTGCAAAGGGGCGATCGAACACCCTTGTGCACTGCAGCACCATGCTGTGAATCTCGAACTCTGACTTGGAATATTCAACATGCTTAACACCGTTATCGTCGGTGCCAGTGGCTACGCGGGAGCCGAACTGGCCGCACTGGTACAGAACCACCCACAACTCAAACTGTTCGGCCTCTATGTCTCCGCCGGCAGTCAGGATGCCCACAAGCGCTTCTCTTCCCTGCATCCCCAGTGGGTCGGCGCCCTCGATCAGCCGCTGCTGCCGCTGGACGACGACGGCATGACCCGGATCCTGACCCAGGCCGATCTGGTGCTGCTGGCCACCGCCCACGAGGTGAGCGCCACGCTTGCCCCCAAGTTTCTCGCCAAGGGGCTGCCGGTGTTCGATCTCTCCGGCGCCTTCCGGGTCAAGGATCAGGGCTTTTACGACAGCTTCTACGGATTCACCCACGACAGCGAACAGTGGCTGGATCAGGCCGCCTACGGTCTGGCCGAGTGGAATGCCGATGCCATCGCCAGCGCCCAGCTGGTAGCCGTACCCGGTTGCTACCCGACAGCATCGCTGTGCGCCCTCAAGCCGCTGCAGCAGGATGGCCTGATTGCCAAGGGGTGGCAGCCCATCATCAACGCCGTCTCCGGGGTTTCCGGCGCCGGGCGCAAGGCGGCCATCAACACCAGCTTCTGCGAAGTGAGCCTCAATCCCTACGGCACCTTCAATCACAGACACCAGCCGGAGATCAGCCACCACCTCGGCAAGGAGGTGCTGTTCCAGCCCCACCTTGGCAACTATGTGCGCGGCATCCTGGCCACCATCTATGTGCAGTTGGCGGACGGCGTCCCCCCCACTCAGGTGGATCAGGCCTTCCTCAAGGCTTACGAAGGCAAGCCGCTGGTGCGCCTCACCGGCCAGATGCCCTCCATCCGTGGCGTAGCGGGCACCCCTTACTGTGATATCGCCTGGCAACAGCAGGGCAACATGCTGGTGGTGGTCTGTGCCATCGACAACCTGCTCAAGGGCGCCGCCTCGCAAGCCATACAGTGCATAAATATCAAATTTGGATTTGAACCGGCCACCGGCCTGATTTAAGGACTTAGGAAGGATCTCGAACATGGACAAACAGACGTTGGTAATCAAGCTGGGCGGCGCCCTTATCGAGAACGACGAGGCGCTGACCGCCCTGTTCGCCACCCTCAAAACCTTTCTCGACGATCAGCACCGTCCGCTGGTGCTGGTACACGGCGGTGGCTGTCTGGTGGATGATCTGCTCAAGGGGCTGGGTCTTACCTCCACCAAGAAGAACGGCTTGCGGGTAACCCCGTTCGAGCAGATCCCCTTCATTGCCGGGGCGCTGGCCGGGACCGCCAACAAGCAGATGATGGCCAAGGCGATCGCCACCGGCATTCCGGCTGTGGGGCTCTGCCTGGCGGATGGCGGCCTCTGTCAGGTGACCCAGCTCGACCCGGATCTCGGCGCGGTCGGCGAGTGCAAGCCGGGCAACCCGGCGCTGGTGGCGGGGATCCTAGGTCAGGGCTTCCTGCCGGTAGTGAGCTCCATCGGCATCACCGCCGAGGGGCAGCTGATGAACGTCAACGCAGATCAGGCGGCCACCGCCATTGCCGAGGCGCTCGGTGCCGATCTGGTGATGCTCTCCGACGTGAGCGGCATCCTCGATGGCAAGGGCAAGCTGGTGCCCCAGCTCGACAAGCTGACCGCGCTGGATCTGATGGAGAAAGGGGTGATCCGCGACGGCATGGCGGTCAAGGTTGAAGCGGCCCTGCACGCCGCCGAGACCCTCGGCAAGCCGGTCTGTGTCGCCAGCTGGCGTTACCCGGACCAGCTGCTCAAGCTGCTGGCTGGCGGCGCCGTCGGCACTCAAGTGGCCATTTGATCTCCACCGGAACAAGGAACATCCGATGCAACATCTTCTGAAAGACAGTGATCTGAACAAAGCCCAGATCGAAGCGCTGATTGCGCTGGGCAAAGCAGTGAAGGCCGACCCGAAGAAGTACAGCCAGGCGCTGGCCGGCAAGAGCGTGGTCACCCTGTTCGAGAAACCCTCCCTGCGCACCCGGGTCACCTTCGACATCGGCATCGCCAAGCTGGGCGGCCACAGCGTCTATCTGGATCAGCAGAACGGCGCGCTGGGCAAGCGGGAGTCGGTGAAGGATTTCGCCGCCAACCTGTCGCGCTGGTGTGATGCCATCGTCGCCCGGGTGTTCGATCACCAGACCCTGGTCGAGCTGGCAGAGCACGGCACAGTGCCGGTGGTGAACAGCCTGTGCAACCTCTACCACCCCTGTCAGGGGCTGGCCGACTTTATGACCATTGCCGAGCACTACGACGACCTGTCGAAGGTGAAGCTTGCCTACCTCGGCGATGGCAACAACGTCAGCCACTCTCTGCTGCTGCTGGGGGCGACCCTCGGCACCGACGTGACCCTCATCTGCCCGAAAGGCCACGGCCCGGATACCCAGATCTTCCTGCAGGCGCAGGCACTGGCGGCCAAGTCGGGGGCGACTATCCACATTAGCGATGACGTGGCAGATATTGAAGGGTTCGACGTGGCCTACACCGATACCTGGGTCTCCATGGGCGACAACACCCCGATGGAGCAGGTCAAAGACCTCTTTATGCCTTACCAGATCAATCAGGCCCTGCTCGACCGCACCGGCATCCAGCACGTGCTGCATTGCCAGCCGGCGCACCGGGAGCTGGAGATCACCTCGCAGGTGATGGATGGCCCCGCCTCACTCATCATGGACGAGGCCGAAAACCGGATGCATATCCAGAACGCCGTGTTGCTGACCCTTCTGGGTGGCAAGTAACACGGCACTCAACCTGAATCACGACCCTTTTATTGAATCATCATCGAATCATCACGGAGAGAAGTAACATGAGCGGAATCAACAAGATCGTACTGGCTTACTCGGGTGGACTGGATACCTCGGCCATCATCCCCTGGCTGAAAGAGCACTATGACGCCGAAATCATCGCCTTCGTGGCCGATGTCGGTCAGGAGCGCGACGATCTGGAAGGGATCGAGCAAAAAGCCATCGCCTCCGGCGCCACCAAGTGCATCATCAAGGATCTGCGGGAAGAGTTCGTCAAAGAGTACGTCTACCCGACCCTGAAGACCGGCGCCGTTTATGAGGGCACCTATCTGCTGGGCACCTCCATGGCCCGTCCGGTGATCGCCAAGGCGATGGTCGAGGCCGCACTGGCGGAAGGGGCCGATGCCATCTCCCACGGTTGCACCGGCAAGGGTAACGATCAGGTGCGTTTCGAAGGTGCGGTTGCCGCGCTGGCGCCCCAGCTGAAAGTGATCGCCCCGTGGCGGATCTGGGACATGCGCTCCCGGGAAGATCTGCTCTCCTATCTGGAGACCCGCAACATCCCCTGCAAGGCGACCTTGAAGAAGATCTACAGCCGCGATGCCAACGCCTGGCACATCTCCACCGAGGGTGGCGAGCTGGAGAGCACCTGGAACGAGCCCTCCGAAGCGGTCTGGCAGTGGACCGTACCGGCCGAACAGGCACCGGATCAGCCGGAGTACGTCAAGCTGACCGTGGCGCAGGGTGAAGTAGTGGCCGTTGACGACCAGCCGCTCAGCCCGCACCAGATCCTGATGACCCTGAACGAGCGTGCCGGCAAGCACGGCGTGGGCCGTATCGACATCACCGAAAACCGCATGGTGGGGATGAAGTCCCGCGGCTGCTACGAAACCCCGGGCGGTACCGTGATGGTCGCCGCGCTGCGCGCCGTGGAAGAGCTGGTACTGGATCGCCCGACCCGCGCCTGGCGGGAAAAGCTGGGTGCCGAGTTCTCCCATCTGGTCTATGACGGCCGCTGGTTCACCCCGCTGTGCAAGGCGATCCTCGCCTCTGCCAACGCCATCGCCGAAGATCTCGACGGTGAAGTGGTGCTGAAGATGTACAAGGGTCAGGTCACCGCGGTGCAGAAGAAGTCGCCGAACAGCCTCTACTCCGAAGATTTCGCCACCTTCGGCGCCGACGAAGTGTATGACCAGAGCCATGCCGAAGGCTTTATCCGTCTCTACACCCTGGCCAGCCGGATCCGCGCCATGAAGGAGCAGCATCAGGCCATCGGTGGCGATCACACCCACGGCTAAGCAAGCGAGATAACCCGTTGATTCCGTTGAGGGGGCATGGCCCCCTCTTCTATAGGCCGAGGGCATGGCCCCTGACCCATCATCGGCGGGTGTGACAAGAGCGACAGCGCCCGGGCCACTTCTGTGAGATAACAGGCTCGCAGAAAAACAGGGCACGATTTCAAGCTCGGTGGCCAGGGCGCCGCCGACAACGCATTCAAGGAGAGCAGTATGGCACTTTGGGGTGGACGCTTCAGTCAGGGAGCCGATAGCCGGTTCAAGCAGTTCAACGATTCGCTGCGGTTCGATTACCGGCTGGCGGAGCAGGATATTCAGGGCTCCATGGCCTGGGCCAAAGCGCTGGTGAAGGTGGGGGTGTTGACCGCCGATGAGCAGGGCAAACTGCAACAGGCGATGGAGGTGCTGCTCGCCTCGGTGCAGCAGGATCCCCAGCAGATCCTGAGCTCGGATGCCGAAGATATCCACTCCTGGGTCGAGAGCCAGCTGATTGCCGCCGTCGGCGATCTCGGCAAAAAGCTGCACACCGGCCGCTCTCGCAACGATCAGGTCGCCACCGACCTGAAACTCTGGTGCAAGGCCCAGGGCGAGCTGCTGCTCGGCTCCATCACAGCTCTGCAGCAGGGGCTGGTCGCCTCCGCCCGTGCCAATCAGGCCGCGGTGCTGCCCGGTTACACCCACCTGCAGCGGGCCCAGCCGGTCACCTACGCCCACTGGGCACTGGCCTATGTGGAGATGCTGGAGCGGGATTACTCCCGGCTGCAGGATGCCCTCAAGCGCCTCGACACCAGCCCGCTCGGCTGCGGCGCGCTGGCGGGCACTGCCTATGCCATCGACCGCGAAGCGCTGGCGCTGGACATGGGCTTTAGCGGCGCCACCCGCAACAGTCTGGACTCGGTCTCCGATCGGGATCACGTGGTGGAGCTGATGCACGTGGCGTCCCTCTCCATGACCCACCTGTCGCGCTTTGCCGAAGACCTTATCTTCTACAACACCGGCGAGGCGGGCTTTGTCGAGCTCTCCGATGCGGTCACCTCCGGCTCGTCGCTAATGCCGCAGAAGAAGAACCCGGATGCGCTGGAGCTGATCCGCGGCAAGACTGGCCGGGTGGTCGGCGCCCAGATGGGCATGCTGATGAGCCTCAAGGCGCTGCCGCTGGCCTACAACAAGGACATGCAGGAAGACAAGGAAGGGCTGTTTGATGCCCTCGATACCTGGCACGACTGCCTCGATATGGCGGCGCTGGTGCTGATCGATCTGAGGGTGAATGGTGAGCGCACCATGGCGGCGGCGCAGGGCGGCTACGCCAACGCCACCGAGCTGGCGGACTATCTGGTGGCCAAGGGGATTCCATTCCGTGAGGCGCACCATATCGTCGGTGAAACCGTGGTCTTTGCCATCAGCGTGGGCAAACCGCTGGAAGAGCTCTCCATCGGCGAGTTCCAGCGCTTCAGCCCGGTAATCGAGTTCGACGTCTACCCCAATCTGGAACTGGAAGCGACACTGGCCAAACGGGTTGCCAAAGGCGGCGTTGCCCGGGAGCAGGTAGAAGCAGCCCTGACTGCCGCCGAACAGTGGCTGGCCAAACGGGTGGGTTGATCGCGGTTGGTGATATGTGACGAGAGGGCTTAGGCCCTCTTTTTATTCCCCGGCTATCGCTTGATGTCCCTGCTGACGCAAGAATGGGCATCCGATGCGTTATGCATGGAAGCCAACTATCGATAAAGGAGTCTGCATGTATCTACCACCTTATTTCGCCACCGATGACCCCGAAGCTCTGCATAAACTGATGCAGGCACATCCGCTAGGAGCGCTGATCACCCACGGTGAGCGGGGGCTGGATGCGAACCATCTTCCGTTCGAACTGGACACGGAGAGTGGGAAGCATGGCGTCCTACGTGCCCATGTAGCCCGCAACAATCCGCTCTGGCAAGAGGCCAGGGATGGGGACGAAGTCCTGGTGATCTTCAAGGCTGCAGATGCCTATATCTCCCCTAACTGGTATCCAAGCAAGAAAGCGCATCACCAGCAGGTACCGACCTGGAACTACAGCGTTGTGCATGCTCACGGTCGCATCCAGATTCGCGACGATGCCCGCTTCGTACGCCGCCTGCTGGCAAATCTGACTCGTCATCATGAGGCCGGAGAACCGACCCCATGGAAAATGGCAGATGCCCCCCGAGACTATCTCGAGGCCAAAGTGGCTGCTGTGGTGGGAATCGAAATCGAGATAACTGGGCTAGTCGGCAAGTTCAAACTCAGTCAGAACAAGGAGGCAGCGGATCGCCAAGAGGCAGCTCACGCTTTGTACGCAAGAGGGCAGGTAGAAGTAGCCAGCGACATGGAAAACCCGCCATCACCTCCCTCATAACGTGTTAAACCAAAAACAGAAACGGCAACCCGAGGTTGCCGTTTTTTATTGCTTGCCACCGTTCACGCGCTGGCATTTAGCAGCTTGCCAACCCCATCTCCCTTGCCATTGGGCAGGGTCTGTTTAAAGGCGCCGAGCAGCTGATCGAGGTTGAGATGGCTGGCACCGAGGGAATCCTTGAGGGTATCTAGCTCGCTTTGCAGCGCATCGAGGCGTGTACTCTGGGTGCCGCTCGCCAGCTGATTGCGGGCGCTGTCGATGGCAGCCGTGAGGGATTGGCCACCATTCTCCTGCCCCAGGGTCTGCATCAGCTCCCCCATAAAGTGGTTGATGGCCGAGCGGTTCTGTTCGCTATCGGCATCCTTGATACCAAGTCGCTGGAACAGGCTCTGGACGGTCGGGGCTAGGTGCTCCTCCTGTACGGCAGGCTGCACGGGCTGGGGTTTGCTACTGCTGCCAAGCAGCTGGCTGCCCAGCTTGAGGGCGATCGAGGCAAGGGGAAGCAGGCTGCTGATCATGATATCTCTCCGCGACAACGACCCTTGATGGTGTTGCCAAGAGAAATGCATAAGCGGGGCCAGAACGATGAAAAAACGCCAGCCATAGCCAACTCATTGAGCAATCAAGCGATTTGAGTGACCGCCTCGTGCTTGGGCATGACAACTGAGGGCATCACAAGAGAGCCGGACGGCCAGCGGCTGCCGCTGCAGATCAAGGCGGCAAAGGGGTATTGCCGCAACGAACCGGAAACCGCAGGGCTACTCTTCGCTATATACCGGTACATGCCCGCCATCTCCTTGAACACATCATTTTTCATTCATGAAACTTATGGCTATTAAGATCATGTAAATTTTCTTATCTAAAATGTTCGCGCAAGATGGCTCTCAAACCGGATTTGCCGTTGCCGCTATGCTGGCCGGCAACCGCCTTCTCCCAGCCTCGTTCGTTTTATGGAGTCGCTATGTCCCTGATCACCCCCTATATCTCCCCCGAAGTCAGCCAGTTGGCTCCTAGCTTTCGCGCTCTGAGCATCACGGTGCAGGCCGCAGCCGTGGTTGACCCGAACGTGGGGGCACGCGCCCTTGATGAAGCCTGCACCGCCATGCTGACTGCCGATGTGCCGTGGGCAGAGGCGCATCTCGCCGCCTGGGGCGATCTATTCAGAAAGTTCGGCGCCAAGCCGCAGCGGACTCCCTGTTCCGCCGAAGCTCTGAGAAAACGGGTCGCCCGCGATGGCAACCTGCCCGCCATCGATCCCGTGGTCGATCTCTACAACGCCATCAGTATCCGTTACGCCATTCCGGTGGGGGGCGAAAACCTGCTTGCCTATGAGGGACTGCCGCGACTGGTGGTGGCCGATGGCAGCGAGCGGTTCGATACCATGAAGGGGGGCGAGCCGACCCACGAACCAGTGGAGCCCGGCGAGGTCGTCTGGCGGGATGACAAGGGGGTCACCTGTCGGCGCTGGAACTGGCGGCAGGGTGTACGCACCCGATTAAGTGTCGATTCGGGCCAGATGTGGTTCATTCTGGAGAGCCTGCCCGAGATGCCGCTGGCTGCGCTGCATGAGGCGGGGGAAACACTGGTCGCTAGGCTGCGGGAGATGATGCCGGAGGCGGTGATCGCGCAGTGCCTGATCGGCCATAACGAATAGGCGAGTTTCGTCTGCAGGATACAGAGAGGGGCGCCGCAGCGCCCCTCTCTCATTTCACTCTGCTCAGCCCAGCAGCATATAAAGCTGGTGCGCAGCCACCCCGGCGCACAGGCCGCCGACCGTATGGGCGACGATGGCGCGGGAGGTGAGGTGACGATAGCCGAGGGCATCGAGCATGGCGGTGTGGGTGCTCAAAAAGCCGCTCCAGCACATCCCCATGGCGGTAAACACCGCGACCTCGTTGCCGGTGATCCACCCCTTGGCAATAAAGGGGGGCACCAGCGACATGGCGGCACCGACCGCACCGAGCGAGGTAGCCGGGAAAGCGACCAGCTCCGGCTGCTGGAAGCCAAACAGCAGGTCAAACAGCCAGCTTACCTTGGCAGCCAGCACCGGCAGCAGGGCAACCCCCTGAAATGCTTCGCCGGTATAGCCCTTCTCCCCCGGACCGAAGGTGAGCAGCATGACGAAGGTGCTGATGATGAGCACCCCCGGGATCACCGCCATTCCCAGCTCCACACCGGATTTGCCGCCATCGAGCAACGAGTTGAGGATCCGCAACCAGCCCGGCGCCACCTCTTTGCTGACCCCGACCTTGTGCCCCTTGGCATCAGTCGGCTCATCATCCAGCACCTCACCCACCAGCGGGCGGATCATCCGCTGCATCAGTCGGGTAGATACCACCGAGCCAACCAGAGCGCCGAGCAGCCCGATCAGCGCCGCGCTGGCGGTGGACTCCCCGCCCGGTAGCTGCAGGGTGGCCATAAAGGTCACCACGATCAGGCCCATACCGAAGGCGGTACCGAAGTTGGTCAGAGACACCAGTTGCCAGGGGGTGAAGCCCTTGCGAAAGCGGCTGTCCTTGGCGAGGCTGATCACCGCCGGGTTATCGGAGAAGAAGGTCATCAGCGCCGCCAGCGCGGTGCGCCCCGGCAAGCGGAACACCGGCTTCATCAGGGGTGCCAGCAGCACCTCCAGCAGGCGGATCACCCCGAATTCGCTCAGCAGCTGGCTGAGGGCACCGGAAAGTACGGTGATCCCCATGATGAAGAGCACGGTATTGAGTAGCAGCTGGTGGGCGGTATTGAACAGGGTGTTGACCATGGCGGAGAGGCCCATCTGGCTGCCGAGATAGCCAAACAGGCTGCCGAGGATCAGCAGCACCAGCACGGGCTCAAGCCACTCGCGGATGGTGGCCAGTCGCCCCTTTGACTCTATAACTACTTGATTTTCCATATCTATCCTGCCGTCATTCTGTGCGTGTGTGATGGTTGTTATGGTAAAAATCGGTATTGAACCAAAGAAAAAAAGCCCTTGTCTTTCGACAAGGGCTTTTCGGTTTGGCTCCTCCTGCTGGGCTCGAACCAGCGACCTGCGGATTAACAGTCCGTCGCTCTACCGACTGAGCTAAGGAGGAATTATTAGTGGTGCCCAGAGACGGAATCGAACCGCCGACACGGGGATTTTCAATCCCCTGCTCTACCGACTGAGCTATCTGGGCAAATGGTGCCGGCTACCGGAATCGAACTGGTGACCTACTGATTACAAGTCAGTTGCTCTACCTACTGAGCTAAGCCGGCACACTTTAAACCATTGTGCATGAACAAATTTTTATTTCATGGCACCAAAATTTGGTGCCCAGAGACGGAATCGAACCGCCGACACGGGGATTTTCAATCCCCTGCTCTACCGACTGAGCTATCTGGGCGTGGGCGCTATTAAACGGATTTTAAGGCGGATGGTCAACGGGAAATTTCACTTTTTGTCTCGTTCGTCTCTTTTTTGCGCAACATTAGCTATTTCTGCCACTTCCTTGGCACTGGCAGCACGTTTTCGCCCCCAGACTCTGGGTTCTTCCCCCTTAAGCAGGCGGGAGATGTTCTCGTGATGGCGGATCAGAATGAGGCAGGAGAGCAGGGAGACTGGCAGGGTATATTCGGGTTTGAGTAGATAGGTAAAGAGCGGCGTCAGCAGCACAGTAATAATGGAGGCCAGCGAAGAGTAGCCGCTCACCAGTAGCACCAGCAGCCAGGTACCGATCACCGCTCCTCCCATGGTAAAGCCGATGGGCAGCATGGTACCGAGCGCCGTAGCCACCCCTTTGCCGCCACGAAAATGAAAGAAGAGGGGATACATGTGGCCAAGACAAGCGGCAACCCCGATAAAGCCAAGGTAGACGGGTTTGATCTGCAGATACCAGGCGAGATAGACGGGAGCTGTCCCCTTGAGCACATCGAGCAGCAGTACCACCAGCGCCGCCATGCGCCCGCCGAGGCGCAGTACATTGGTGGCCCCCGGGTTGTGCGAGCCATGGTCACGGGGATCCGGCAGACCCGTGATCCGAGAAACCAGCACGGCACTGGATAGAGAACCACCCAGGTAGGCCAGAATAATCATCAAAATCGTCAGGGCCGTCATCTTGGTCGTTTTTACCACGATATGAATGGGGTATGATGCGGGCCACATTCTCTGGCGCTGGCTCGGGCTTGCCCAAAAGCGTGTCGCCCAAACCGACCGCGCGGCAAACTGCTTGCCGAGCCTGCATCCCTGCGCTGTCATCACAGCCCATCAAGAGTAAAGAAGAAGTACTGTCATGGACAAGGTGTTTATTCGCGGACTCGAAGTTTTGACCACTATCGGTGTATATGAGTGGGAGAAGGGCATTCGCCAGAAACTCTGTTTCGACCTCGAGATGGGGTTCGACAACCGTCCCGCCGCCGCAACCGACGATATCAATCTGGCACTGGATTATGCCGATCTCTCCAACAAGATTTGCGAGCATGTCAGCGGCAAGGTGGTCGAACTGGTCGAAACCATGGCCGAACAGGTTGCCATGCTGGTGTTGGCCGATGAGCGGGTACAGTGGGTCAAGGTTACCCTGACCAAACCGGGCGCCGTGCCAAATGCCGCCGGCGTCGGCGTCGAGATCTTGCGCCATCGCACGCCAGCCGCGAGCAGCAACTGATGACCACTATCTATATAAGCCTGGGATCCAATATCGAGCGGAATCGCCATATCCGCGCGGGGCTCGATGCCCTGCACGCCGAGTTTGGCGAGTTGCAGGTCTCCCGGGTATTTGAAAGCGAGGCTGTCGGCTTCAACGGCCGCCCCTTCTACAACCTGGTGGCCGCTGCAAAGACCGAGCTGCCGCTGAGCACCGTCTGCCAGCGGCTACGGGCCATGGAGTTTGCCCACGGTCGCGAGCCAGATGCCAAGAAGTTCGCCCCGCGCACGCTGGATCTCGATCTGCTGCTCTATGGTGATCTGGTCTGCGAGACACCGTTGGTGTTGCCGCGCGGCGAGATCCTCACCAATGCCTTCGTGCTGTGGCCGCTGGCCGAGCTGGCACCCACCTTGCGCCACCCAGTCGATGGCCGCACCATGGAGTCGTTGTGGCAAGCCTATGACAAGGCCTCCCAGCAGCTGTGCCCCATTCCATTTCACTGGGAAGCGTGCGAATTGCAGCATCACTGATCCCCAAGGGCGCCTCGCGGCGCCCTTGTTGTTTCACGGACAAGGTTGCTTATCACGGATAAGAAAGTGTCATTGGGCCAGCCTCTGCGAGAGTGGCAGGATAGCGCCCACCACAGGAGAACCCCATGCCACTCGATACCATTCACGACTTCAACTGCCAGCTGCTCACCGCCCTGCCCCACCAGCGCTTCGAACACGAACCGATCCTCGACTACGCCACCGATGAGAAGGTCAAAGCCCGCTTCGGCTGGCAGGCGGAGTTCAGCAAGACCCTCTTTATCAAGTTCAAGGATGGCCGCTTCGCCCTGCTGCTGACCCACAGGAATGGCCGGCTCGACAACAAGGCGGTCAAGGCCGCGCTCGGTGCCAAGCCCTCCATCTGCAGCGCCGAAGAGATGCAGGCTGAGATCGGCTGCCTGCCGGGAGCGGTCTGCCCCTTCCTGCCCCGCGCCGATATTCCGCTGCTGGTGGACCCGCAACTGCTCAGCCACTCCGCCTTCACCTGGACCCCGGGCCACCCCGAGCAGACCTTTCTGCTGGAGACGGCCCATCTGGCTGAGGTGTTGGCGCAGCTCCCCTGCGAAGTCAGCTATCTGCCCGTGACGACGGCGTAACACCATCGCGCGCCAGCTGGGCAAAGATCAGCGCCGCCAGCATGGAGAGCAAACCGACACAGAGGTAGGTGAGATGGAACCCTGCCAGCCACTGGCCATTGGCAGCTGAAGTGCCCGCCGAGAAGAGCCCCAGCAGGCTGGCCGCAATCGCCACCCCCAAACTCATGGAGAGCTGCATCACCACCGAGAGCAGGCCGTTGCCGCTACTGGCCAGGGTCGGGCTGAGATCTTGCAGCGTGAGAGTGTTCATGGCGGAGAACTGCAGCGAGTTGATGGCGCCGAAGATCGCCAGCCAGCCCAGCAGCACGCCATAGGGAAGCTGGTTGTCGATAAAGTAGAAGCTGGCGATCATGGCGCCGAGCAACAGAGTGTTGCCAATCAGGATCCGGCGATAGCCCACCCTGGGGATGAGCTTGTTCACCAGCGTCTTGGTCAGCATGGCGCCCAGCACCGTCGGGATCATGGTCATCCCCGCCTTGCTCGGGGAGAAGCCAAGCCCCAATTGCAGAAAGAGCGGGGTGAGGAACGGCATGGCACCGCTGCCGAGGCGGGCAAACAGGTTGCCCCAGACCCCGATGGCGAAGGTGGCGGTCTTGAACAGGTTCAGACTGAAGAGCGGCTGCTCCGCATTGGCAGCGTAGAGCCAGTAGCTCGCCATCGCCGCCAACCCGAAAATCAGCGCAAACAGCGCCCAGCCGGTGGAGATGCTGTGCTCCCCCAATCCCTGCAAACCGACCGACACCAGCACCATGCCGAGGCTGAACAGCACGAAGCCCTGCCAATCAAAACGGGCGGTCGCCTGACGCAGATCGGGCATAAAGTACCAGCTCGCCATAAAGCCGATCACCCCCACCGGCAGGTTGATGAGAAAGACCCAGTGCCAGCTCGCTACCTCGACCAGCCAGCCACCGAGCGCTGGCCCCATCAGCGGGCCAAGCAGCCCCGGAATGGTGACGAACGACATCACCCGCAGCAGCTCCCGCTTGTCGTAGACCCGCAGCACAGCCAATCGCCCGACCGGCATCAGCAGGGCGCCGCCAATCCCCTGCAGCACCCGGGCCGCCACCAGCATGGAGAGCGAGCCGGAGGCGGCACAAGCCAGCGAACCGAGGGTGAACAGCGAGATCGCTGCCAGATAGATGCGACGGGTACCGAACCTGTCCGCCAGCCAGCCGGAGGCAGGGATCAGCAGCGCCACCGTCAGCATGTAGGCGATCACCACCGACTGCATCTGCAGCGGGCTCTCCCCCAACGTCTCGGCCATGCTGGGCAGGGCGGTATTGAGAATGGTGCCATCCAGCGACTGCATGAAAAAGCCGACTGCCGCCAGCATGGGCAGCCACTTGCGCTGGGCAGGGCTTACCCCGAGTGAAACTTCCGCCATAACAGACCACCTCCACTTCAGGAATAAAAAGACCCGCTCTCGTTGTTACGGGCGGGTCATCTCAGACATCAGGCATCCGGCTGGCCAAGCATGGCCTTGAGCCGCTCTTCAAGGCTGGGCTCGGGAGCCTTGAGCGTATCAAGGAACAACCGCTCTATCCCCGCCTTGTCCTGAGTTTTCACGATAAACACCAGTCGGGACTGGGCCTTGCCCTCCGGCCACTCACCCAATGCCTGCAATGGATAGAGCTGACCGTGGACGCCGTGGATCACCACCGGCTGGCTCTCCCCTTCGAGCTGCAAGATCCCCTTGAGGCGCAACAGGGCATCGCCGTATTGGGCCTGCACCGCATCGATGGCGGCCAGCAGGCGAGAGGGCTTGAGCGGCTCACCGATGCGCAAAGAGAAACTCTCGATGTTGCCGTGCTCGAAGTGGGTGGGCGCAGCTGTGCCCACCTTGGCGGCGAACGGTTGCATCTTCGGTTGCATGGGGGATGCCAGCCCCTGCTTGGGGGATTCGGTGCGCAGCCAGGCCAGCAGTTGGCGCACATCGCGCCCGGCCGCTTCGTTGTAGGCGCCGAGCTTCTCCAGTACCGCTGGCGACAGTTCGCCATTGGTCACCTGCTGGATGGGGGCCGCCGGATTGAGGGCCGCCAGCTGGGCTTCGACCCGCGCCAGCTGTTCGCCGTCTACCAGATCGCCCTTGCTCACCACCAGCAGATCCGCCAGCGCCACCTGCTTTACCGCCTCATACTGGGCTGCCAGCTGCTGCTCGATATGACCGGCATCCACCACGGTGACGGTGCCATCGAAGCGGTAACGCTGGGCGATAAAGCCCTCTTCGCGCAGGGTAAAGAGCACGGGGGCCGGATCGGCCAGACCGGTGGTCTCGATAATCAGCCGCTTGAACGGTTTGATCTTGCGCTGGATGGCCTTCATAAAGAGCCCCTGCAACGCCTCCACCAGGGAGCCCTGCACCGAGCAGCAGATGCAGCCGGAGTCGAGCAGCATCACCTGCTCGTCCACCTGTTGCACCAGATGGTGATCCAGCCCCACCGAGCCAAACTCGTTGATGAGCACGGCGCACTCGCCAAGCTCGGGCTGCTTGACCCAGTGGTTGAGCAAGGTGGTCTTGCCGCTGCCGAGAAAGCCGGTCAGCAGGGTCACCGGGATCCTGGAGTCTTGCATATCGGTCATATCGATGACCTCCCTCTGGTCGGCAGAGTGATGAGTGAGCGGGTATCTTGCATATCGGTCATGTCAGATCCTTACCGGTTGGCAAACAGGTCGCTGAGCCAGCGGTTTTCAAAACGACCGTGGGGGTCGAGCTCGGCTTTCAACGCCACAAAGTCGTTCCAGCGTGGCAGCAGGGCCGGGAAGTCGTAGAGATCCATCGCCAGATGCTTGCCGAAATGGGGGATACCGCCAAGGGGCACCAGCAGCTGCTGTAGCTCGCGCATCTGCTCCATTGAGCCGTTGACGAAGGTGCCGTCTGCAGCCAGATAGACCAGAAAACCGATCCAGCAGACCGGCTGGCCATAAGCGGCACTGAGCCAGGCCTCGGAAGGGCCGGTGCAGCGCAGGATAAAGGGGTAGTGCAACACGCCCGGATTGGCCTGCTGCCACGCTTGCAGAGTCTCCAGCGCCTCGTTCATGCGATGCAGCGGCACCGCCACCTCGCAGTTGATTTGGGGCGCCGGGATCCCCTTGCAGAGGATCTGGTAGACGTTGCCCACCAGATCGGAGGCATCCTTGAAGCGGCGCACCGTCTCGAAGTGCTCACCGGCCAGTGCCTCATCCTTGGTATCTTTCGCCATCTTCTGCAAAGTGGCATCTATGGTGGCGTTCATGCGGGCGTCGATATCGCCATCCAGCAGCAGCGGCTCGCTACCCGCGGCCCGGTAGCGGGCAACCTCCTCATCGGAGGCGGGATCCACCAGCCAGATGTGGCTCTCGCCGGTCCATGCAAACCACCAGCTCTTCACGAAGCCGTGCTCGCGGTTGAGCCGCTCGTTGTGCTCTAGGAGGAAGGGGTAATCGGTGGTGAACTTGGTGCAACGCATGATGCGGTTGGGCACGGTACGCAGGGTGACGTCTAGCAGGATGCCGAGCATCCCCATCCCCATCACGAAGGCGCCGAAGCGCGGGTCGGTGCGATCCACCCGGATGATGTCGCCATTGGCCAGCATCACCGTCATCGCCTCCACCGCATCGCACAGGGCTGACTGGTGCAGCCCCTGACCGTGGGTGCCGGTGCTGAGGGCGCCGCCCAGGGTTTGGATGCCGATAACGCCGGGGGATGCGGGCAGCATCCGCTCCATGGCGATCAACTCGGCATAAACGGTATCGAGGGGCGTCCCCGCCTGATAGGTGACGGTGTCGGCGGTTTGCGTCAACTGACCGCGCAGGTGGTGCAAGTCCACCAGCAGCGCCTGACTGCCCTCGGCATAGACGCTGTGGATGGGTTCGAAGGAGAGGCCGGAGCCGATAAGGCGCAGCTTGCGCTCGGGGTGTTTCCGCAGCAGCATTTGCAACTCGTCGCGGGTTTTCGGGCGCCACACCTGATCCAGCGCTCCGAGGGGATTGGTTCTCGACCAGTTGAACAGCACCTCCCGATTACCGATCGCCTTGATGCTGTGAAATGCCTGGAACTGAACCGTCATACCGCGCCTCATCTTTTACTGACGTCAAAATGAGCGCTGATTCTACCGAAAAGCGAGCCGCAAGGCATGAAAAACAAGCCCCTGCAGTCGAGGGGGGATAGGGAGAGAGCACTTCCCTACCCTGCCAGAGGGGAGCGTGTCCGCCCGTCTGTCACCGATAGATCAGGTGGCGTTCGGGATGCCTCGCACCCCATCTGGCTGGCGGGTTTGTGCCTCTTCCGGCAGCAGCTCCTCGCAGAACTGGCGCAGCGGCATGGGGCGGGCAAACAGATACCCCTGCAGATAGTCGACCCCTTTGGCCCTGAGATAATCAGCCTGACGCTCACTCTCCACCCCTTCCGCCACCAGCGCCAGACCGAGCCGGGTCGCCAGATCGATCACGTTGTCCACGATATGTTCCGAGAGCGACTCGGTACCGATGCGGGCGATAAAGGATTTGTCGATCTTGAGGTAATCCACATGAAACTGCTGCAGGTAAGCCAGGCTGGAGTGGCCGGTACCAAAGTCGTCGATGGCGAGTTTGACCCCCATCTCGTCCAGCTGGCGGAACAGGGAGAGGGTCTGGGGATCTGACATCAACAGCTCCCGCTCGGTCAGCTCCAGCACCAGTACCACCTTGCCGGGGAGGAAGTGGCCGAGAAAGGCGCGGCACTCGGCCAGCAGGGCAAAATCGTGGCAATGAGCCGCGCTGATGTTGAAGCTGATATGAAACCCATCGGGCAACTGCTCCTGAGAGCGGTTCAACCGTGTCGCCACCTGCTTCATGATATGGGTGGTCATGGGGACGATCAGTCCCGACTCCTCCGCTTGCGGGATAAAGAGATCGGGCCGGATCACCCCTTCATTGACATGCTCCCAGCGCATCAGCACCTCGGCGCCCATCATCTTGCCGTCGTGGCTGGCAATCAGCGGCTGCAGGTAGGGAACAAACTCCCTGGCCCGCAGGGCACGTCGCAACTCATCTGTTGGCGAGCCGGGACGCCCCAGCACCCACCACACCAGCCAGGCCAGCAAAAGCGAGGAAACCGCCAGCCACGACAGCGCCACGTGCCGCGCGGCCCACAGCGACTTCCAGTAGACCGGCATGGCATAACCGGCATGGATGGTGAAAGGATAATGGGATGAGGTGAGGGCCTGGCTGATCCCGCGATGGAGGGTGGGCGCCTCGCTCAGATAGCGGCCAGACTCATTGAGCCAAGCCGATCCCACCTGCAGATAGAGTGCACTGGATTTTCCGCTCATGGAGAGCATGAAGCTGAGCTGGGTACTGTCGATGGCGCTCAAGGCGGCATCCTTGCCCTGTTCGGTGCGCACCACCAGCAGCGGGTGATTTTGCCGCACTCGGTTGCCACTCATCAACAACAGCTTGCGGCCGGTGTAGATGGAGCCGTCATCGGCATCATTGGCCTCACCAAACAGCGAGGTGCAATTGATGATGCCGTTTCGTACCAGATTGACCGAACGCAGGAAGGGCTCGATGGCGACCTTCTTGCGCAGCACCAGCAGGTTGTCGCGACAGGGAGCATTCACCAGAGGCAGCACGGAGCGGTTGGCCTGCTCCGCATGATCCAGCATCGACTCCATCAGGGTTCTGGCCTTGTGGGCCGAGGCGCTGGATTCCGCTTTCAGCTCCTGCACATAATTGCTGTGGATGAGCCAAGCTCCCACCAGCAGCGGCAGGGTAAAGACCAGCAAGGCACCGCCGAAGCGTAACCCGGTTCGGGAGAGATCGATCCTGAACAGAAACATAAAGAACCACGCCGCAATTCGTCAGGCCTGCCAACGCAAGCACCCAGTGAACAGATATCCACTTTCCCTCGATAACGATGCCTCATCATTACCGCACATAACCGAACAACATAACCCAAAGCGTTTATAAAACGAACCACCAAACAGGTGGTTGGATCTCTCTAGCAAGGATCGTGCAAACAATCTTCAAAAAAGACGGTGAATAACACACAAATAAATAATGCCGCGTAAATACGCGGCATTATTGGCTTCTTATCGCGCAAATCGCGCAAGAACTCCGTTAAACGGCTTGCTGCAGGATCACCGCATCGGCCTTCTTGGTGTAGGAGGCGATCTCGTTGAAGTTGAGGTAGCGGTAAGTGTCTGCCGCAGTGGCATCCAGCGCCTTGGCATACTGCAGGTACTCCGCCACAGTCGGGATCTTGCCGAGGATGGCGGCAACGGCGGCCAGCTCCGCAGAGGCCAGATAGACGTTGGCACCTTTACCCAGACGGTTCGGGAAGTTACGGGTGGAAGTGGAGACCACCGAGGCCCCTTCCGCTACCCGCGCCTGGTTGCCCATGCACAGGGAGCAGCCCGGGATCTCGATGCGGGCACCGACGCGACCAAAGATGCCGTAGTAGCCCTCTTCGGTCAGCTGATCCTTGTCCATCTTGGTGGGCGGCGCGATCCACATGCGGGTAGGCAGCTCGCCCTGATACTTCTCGAGCAGTTTGCCGGCGGCACGGAAGTGACCGATGTTGGTCATGCAGGAACCGATGAACACTTCGTCGATCTTGTCGCCAGCCACGTCGCTCAGCAGACGGGCATCGTCCGGATCGTTCGGCGCACACAGGATCGGCTCCTTGATGGTGGCCAGATCAATCTCGATGATCTCGGCATACTCGGCATCCTTGTCCGCTTCCATCAGGGTCGGGTTGGCCAGCCACTCTTCCATCCCCTTGATGCGACGGGTGATGGTGCGCGGGTCACCGTAACCTTCGGAGAGCATCCATTTCAGCATCACGATGTTGGACTTCAGATACTCGATGATCGGCTCTTTATCCAGCTTGATGGTGCAACCGGCAGCGGAACGCTCGGCACTGGCATCGGCCAGCTCGAAGGCTTGTTCCACTTTCAGGGTCGGCAGACCTTCGATCTCGAGGATACGGCCGGAGAAGATGTTCTTCTTGCCCGCTTTCTCGACGGTCAGCAACCCCTTCTGGATGGCGGCATAGGGGATGGCATGGACCAGATCACGCAGGGTGATGCCCGGTTGCAGCTCGCCCTTGAAGCGCACCAGCACGGACTCCGGCATGTCCAGCGGCATCACACCGGTGGCGGCGGCGAAAGCCACCAGACCGGAGCCCGCCGGGAAGGAGATACCGATGGGGAAACGGGTATGGGAATCACCACCGGTTCCCACGGTATCCGGCAGCAGCATGCGGTTCAGCCAAGAGTGGATGACGCCATCACCCGGACGCAAGCTCACACCGCCGCGGTTCATGATGAAGTCCGGCAGGGTGTGGTGGGTCTGTACGTCGATGGGCTTCGGATAGGCGGCAGTGTGGCAGAAGGACTGCATGGTCAGATCGGCGGAGAAGCCGAGGCAGGCCAGATCTTTGAGCTCGTCGCGGGTCATCGGGCCCGTGGTGTCCTGGGAGCCGACCGTGGTCATCTTGGGCTCGCAGTAGGTGCCGGGGCGAATGCCCTTCACGCCGCACGCCTTGCCCACCATCTTCTGGGCCAGGGTGAAGCCTTTGCCGGTATCGGCCACCGGCTGCGGGCGACGGAATACGGTGGAGAACGGCAGCCCCAGCGCTTCGCGGGCCTTGTCGGTCAGGCCGCGGCCGATGATCAGCGGGATACGGCCACCGGCGCGCACTTCGTCGATTAGCACGTCGGTTTTCAGTTCAAACTGTGCCAGCACCTGTTCGGTGCCATGTTTGCAGATCTTGCCGGCATAGGGGTAGATGTCGATCACATCGCCCATTTCCAGCTTGGAGACGTCCACTTCGATGGGCAGAGCGCCGGCATCTTCCATGGTGTTGAAGAAGATCGGGGCAATCTTGCCACCCAGACAGACACCGCCAGCGCGCTTGTTCGGCACGAACGGAATGTCGTCGCCCATAAACCAGAGCACCGAGTTGGTGGCGGATTTGCGGGAAGAACCGGTACCGACCACGTCACCCACATAGGCCAACGGAAAGCCTTTCTCTTTCAGGGCATCGATGGTCTTGATGGGGCCGACGGCGCCATCCTTATCCGGAGTAATGCCGGGGCGGGCGTTTTTCAGCATCGCCAAGGCGTGCAGCGGAATGTCCGGGCGGGACCAGGCGTCCGGTGCCGGCGAGAGGTCGTCGGTGTTGGTTTCACCGGTCACCTTGAACACGGTGACAGTGATCTTCTCGGCCAGCTCCGGGCGGGAGAGGAACCACTCGGCATCAGCCCAGGACTGCATCACCTGTTTGGCGTGGACATTGCCCGCCTTGGCCTTCTCTTCCACGTCGTGGAAGGAGTCAAACATCAGCAGGGTGTGGGAGAGCCCCTTGGCGGCAAGCGGCGCCAGAGTGGCGTGATCCAGCAGGTCGATCAGCGGTTGAATGTTGTAACCACCCTGCATGGTGCCCAGCAGCTCAACGGCTTCGGCGGCAGTCAGGATGGGAGAGTGGGCTTCGCCCTTGGCGACAGCAGTGAGGAAACCGGCTTTGACATAGGCCGCTTCATCAACACCGGGGGGAATACGGGAGGACAACAGCTCTTTCAGAAAATCTTCTTCGCCAGCGGGCGGGTTCTTGATCAGTTCAACCAGAGCGGCGACCTGCTCTGCATCCAGAGGTTTGGCAACCACGCCCTCGGCGGCACGTTCTGCGACGTGTTTACGGTATGTTTCAAGCACGACTAATTCCTCTTTGGTCTTTTTTTGGGGTTCGCCCAGGCTCGCGGCGATCGTCCTTGCGGGACACCCCGTAGGGTGCTCCCCACTATATAAGTTTTAACGACTAATTAAAATCCAAACCCTGCTCACTTATTCACCACAAAATCATAACCAATTAAACATAATGACTTTTTTTGAAAATTAATTGACCGCCGCCAACCAGAATTAACAAATTGGCATCAATTCGGCATTATTCGAACGTACTGCCCAATTGCAGATAGAACATGTTATTCCCCCCTTCCGCCATACCGTAGCCGAGGAACACAGGCCCCAGGAAACTCTCCACTCCCACGTAGACTGAGCCGGCAGTGAAGGAGCTCTCCAGACTGATATCCTCCCCCTTGTTCCAGACCCCGCCCTGCTCCAGCGATCCACCCAGATAGAGCGGCATCTTGAGGGCACCGAAGTCGTTGTCCGCTACCCGATAGATATAACGCAGGCCGCCAAACAGGCTGTAACGACCGCTCAGCTGGTAGCGCTGGAAACCGGACATGCGGAACAACCCGCCCAGATCCTGCACGAACAGTGGATACTCCTCCTGAGAAGTGGACCCGCCCCCTTCCAGCAGCAGGTTGAGGCTATGTCTTTCCCAAGACCAAGGCTTAATCATCGACAGGTGGTAGTTGATCCCTTCATGGAGCTCATTGCCCCCCTCCTTGTCATTCAGCCGGACGGAGGTATACCCCCCCTTGATGTCCCAGTAGGCTCCTTGATAGGGGAAGTAACGGCTATCCAGAGTATCGTGCTCGAATCGGGCATAGGGTCCCCAGGCTGTGGCATCCCCCTGCAGCTCCTTGACGTTTTTGATCTCGATACTGCCCGTCCGCCCTTCCAATCCCATCGACAAGCGACTCCAGGGCTGACGGTTCCAGCCCACCGCCAGATCGGCGCTGAAGAAGGAGTACTCGGCATCAAGATAGGTGAAGGATGGCTCTTCCGGATCCGGATTGAACAGACTTCTCAGAGTCTGGTCATAGGCCAGACTCGCCTCGCCATAGAAAGTCTGGGAGGGCTCGAGCGGGGTATAGAAGTCGGTCTTGATATGCTTGGCCGTCCCCAACGACGCCTCGGTCAGCCACTCGGCCCCCCACTCGTTGACGTTGGTAAGGGTATAGGACATGCCGACGTTATAGTTGGAGGTGTTCTGGAAATCGTCGGAGAAGCCAAACTGGAAGTTGAGGTAACCCGGCCCCCAGTTCTTCTCGCTGGCATCCACTACCAGCACGTTCTCCCCATCACGCTCCTCCACTTCATAGGTGATGCGATCGAATGACTCCAGCGCATAGAGGCGGCGAATGCCAGCCTCCAGACTCTCGTTGGTCTGGATCTTGTCAGGCCGAACATCCAGCATGGCGCGCACCGTCTCGTCAGAGAGGCGCGACTTGTTGATGATCTCCACCTTGTCGATGAAATAAGCGGGCTGGCCACTACGTTCGGCACGTCGGCTCAGCTTCTGGTTGCGATAGGCGTTGTACTGCGTCTTGGTGAGTGACAACTTATCGAGTTGCAGCGACGCCTTGTCCGCCGCCGCCTCACCCATCTTGATCCCCTCCCGCATCCGGGCAAAGTCGGCAATCCCAATATCGCCAAATTCGGGGGCAATCAGTATGTCTTTGGGTCCCATCAGTGCCTTCTGCTTGTCAGTCCCCACCTGGGTCATATAGGTGGTAAGCTGATCGATCATGGCGAGACCTGACTTCAAGGACTCCCGGGTACGCAGCTTGGCACCGATATCCACCGCGATCACCACGTCGGCCCCCATCGCCTTGGCCACATCCACCGGCATGTTGTTGACGCTGCCGCCGTCCGCCAGGATGTGCCCTTCCCACTCCACCGGCTTGAGAGCACCGGGAATGGACATGGAGGCCTGCATCGCCTTGGCCAGGCTGCCGTGATCCAGCACGAAGGGTGTCACCGTCTCCATATCGGTCGCCATGGCGCGGTAGGGGATGGGCAGATCATCGAAACTCGCCTGCACCGGCAGGTTGGAAGTAGCTGCCCTCAGCAGGCTGGCCATGGATTGGCCCTGGAAGAAACCGTCCGGCAGCTGGGTGGTGTCGCCATTCACCCCGATGTCAGTGCGCAGTTGGTACTGCTCGTTCTGCTGCTTTTTACGCAGCGACAGCTCGTCGCGGCCAACCTTGTCCTGATACCCCTTGTTCCAGTCGATGGCTAAAGTAGTGCGCTCCACCTCCTCGGCACTGAGCCCCATGGCGTACATCCCCGCCACATAAGAGCCCATGCTGGTACCGACTATGATATCGACCGGGATCCGTTTCTGCTCCAGTACCTTGAGGATGCCGATATGGGCAGACCCCTTGGCACCACCGCCACTGAGCACCACTGCAATTTTCGGGCGCTCTCCCTGTGCCGCCACAGCCAACAGCGGGCAGACCGCCAGCATCACCAAAAGCAGACGGGTCCATCCCGCACCTAAGCTGCGCATCATATTTTCCATATTATTCAGAGGGTCAGTCACCAAGGATGGCCTCTACTATAAGGGGCCGGGCAGTTAGCGCAACCGTCAATCCACATCCCGCGTGTGCAGCATGCCGGAGGGGGGCGCCGTCGCCCCTGTGAGCGCAAACGTAATCCGAAAATAAAGGCATCCCCGGACTCATGAGTGGCAGAGTACGGCCGCTAATATGAGGGTCGTCAACCTCAACCTTTTGAGCACCTTTATGCTGGCAACCCTCACTCTCAAACAGAAAATAGTGGCGACGGTCACTCTGGCCGTGGTCGTCTCCTGCCTGCTGGTAGGCTACTTCAGCCAACGCTCGGCCCAGCAACTGATCGAAACCCGGATGTTCGAGCAGGAGCTGCCCAACCTGACCCAGCGGATCAGCAAGGAGATAGAACAGGATCTCCACGGCATCGCCCAGGCCGCACGCCAACTGGCCACCGACCGTTTCATCCTCGACTGGGTGGATCGGGGCATGCCCAAAGAGCAGGAGTCAATCCTCATCAACCAACTCAAGGATGTAGCCAACCAGTATGGTCTGGTGACTGCCTCTTTCGCCGATCGCCAAACCGCCGCCTACTACAACCAGGATGGCTTTCTGCGCAACCTGACCCCCGCACAGGACGCCTGGTTCTATGACTACACCAAGAGCCAGAAGGAGATGACCCTCAGCATCTTCCGCGAGAGCAACGGCGAGGTGAAGCTGTTCGTCAACTTCCAGCAACTCAACGGGCGCGGGTTGGCCGGCTTTGCCAAATCCCTCGACACTATGGTGACCATGGTCGCCAACTTCCGGCTGGAAGAGAGTGGCATCGTCTTTATGGTCGATGGCAGTGGCAAGGTGAAGCTTCATCCCGAGGCCAACCGCATCGAGCGTGACACCCTTGGCAGCATTGCCAGCGGCGATACCGGCAGCCTGCTGGCCAAACGCCCCTTTGCCGTCATCAACGCCGAAGTGAATGGTGAGCCCATGGTACTGGCCAGCAGCTATATCCCGCTGCTCGACTGGTATCTGGTAGCCCAGGTGCCGGCAGCCGAGATCTATGCCGAACTGGATCAGACCCGCAACGAGATCCTGATGATCTCGCTGGTCATCGCGCTGGCCATGGGGCTGATGGGGATGCTGCTGTCCGGCTCGGTCAGCCGTCCGCTCAATGAGCTGGCCCGCCTGTTCAAGGAGCTGGGTAGCGGCGATGGGGATCTTACCCAGCGCCTGAAAGTGGAAGGACGTGACGAGCTGAGTCAGGTCGCCACCGGCTTCAACAACTTCGTCGCCAAGATCCACGGCTCCATCGAGCAGGTGGCGGAGAACTCTCGCCAGCTCGCGGCCACTGCCAATGAAGTGGCAACCAAGGCCCAACTGACCCAGCACAACTGTACCGCCCAGCGCGACCGTACCGTGCAGGTGGCCACCGCCATCCACGAAATGGGCGCTACGGTGAGCGAGATCGCCGGTAACGCTTCGCTGGCAGCAGAAGTAGCCAGACAGGCCAACGATCAGGCCGATGCAGGGGCGGTCGTGGTGGCACAGGCACGCCACGGCATCGTCGGCCTCTCCGGCGAGATTGAGCAGGTGGCAGGGGTTATCGAGTCGCTGGCGAGCCAGACCGACTCCATCGGCAGCATCCTCGAAACCATCCGCAGCATCTCGGAGCAGACCAACCTGCTGGCACTGAACGCTGCTATCGAGGCCGCTCGCGCCGGTGAACAGGGTCGCGGTTTCGCCGTGGTGGCAGATGAAGTGCGCAATCTGGCCAACCGCTCCGCCGCCTCGACCGCCGAGATCCAGGGGATGATCAACCGCTTGCAGGAGCAGAGTGCCCGCGCCGTCAGCGCCATGGCACAGGGGCGCAACCAGAGTCTGGAGGTGGTGAGCCAGGCCGATGAGGCCAACGCCGCCCTCGGCCAGATCACCGCCCACATCACCCAGATCAACGACATGAATATCCAGGTCGCCACCGCCACCGAGGAGCAGTCCAGCGTGGTCGGCGAGATCAACCGCAACGTGGAAGACATCAACCAGCTCACCATGGAGACCGCCGATATCGCCCACCAGCTGACCGAATCGAGCCGCAGCCTGCAGCAGCTCTCCGGTCAGCTGGACAAGCTGGTTGGCAACTTCCGGCTGTAGTCTGCATCCCACTTATGAAGACTCACCAGAGGGCGCTGCGGCGCCCTCTGTCATAGCCACGGCAAACGGTGACGCACGGCCATTCAACCGCCGTTATGCGGCTCTCGAAATGCCTCATAATCAGGGAAATATGAGGAGGAGTTATGGGCAAGCTGATCGTAATGATATTGCTGGGGGGAGTGCTCAGCGCCTGCAGCAGCGGGCCGGTACGAGTACACGGCGCCGACGTGAGCGTGGATGATACCCGGATCCGGGTCAGCGACGGCAGTGGTGGCGGTTATGGCACCTTCTGCCCGCCCGGTCAGGCCAAGAAGGGGCGCTGTTAAACCACCTGCAGACGCTAAAAAACAAAAAGCCGCTCATTCGAGCGGCTTTTTAGACAAGCGGGGAAGAAAATTACTTTTTCTTCTTGGCCTTGGCGTTCGGCAGGTCGGTGATGGAGCCTTCGAATACTTCGGCAGCCAGACCCACAGACTCGTGCAGAGTCGGGTGAGCATGGATGGTCAGCGCGATATCTTCGGCGTCCGCACCCATCTCGATGGCCAGACCGATTTCACCCAGCAGTTCACCACCGTTGGTACCGACGATGGCACCACCGATAACCCGGCCGCTCTCCTTGTCGAAGATCAGCTTGGTCATACCGTCGGAACAGTCGGACGCAATGGCGCGGCCGGAAGCAGCCCACGGGAAGGTGGCAACTTCGAAGTTCAGGCCCTGTTGCTTGGCTTCCTTCTCGGTCAGACCAACCCATGCCATCTCTGGCTCGGTGTAGGCGATGGACGGGATCACTTTCGGGTCGAAGTAGTGCTTCTTGCCGGCGATAACTTCAGCGGCAACGTGACCTTCGTGAACACCTTTGTGTGCCAGCATCGGCTGGCCAACGATGTCACCGATGGCGTGGATGTGAGCCACGTTGGTACGCAGCTGCTTGTCCACCTCGATGAAACCGCGCTCGGTCACGGCAACGCCTGCCTTCTCGGCATCCAGCATCTTGCCGTTCGGCACACGACCTACGGCAACCAGCACGTTGTCGTAACGAACCGGCTCGGCCGGAGCGTGCTTGCCTTCATAGGAGACATACAGGCCGTCTTCGCGCGCTTCAACTGCTGTGACCTTGGTCTCCAGCATGATGTTGAATTTCTTGGCCACGCGCTTGGTGTAGATCTTGACGATGTCTTTGTCGGCCGCCGGAACCAGCTGGTCGGCAAATTCCACCACGTCGATCTCGGAACCCAGAGAGGAGTAAACGGTACCCATCTCCAGACCGATGATGCCGCCACCGATAACCAGCAGTTTGCCAGGAACGGTTTTCAGCTCCAGCGCATCGGTAGAGTCCCATACGCGCGGGTCATCGTGGGGGATGAACGGCAGTTTCACCGGACGGGAACCGGCCGCGATGATGGCGTTGTCGAAGGTCACGGTAGTCTTGCCGTCGGCACCTTCCACTTCAAGGGTGTTCGGGCCGGTAAATTTACCCAAGCCGTTAACAACCTGAACTTTACGCATCTTGGCCATGCCAGCCAGACCGCCGGTCAGCTGGTTGATAACCTTCTCTTTCCACAGACGGATCTTGTCGATGTCGGTCTGCGGTGCACCGAAGACGATGCCGTGCTCGGCCAGCGCCTTGGCTTCTTCAATCACTTTTGCAACGTGCAGCAGCGCCTTGGAGGGGATGCAGCCCACGTTCAGGCAGACGCCACCCAGGGTGGAGTAACGCTCGACGATAATAGTATCCAGACCCAGATCGGCTGCACGGAAAGCAGCGGAATAACCGGCAGGGCCAGCACCCAGTACTACGACCTGGGTTTTGATTTCTTTACTCATCATGACCTCTTTGTCGTTCTTATATCCCCGGACAGCGCAGTCTTATACCGAAACGGGTGGCTGCAGCCGTGAAAAAAACGGGGCAAGTTTACGATCATGTTAATGAAATGAGAAGTAAAAAGGGCAGGCTCTGGGCCCGCCCTCTCACTTACAGGACCAGTCGACGAATGTCGGACAGCACGCCGTTCATGGTGGTGATGAAGCGAGCCCCATCGGCACCATCGATCACGCGGTGGTCGTAGCTCAGAGCCAGCGGCAGCATCAGGCGCGGCGCGAACTCTTTACCGTTCCACTTCGGCTTCATCTCGGACTTGGAAACACCGAGGATAGCCACTTCCGGCGCGTTGACGATCGGGGTAAAGCTGGTACCGCCGATGCCACCCAGGCTGGAGATGGTGAAGCAACCGCCCTGCATGTCGGCAGCGGTCAGCTTGCCGGCACGGGCCTTCTTGGAGATCTCGGCCAGATCGCGAGACAGCTCCATGATGCCCTTCTTGTTAACATCGCGCACCACGGGCACAACCAGACCGTTGGGGGTATCTACCGCCACACCGATGTGGATGTACTTCTTCATGATCAGCTTGCTGCCATCTTCGGACAGGGAGCTGCAGAAGCGCGGGTGAGCTTCCAGCGCCTTGGCGGCGGCTTTCAGGATGAACACCAGCGGGGTGATCTTCACGTCAGCCTTCTGCTTCTCGAGCATCGCGTTCTGCTCTTTGCGGAACGCTTCCAGCTCGGTGGTATCGGCTTCGTCGAACTGGGTGACATGAGGGATCATGACCCAGTTGCGGTGCAGGTTCGGACCGGAGATCTTCTGGATGCGGGTCAGCTCGACCTCTTCCACATCACCAAACTTGCTGAAGTCTACCTTCGGCCACGGCAGTACGCCCAGACCGTTGCCACCGGCTACGCCGGCAGAGGCAGGAGCGGACTCGGCACGCTTGATGGCATCCTTCACGTAGGCTTGTACGTCTTCTTTGACGATGCGGCCCTTGCGACCGGAGGCTTTCACCTTGGCCAAGTTGACGCCAAACTCGCGCGCCAGACGGCGTACTGCCGGGGAGGCGTGTACATAGGCATCGTTGGCAACGAAATCGGTCGCAGCGGCAGCAGCCTGGGCAACCGGAGCCGGAGCAGCGGCAACAGGGGCTGCAGCGACCGGAGCGGCAGCTTGAGCAACCGGCGCGGCAGCAGGAGCAGCGCCAGCTACTTCGAAGACCATGATCAGGGAACCGGTGGAGACCTTGTCACCCGCCTTCACCTTGATCTCTTTGACCACACCGGCGAACGGAGCAGGCACTTCCATGGAGGCCTTGTCACCTTCCACGGCGATCAGGGACTGATCGGCTTCAACCTTGTCACCCACGGCAACCATGATCTCGGTGACTTCCACCTCATCGCCACCGATATCCGGTACGTTGACCTCTTTGGCAGCAGCGGCAACCGGGGCAGCAGCCACGGGCGCGGCAGCTTGGGCCGGAGCAGCAACGGCAGCAGGCGCAGCGCCAGCCACTTCAAATACCATCACCAGAGAGCCGGTAGAGACCTTGGCACCAGCGGCAACCTTGATCTCGACTACGCGGCCTGCGAACGGTGCCGGTACTTCCATGGAGGCCTTGTCACCTTCCACGGCGATGATGGACTGGTCAGCTTCTACCATGTCGCCGACGGCAACCATGATTTCAGTCACGTCCACTTCGTCGTCACCGATGTCCGGTACGTGCACATCTTTGCGCACGGCAGCGGCAGGTGCGACGGCCGGAGCAGCAGCAACCGGTGCAGCCACTTCAGCAGGGGCTGCAGCGCCTTCGGCTTCGAAGATCATGATCTGGGAACCGGTGGCAACCTTGTCGCCCACCTTGATCAGGATCTCTTTGACGATACCGGCTGACGGGGCCGGTACTTCCATGGAGGCCTTGTCGCCTTCTACCGCGATAATGGACTGGTCCAGCTCGACCTTGTCGCCCACGGCCACCATGATCTCGGTGACTTCAACCTCATCGGCGCCGATATCCGGCACCATAATCTGTTTGGACATTGTGCTTTATCCTCTTGCGTCGATCCGCGTGGCTGGCTGATGCCGCCACGCACATCTCGCGTTAACCGTTTTAAACCCTGGCAAGGTCGCGCCGCATGACGGCGCAACCCTTGATCCACTTACGCGTACAGCGGGTTGACCTTGTCGGCATCGATGCCGTACTTGGCGATGGCGTCGGCCACAACCTGCTTGTCGAGCTCGCCGCGCTTGGCCAGTTCGGTCAGAGCAGCAACCACCACGTAGAACTCGTTCACTTCGAAGTGACGACGCAGGTTGGCACGGCTGTCGGAACGGCCGTAACCGTCGGTACCCAGCACGCGGTAGTTCTCGGTCGGAACGAAGGCGCGAACCTGATCGGCGAAGGACTTCATGTAGTCGGTCGCAGCGATGGTGGCTTCGGAACCCAGTACCTGAGCGATGTAGGGTACGCGAGCTTCGGCGGTCGGGTGCAGCATGTTCCAGCGATCCGCGTCCTGACCGTCACGGGCCAGTTCGTTGAAGGAGGTGACGCTGAACACATCGGAACCGATGCCGTACTCGCTGGCCAGGATCTGGGCAGCCTTGCGCACGTGACCCAGGATAGAACCACAGCCCAGCAGCTGAACTTTCGCCTTGGCACCGGCTACGGATTCCAGCTTGTAGATACCCTTGCGGATGCCTTCCTCGGCGCCTTCCGGCATGGCCGGCATGGCATAGTTCTCGTTCAGGGTGGTGATGTAGTAGAACACGTTCTCCGGGTTCTCACCGTACATGCGGCGCAGGCCGTCCTGTACGATCACCGCTACTTCATAGGCGTAGGACGGGTCGTAGGAGATGCAGTTCGGGATGGTGTTCGCCAGGATGTGGCTGTGACCATCTTCGTGCTGCAGACCTTCGCCGTTCAGGGTAGTACGACCGGAGGTCGCACCCAGCAGGAAGCCACGGGCTTGCTGGTCACCGGCTGCCCACGCCATGTCGCCGATCCGCTGGAAGCCGAACATGGAGTAGTAGATGTAGAACGGGATCATCGGGCAATCGTTGGTGCTGTAAGAGGTCGCAGCAGCCAGCCAGGAGGACATGGCGCCCAGCTCGTTGATACCGTCTTGCAGAACCTGACCCTGCTTGTCTTCCTTGTAGTAGGAGACGATGTCGCGGTCTTGCGGGGTGTACTGCTGACCGTGCGGGCTGTAGATACCGATCTGGCGGAACAGACCTTCCATACCGAAGGTACGGGCTTCGTCAGCGAGGATCGGAACGATACGCTTGCCGATGGACTTGTCTTTCAGCATCACGTTCAGGGAACGCACGAACGCCATGGTGGTGGAGATTTCGCGCGCCTGCTCGCCCAACAGCGGGCCGAAGGCATCCAGCGCCGGGATTTCCAGCTTGGTGGTGCTTTCGCGCAGACGGGTCGGCAGATAGCCTTTCAGGGCTGCACGACGAGCATGCAGGTACTTGTGCTCTTCACTGCCCTCTTCGATCTTCAGGTACGGCAGATCGGCCAGCTGCTCGTCGGCCACCGGCAGGTTGAAGCGGTCACGCAGGTGACGCACGGAGTCCAGCTCCATCTTCTTGACCTGGTGAGCGATGTTCTTGCCTTCGGCCGCTTCACCCATACCGTAACCCTTGATGGTCTTGGCCAGAATAACGGTCGGCTTGCCCTTGGTCTGGGTCGCCTTGTTGAATGCAGCGAACAGTTTGCGAGGATCGTGACCACCGCGGTTCAGAGCGAAGATCTCCTCGTCGGTCATGTCTTTGACCAGCGCGGCAGTTTCCGGATAACGGTTGAAGAAGTGCTCGCGGATGTAGCCACCGTCGCGGGACTTCATGGTCTGGTAGTCACCGTCCACAGTCTCGTTCATCAGCTGGATCAGCTTGCCGGAAGTGTCTTTCTTCAGCAGCTCATCCCACTTGCGACCCCAGATAACCTTGGTCACGTCCCAACCGGCGCCAGCGAACAGGCCTTCCAGCTCGTTGATGACCTTGCCGTTACCGACAACCGGACCATCCAGACGCTGCAGGTTGCAGTTAACCACGAACACCAGGTTGTCGAGCTTTTCACGCACGGCAACAGTCAGGGCACCCTTGGCTTCCGGCTCGTCCATCTCGCCGTCACCCAGGAAGGCGTAAACGGTCTGCTCGGAGCAATCCTTGATGCCACGGTCGGTCAGGTACTTCAGGAAGCGAGCCTGATAGATGGCGGCGATGGGGCCCAGACCCATGGAGACGGTCGGGAACTGCCAGAAGTCCGGCATCAGTTTCGGGTGCGGATAGGAAGGCAGACCCTTGCCGTCCACTTCCTGACGGAAGTTGTCCAGCTGCTCTTCGGTCAGACGACCCTCAGCAAAGGCGCGAGCATAGATGCCCGGGGAAATGTGACCCTGGAAGTAAACCAGATCGCCACCATCCTTCTCGTTGCGAGCACGGAAGAAGTGGTTGAAGCAGACATCATAGATGGTCGCAGAAGAAGCGAAGGAAGACATGTGACCACCCAGGTCCAGGTCTTTCTTGGAGGCGCGCAGCACGATCATCATGGCGTTCCAGCGGATGATGGCGCGAATGCGGCGTTCCATCTCCAGGTCACCCGGGTAGTCCGGCTCATCGCTGGACGGGATGGTGTTGATGTAATCGCGATTTGCCTTGGCAGCCACGTCCACACCGCTTGCGCGGGCTTTCTCGGCCAACTGTTCAAGGATGAACTGAGCGCGTTGCGGACCCTCTTCACGCAGCAGGGATTCCAGAGAGGCAAGCCACTCCAGCGTTTCTATCGGGTCCACATCGTTCTTCAGGATATCAGACATGGCTGGTTCCTATGTTGTTGTGATTGCACGGCATTGCACGGCGAAGGGCGCAAGCATTCGACAATAAAGCCTTGTGGGATTAGTTTTCCTGCTGACGGATCCGACGCATGGATCGCTGGATCCGGCTGTCTTCCCTCTGCATATCCAACAAGGTGTCCTCGATAAAGGCCAGATGCTCATGACAAGCTGTTCTGGCCCGCTCCGGAGCCCCCGAAAGAATAGCCTCGATCAGATTCGCGCGATGGCGACGTATCTTGGCTACCACTCCCGGGCGGCGATTCAAAATCTCGTTATTCTGCAGAATGTTCTGCTCGAGCATGGGGCTCATGGCCCGCAGCAGGTGCAGCAGCACCACGTTGTGGGACGCCTCGGCCACCGCCAGATAAAACTGGGTGACGGCTGCCGATTCGGCCACCAGCGAGCCCGACTGGCCCGCCTCTTCGATGGTGATTTGTACCTGACGAATGCGCTCGAAATCAGACCCGGTTCCCCGCAAGGCGGCGTAGTAGGCACAGATGCCCTCCAGCGCGTGGCGAAACTCCAGCAGGTCATACCGGGCTTCCGGGTGAGTACTGAGCAGTTCGAACAGAGGATCGGCCATCCCCTTGCTCAGGGCATTCTGCACATAAGTGCCGCCGCCCTGACGGCGATAAAGCAACCCGCGCGCTTCCAGCCGCTGGATGGCTTCGCGCAGGGAGGGGCGCGATACCTGAAACTGGATGGCGAGTTCCCGCTCGGGAGGCAATTTCTGCCCCGGCTGCAGGCTGCCTTCCAGAATCATCTGTTCCAGCTCGGCGACAATGGAGTCGGCCAACTTGGGTTGCGTAATCTTGCGATAGGGCATGAGGCTACTTTGTTAAATTGGTATTACCAATTTCATGGATGGGGCGAAAATTAGCAGAGGCCTTTTGAAAAGTCCACTCAAAAGATGATCTGAGTCAAGAATCACCCCCACCACTTAAGGGGTAAAGCAGAGGAAACATGATTTAGCTCATAGAAAATGGTCTGACCAATATTCTTGACCACGCTCACAAATAACATATGTGCAACCAGAGGCAAAAATGGCCTGCCAGATCGGCAAGCCATTGATTTTAAAATCCAAACTAAATTTGAATATTTACTTTAGCTGTTTAGTAGTTGCCAGTAGTAATCCCACTGAAAACTGGCACCGGGATCCGTCTTGCGCCCTGGCGCTATGTCGCAATGACCGACAATTTTTTCGCGGGTAATCGCCGGATAGCGTTCTGAAATGGCTCGAGTGAGCCCTACCAGTGCCCGATATTGAGCCTCGGTGTAGGGGGTCTCGTCGGTCCCTTCCAGCTCGATGCCGATGGAGAAGTCATTGCATGCCTCTCTCCCCTGCCAGCTCGAGATACCAGCATGCCAGGCGCGTGCGCCAAACGGCACATACTGCACCAACTCGCCATCACGGCGGATCAAGCAATGGGCCGAAACCCGCAACTGATGGATACCGGCAAAATAGGGGTGGGCATCGGGGTCGAGCCGCCCCATAAAAAGATCGTCGATAAAGGGGCCACCAAACTCCCCCGGCGGCAGGCTGATGCCATGCACCACCAGCAGGGAGATATCGTCCGGCACGGCCCGCTCGTTGTGGTGAGGAGAAGGCACCCGGCGCGCCTGCTGGCACCAGCCAGCAGCATCGATAGAGAAACAAGGTTGCGAAGGGAGTTGAGTCATCGGCTACTCGAGTTGGCTGCTAAATGGCGAAAAAACGAAGATACCTGATAGGCAACCCGACACCAACTCACTGAATCAACGGGAAATGGTATGTTAGGCTGAGTCATCTTCCGCTCGATATGGATGGGGTATGCAGCACACGGCACGCTGGATGTGGTTACTGGCCTGGCTCTCTTTGATGGGCCTGCTGACCCTCTATTTTCACTCCCGCAACCAACCGAGCGTCACCGCCAGCGGCGAGCTGTTGCTGCGGGCCGACCAGAGTGGCCACTATCGTCTGGAGGGTGCCATCAACGGCCAACCGGTGCAACTGCTGCTCGATACCGGCGCTACACGCATCACCATCCCGCAACAGGTTGCCGAGCGCCTCGGCCTGACAGCTTATGGCAGCAGCCAGGTCAATACCGCTGCGGGGCAGATCCGGGTCGGCAACGGCACCATCGAAACGCTGGCGATGGGGCCATTGACCTTGTACGATCTGGCCATCTTTATCAATCCGGCGGCAGACGGTGACGAAGTGCTGGTTGGCATGAACGCCCTCGGTCGGCTGGAGCTGGTTCAAAAGGAGCGGCAACTGCTGCTCAGACCCTTGCAGGAATAAGGCATGTTTCAACAGGATGTCAGCCGCGCCGTGCGCGCCGCACTACTCGAAGATCTGGGCGATGCCCTCACCACGCTGGACCAACCGGACGCCAGTGCCGATATCACCGCCCAGCTGATCCCGGCCGACCGGATGGCCAGCGCCCGGGTCATCACCCGTGAGGCCGGTGTGTTCTGCGGCCAGCCCTGGGTGGATGAAGTGTTCGTACAACTCGGCGGCGACGTGAAGGTGGAGTGGAAGGTGCAGGATGGGGAAGTGCTCTCCCCCAATCAGGAGCTGTTCCGCCTCCACGGCCCTGCCCGCCGGCTGCTGACCGGCGAGCGCAATGCGCTGAACTTTGTCCAGACCCTCTCAGGCGTCGCCACCCTCACCGCTCGCTATGTGGCAGAGCTGGAGGGCACCGACTGCCGCCTGCTCGACACCCGCAAGACCATTCCTGGGCTACGCACCGCCCAGAAGTATGCGGTCACCTGTGGCGGCGGCAAAAACCACCGCATCGGCCTCTACGACGCCTATCTCATCAAAGAGAACCATATCCTCGCCTGTGGCGGCATCGCCGAGGCAATTAGCGAGGCTCGTCGGCTCAATCCGGGCAAACCGGTGGAGGTGGAAGTGGAATCACTGGCAGAACTGGAACAGGCACTGGCGGCCAATGCCGATATTGTGATGCTCGACAATTTCGACGTGGCCATGATGCGGGAAGCAGTCGCCATTAATCAGGGGCGCGCCAAGCTGGAAGTTTCCGGTAATGTGACGCTGGACACCCTGGCCGAGTTCGCTGCCACCGGCGTCGATTTTATCTCGGTCGGGGCGCTCACCAAGCATGTGCGGGCGCTCGATCTCTCCATGCGTTTTATCCAGCAGTGAGCCAAATTACCGGGACCTGAGCAAATACTCGGCCTAACCGGACAAACAACTTGCAAAAGGCGCCATGGGCGCCTTTTCTTTATGCAGGATCCCTCGGCAAAGGAGTGTTAAGACGGACCCGATTCCGGCAATATAAAGAGTCATAGGAGGCCACTTCTTTTATGACACGCATCAAGTTTTTGCTAAATGAAAGAAGTGTGATTAACAAAATAGACAATCTCTGTTGCCACCCCTGACAGCTCGGATAAGATACTGACGTGCAGATGATTTTCCACCGGCACTTCCCAGGAACCAAGGATAAAAGGATATTTTTCATGAACAGTAAAATGAAGAAACAATCAGGCTTTACCCTTATTGAATTGATGATCGTGGTCGCGATCGTGGCCATTCTGGCGGCGGTAGCGCTGCCGGCGTATCAAGATTACACTCGACGAGCAAGGGCGACTGAAGTGGTTGCAGCTACTGGTGGCTATAAGACCGGCGTAGAAGTATGTGCTCAGTCTACACAAACATTAATTGGGTGTGATGCTGGAACTAAAGGCATTCCCGCTGCAATATCTGGGGCCAGTGGCACAAGCAAAGTTGTTAATATGGATGTGAATAATGGAGTAATTACCGGAGAGGGCACCCCTGACACCGGCGATGGCACCAATGGATGCCAAATTAGTCTGACCCCTGTTCTTGATAATGGTCGAGTATTGTGGGGACCGACATCTGGTGCCACCAATAACTGCTCATGAGCATTTATGACCTCTAGCCCTAATAGCGGCCTGGCGTTAAGCCTGGCCGCCTCTTCACTGATCAGTGAAGAGGAGTCCCAGCGCTATCTAAGCCAGGCGAAGGCCCAGCGTAAACCTTTTGTCACCTTTCTGATAGAAAACGACATCCTCGACAGCAAGGCGCTCGCCGATTTTTGCGAGCTGGAGTATGGGGTACCTCTGCTGGATCTTGCCGCCTTCGATTTGGCCGAGATCCCGCAGAAGTACCTCAATCAGAAGCTGATTGAGAAACACCACGTCCTGCCCATCTATACCCAGGGCCACACCCTCTATATCGCCATGTCGGATCCGACCAATGTCTCGGCCCTGGAGGACTTTGGCTTCAGTTTCGGCCTTCATACCGAAGCGCTGCTGGTGGAGGAGAACAAGCTTACCGCCGCCATCGGCAAGCTGCTGGAGAGCGAAAACGACGCCCTCGGCATGGAGGATATCGACGAGGCCGAGATCTCCGACCTCGAGGTAAGCGACGAGAACAGCCGGCTGGACGAGAGCGTCAATACCGCCGATGACGACGCCCCCATCGTCAAGTACATCAACAAGATCCTGATGGATGCCATCAAGCGCGGTGCCTCCGACCTGCACTTCGAGCCCTATGAGTTCAAATATCGGGTGCGCTTTCGCATCGACGGTATTCTGCACGAAATCGCTACCCCGCCGGTCAATCTGGCCAACCGCTTCTCTGCCCGCCTCAAGGTGATGGCGCGGCTCGATATCGCCGAGCGGCGGCTGCCGCAGGATGGCCGCATCAAATTGAAGCTATCGCGCAACAAGTCGATGGATATGCGGGTCAACACCCTGCCCACCATGTGGGGGGAGAAGATCGTTATCCGTCTGCTCGACTCCTCGGCGGCCCGCCTCAATATCGAGCAGCTTGGCTTTGACGACCGCCAGAAGGCACAGTACCTGCGAGCCCTCTCGAAACCGCAGGGGATGATACTGGTCACCGGCCCCACCGGCTCGGGCAAGACGGTCTCGCTCTATACCGGCCTCAATATTCTCAACACCACCGAGGTAAACATCTCCACCGCCGAAGATCCGGTGGAGATCAATCTGCCGGGCGTCAACCAGGTACAGGTCAACCCCAAGGCGGGGCTCACCTTTGCCAGCGCCCTGCGCTCCTTCTTGCGGCAAGATCCGGATGTGGTGATGGTGGGGGAGATACGGGATCTCGAAACCGCCGAGATCGCCATAAAGGCGGCACAAACCGGCCACCTGGTGCTCTCAACCCTGCATACCAACTCGGCTGCCGAAACCCTGACCCGGATGATGAATATGGGGGTGCCCGCCTTCAATATTGCCTCTTCGGTCACCCTGATCATGGCCCAGCGGCTGGCCCGCAAGCTTTGCGACCACTGCAAGGCGCCGGAGGTAGTGCCGGAAGCCGAGCTGCTGGAACTGGGTTTTACCCCACAGCAGCTGGCAGCCGGCTTGCGACTGTTCAAACCGGTTGGTTGCAAGGAGTGTTCCGGTGGCTACAAGGGGCGAGTCGGCATCTACGAAATCATGCTAATGTCGGAAAATATCGCAAAATTGATCATGCAGGGGGCCAACTCCCTGCAAATTGCGGCGATTGCCCAGAAAGAGGGCATGCGCACCCTGCGCACCTCGGGACTGGAGAAGGCTCGGCTCGGTGTCACCAGCCTGGCCGAGGTCAACCGGGTCACCACCAATTAAACCTCGCCAAGATGCGAGCAAGATGATCTACCAGCAAGCGACCAGATGGTGCCAAGCCGTTTGAGGATATTTATCAGGTCAGATGGTTCAGGGGCTCCCTGACCATCCGCCCAATTGCAGGATGCAAAGATGGCAACCCTAACGAAAAAGAACACCCCCCCGAAAAAAGTCTTCGCCTTCCGCTGGCACGGGGTCAATCGCAAGGGGCAGAAGGTCTCCGGCGAGCTGCAGGCTGACAGCATCAATACCGTCAAGGCGGAGCTGCGCAAGCAGGGGGTAAACGTCACCAAGGTGGCCAAAAAATCCCAGGGGCTCTTCTCCAAGGGCGGCGCCAAGATCAAGCCGATGGATATCGCGATTATCTCCCGCCAGATCACCACCATGCTCTCCGCCGGCGTACCACTAGTACAGAGCCTGCAGATCATCGCCCGCAGCCACGAGAAAGCCGCCATGCGCGAGCTGATGGGTGAGATCGCCTCCGATGTTGAGACCGGAACCCCCATGTCGGAGGCGTTGCGCCGCCACCCTCGCCATTTTGACGATCTCTACTGCGATCTGGTTGAGGCGGGGGAGCAATCCGGTGCGCTGGAGACCATCTACGACCGTATCGCCACCTATCGGGAAAAGTCGGAAGCGCTCAAGTCGAAGATCAAGAAGGCCATGTTCTATCCCACCATGGTTATTCTGGTGGCCATAGTGGTGACTTCCATCCTGCTGCTATTCGTCATCCCCCAGTTCGAGGATATCTTCAAGAGCTTTGGCGCCGAGCTGCCGGTGTTCACCCAGTTTGTCATCGGCATCTCACGCTTTATGCAGAACTGGTGGTATGTCTTCTTTGGCGGAGCTGCGCTCGCCATCTTCCTCTATGTGCGCGCCTGGCGCGCCTCCCAGAAGGTAAGGGACAATACCGACAAGTTTGTGCTCACCATTCCGGTAGTCGGGATGATCCTGCACAAGGCAGCGATGGCCCGCTTTGCCCGCACCCTGTCGACCACCTTCTCCGCCGGTATCCCGCTGGTGGATGCGCTGATTTCGGCAGCAGGTGCCTCCGGCAACTATGTCTATCGCACCGCCGTTATGGCCATTCGCAACGAGGTGGTGGCCGGTATGCAGATCAACGTGGCAATGCGCACCGTCGATCTCTTCCCGGACATGGTGATCCAGATGGTGATGATCGGCGAGGAGTCCGGTGCCATCGATGATATGCTCTCCAAAGTTGCCACCATCTTCGAGCAAGAGGTGGACGACCTGGTCGATGGCCTCACCAGCTTGTTGGAACCCCTCATCATGGTGGTGCTGGGGGTGCTGGTCGGCGGCATGGTTATTGCCATGTACTTGCCCATCTTCAAGCTTGGCGACGTGGTGGGCTGATTCATCAGGGCATGGCGCCACAACCATGCCCTTCCCCTCATTTAATAACTGACGGTTGGTTATGACACTTCTTCTCGAGCTGGCTCACGGCTTGCCTTGGCTCTATTTCTCGCTGGTTTTTATCTTTTCCCTGATGATCGGCAGTTTCCTCAACGTGGTGATCCACCGCTTGCCCATCATGCTGGAGCGGGAGTGGCAGGCCGAGTATCGCGGCTACTTTTCCCCCGATGAGGAGGCCACTGCGCCAGAGCGCTACAACCTGATGGTCCCCCGCTCCGCATGCCCTCACTGTGGCCACGCCATCACTGCGCTGGAAAACATCCCGCTGTTGAGCTGGCTCTGGCTCAAGGGGCGTTGCCGCGGCTGTCAGGCCCCCATCTCGGCCCGCTATCCACTGGTGGAGCTGCTGACCGCCCTGCTCTCGGTTGCTGTTGCCATGGTGATTACACCAGGCTGGGGCACGCTGGCCGCCCTGCTGCTGACCTGGGTACTGGTCGCCCTCACCTTTATCGATCTCGACAAGATGTTGTTGCCAGACCAGCTCACCCTGCCCCTGCTGTGGAGCGGGCTGCTGTTCAATCTGGCAGGTGGCTTCGTCCCCTTGGCTGATGCAGTGATTGGCGCCATGGCGGGCTATCTGGTGCTCTGGAGCCTCTACTGGGCTTTCAAGCTGCTCACCGGCAAGGAGGGGATGGGATATGGCGACTTCAAGCTGCTGGCGGCGCTGGGCGCCTGGCTCGGCTGGCAGGCGCTGCCCATAATTCTGCTGCTCTCATCCCTGGTCGGCGCCGTGATCGGCATCAGTCTGATCGCTTTGCACAAACACCATCAGAGTAAGCCCATCCCCTTCGGCCCCTACCTCGCCATCGCGGGCTGGATTGCCCTGCTGTGGGGCGATACCATCACCCGCTGGTATCTTTCTACCCTGCTTTGAGCAAGAGGCCCCCATGTATGTAGTTGCTATCACAGGTGGTATCGGCAGCGGCAAGACAACTATCGCCAATCAGTTTGCCGCGCTGGGTATCGAGGTGGTGGATGCAGATGTGATCGCCCGCGAAGTGGTCGAGCCGGGCACCCCGGCCCTTGCCGCCATCACCGACCATTTTGGCCCGGATGTGATTGATCCGAGCGGTCAACTCGACCGTCGCGCCCTGCGCGAGCGGGTCTTCAGTAACCCACAGGCCAAGGAGTGGCTCAATGCTTTGCTCCACCCGCTGATTCGCAGCGAAATGCTGCGCCAGTGCGCCGCGGCCAGTTCACCTTACTGCCTGCTGGTGGTGCCGCTGCTGGTGGAGAACAAACTCACCGGCCTCGCCAACCGGGTGCTGGTGATCGATGTGGACGAAGCCACCCAGATTGAGCGAACCTGCCGTCGGGATGGCGTCAGCACCGAGCAGGCCAAAGCCATCATCGCTGCTCAGGCGAGCCGGACAGAACGGCTAGCTGTGGCGGATGATGTCATCGAAAACCACAATGACAGCGAAATGGCGATTAAAACGCGGATTTTGGCACTGCACGAGACATATCTGGCAATTGCCTCTCAACAAGCCCGCCAAGTGTGAGTACACTAGGCCGGTTTATGGCTGGCCAGGATTAGGCATGATTTACGATTTCCCCCTCAATGAAAAAAGCCGGACCTACCTGCGTCTGGAGTCCCTGTTTTCCCAGATCCGCGACAATCTGGAGAGTGAACAATCCTGGGCACATATCGCCTTCTTCAAGGGGCTGTTCGATCTGCAGGAGTTGCTGGAGCGTGGTGACCTACGCGCCGACCTCATCAAGGATCTGGAGCGTCTCGGCCAGCGTCTGAGCCACTGGGCCAGCCTGCCCGACGTCGATCTGGAGCAGATCAAGCTGATGCAGCAAGAGAGCAGCCAGCTCTCCCGCAACCTGCTCAATTCACCACGCCCGGGTGCCCGCCTGAAAGAGGATCGTCTGCTCGGCTCCATCCGCCAGCGTTTCTCCATCCCGGGTGGCCTGTGTGCCTTCGATGTGCCGCAGCTGCACCACTGGCTCGGAACCCCGGCCATCACCCGTCACCAGCAGATGCAGGGCTGGCTGAGCGATATCAACCTGCTGATGAATGCCATCACTCTGCTGCTGCGCCTGTGGCGCGAATCAGGCAGCTTCAGTGAACAGGTTGCTAGCAACGGTTTCTTCCAGGACACCGCCGAGAGCGCCGAGCTGATCCGTATCAAGCTGCCGGGCAATCTGTTCTGCTACCCGACCCTGAGCGGCCACAAGAACCGCTTTGCACTGCGCTTCCTGCCAACCGGCGAACAGCCGATTGGCGATGTGCCATTCCAGCTCGCCTGCTGCTAAGGAGGGCTTATGGTCACCAAGGTAAAGTGTCCGACCTGTCAGAACGAAGTGGAGTGGGGCCCGCAGAGTCCGTTCCGCCCCTTCTGCAGCAAGCGCTGCCAGCTGATCGATCTCGGCGAGTGGGCCGATGAAGAGAAGCGGATCCCGGGGGAGATCAACCCGGATCTGCTGCCGGAGCCGGAAGAGGGCGATCAGTGGCTGTAAGCCCCTGGTCACGCACCTCTGCAACATGAAAAAAGGGCCGATTGGCCCTTTTTTCATGCTTGTTGATTGCTACCGGCTCACGCCAGCAGACCCTGTAGCCGAGCTACAATCGGGCCATTGGCATCGGGGAAGTGGTAGTTGTTCAGCTCGGCCACCGGCACCCACAGGCACTCCTGCCCCTCTTTGCCGAACGGCTCACCGCTGAAACGAGTCACCTTCCAGATATCCAGCAATACCTGCTTCTCGGGGTAGTCGTGTTGCAGTTCCATGAAGGGAGCACAATCCAATACCCGGATGCCGATCTCTTCCCACAGCTCCCGATCCAGCGCGGTGAGCAGATCCTCGCCCGACTCCACCTTGCCACCGGGAAACTCCCAGCGATCCCCCTGATGGCGATCGGAGGAGCGTCTGGCGATGAAGATATCGCCCCGTTCATTCTCGATGACGCCAACCGCCACCCAGATCCGTTTTTTCTGTTCCATCAATTACCTCTGTTCGCTTGTTGCCACCAATAACAAGGCGGGCACTTGGCCCGCCTGTTATGGCATAGCGTCGATCAGGTCAACTGACCGTGGCAATGCTTGTACTTCTTGCCGGAGCCGCACGGGCAGGGATCGTTGCGGCCGATCTTCTGCTCGTCACGCACGAAGGTGGTGTGACCCTCGGCAGCACTTTCCTCTTCGTCCGCCAGCTGGTTCTCGGCAGCAGCGTGGGTGTAGGTACGGGGAGCGGCTTCCGCCTGCTGGCGCTGCTGCTCTTCCATCGCCTCTACATCGCGCTCCTGCACCTGAACCCGGCTCAGGATGCTGACCACGTCGCGCTTGAGGGTTTCCAGCATCTGGGTGAACAGATCGAAGGATTCACGCTTGTACTCCTGCTTGGGGTTCTTCTGGGCGTAGCCGCGCAGATGGATGCCCTGACGCAGGTGATCCATGGCCGCCAGATGCTCTTTCCACAAACCATCCAGAGTTTGCAGCATCACCGCCTTCTCGAAGTTGCGCAGCACCTCTTTGCCAACCAGCTCCTCCTTGTGGGCATAGAGCTTGGTGGCTTCGTCCAGAATGCGCTCGCGCAGCTTCTCTTCGTAAAGCTTGTCATCTTCCGCCAGCCACTGCTGCAGCGGCAGATCCAGCGCGAAATCGGCCTTCAGGCGCGCTTCCAGACCCGGTACATCCCACATCTCTTCCAGAGACTGGGGCGGGATATACTCATCGATCACGCTGCCGTAGACATCATCACGGATAACGTGGATGGTCTCGGAGATGTCGTTGGTATCCAGCAGCTCGTTACGCTGCTCGTACACCACCTTGCGCTGGTCGTTGGCCACGTCGTCAAACTCCAGCAAGCTCTTGCGGATGTCGAAGTTGCGACCTTCCACCTTGCGCTGGGCATTTTCGATCGCCTTGGTGACCCAGGGGTGTTCGATGGCTTCGCCCTCTTCCATGCCCAGCTTCTTCATCATGCCGGTGACGCGATCGGAAGCGAAGATCCGCATCAGGGTATCTTCCATGGAGAGGTAAAAGCGGGAGGAACCCGGGTCACCCTGACGACCGGAACGGCCGCGCAGCTGGTTGTCGATACGACGGGATTCGTGACGCTCGGTACCGATAATGTGCAGACCACCGGCGGCCAGCACGGCATCGTGGCGCACCTGCCAGGCCGCTTTCAGCTCGGCAATCTGCTCCTCGGTCGGGTTCTCCAGCTTGGCGATCTCTGCCTGCCAGTTGCCGCCCAACACGATATCGGTACCACGACCGGCCATGTTGGTGGCGATGGTGACAGCACCAGTCTGGCCTGCCTGGGCAACGATCTCCGCCTCCATGGCGTGGAACTTGGCGTTCAGTACCTGATGCGGGATCTTCTCCTTGGTCAGGATGCCGGAGAGCAGCTCTGAGTTTTCGATGGAGACGGTACCCACCAGCACCGGCTGGCCGCGCTCCACACACTCGCGAATATCCTTGACGATGGCAGCATACTTCTCATTGGCGGTCAGGTAGACCAGATCGCCCATGTCCTTGCGCACCATCGGCTTGTTGGTCGGGATAACCACGGTATCCAGGCCATAAATCTGTTGGAATTCAAAGGCTTCGGTATCTGCAGTACCGGTCATCCCCGCCAGCTTGTTGTAGAGACGGAAGTAGTTCTGGAAGGTGATAGATGCCAGCGTCTGGTTCTCGTTCTGGATCTTCACCCCTTCCTTTGCTTCAACGGCCTGATGCAGACCATCGGACCAGCGACGACCCGGCATGGTACGACCGGTGTGCTCATCGACGATGACGATCTCGTCCTTCTGGACGATGTAGTCCACATTGCGCTCGAACAGGGTATGAGCACGCAGACCGGCGTTGACGTGGTGCAGCAGGCTGATGTTTGAGGCGGAGAACAGGGAGTCGTTCTCGTCCAGCAGCCCCTCTTTCTTGAGCAGCTCTTCCACGAAGATCTGGCCGTTTTCGGTCAGCAGGGCCTGACGGTTCTTCTCGTCCACCGTGTAGTGACCGTCACCGGTGTACTCTTCGGTGTCTTCCTTGTCCTGCTTGACCAGCAGCGGGATCAGCTTGTTGACGCGAATATAGAGCTCTGAGCTGTCTTCGGCCGGGCCGGAGATGATGAGCGGAGTACGGGCTTCATCGATAAGCACCGAGTCAACCTCGTCCACCAGCGCGTAGTTAAGCGGGCGCTGTACGCGCTGCTCCGGCGAGAACGCCATGTTGTCACGCAGGTAGTCGAAACCGAATTCGTTGTTGGTACCGTAGGTGATATCGGCAGCGTAGGCGTCACGCTTCTGGGACGCATCCATGCCGGGCACGTTGCACGCAACGGTCATGCCGAGGAAAGCAAACAGCGGACGGTTAGCTTCCGCATCACGCTTGGCCAAGTAGTCGTTCACGGTCACCACGTGCACGCCACGACCGCTCAGGGCATTCAGGTAGGCCGGCAGGGTCGCGGTCAGGGTCTTACCTTCACCTGTCTTCATTTCTGCAATGCGGTTGGAGTTCAGCACCATACCGCCGATCAGCTGTACGTCGAAGTGACGCATGCCGAACACCCGCTTGGAGGCTTCACGCACAGTCGCGAACGCTTCCGGCAGCAACTGCTCCAGAGTCTCGCCCTGCTCGATACGCTGACGGTATTCAGCCGTTTTGGCCTGCAACTCGGAATCGGAGAGAGCCTCGAACTGCGGCTCCATGGCATTGATCTGTTTTACAATTTTGCGCAAAGCCTTGAGCGTTCTGTCGTTCCGGCTGCCGATAATCTTGGTAAGCAGTGTGCTAATCATGGGTACCAACTATTTCTGGTTATAAAAGCGTTCCGTCACTGGAACTGAAGAAAAAAACCTAACCCCGGCTGGCACTGAGAAAGCGTGCGGGGTTGACCTGACGACCGTCTTTCAACACTTCGTAATGCAAATGGACACCGGTCGCACGACCGGTACGTCCCATCAAGGCAATCTTCTGACCCTGATCAACCATTGTGCCCACCTCGACCAGCAACCTGGAGTTGTGGGCATAGCGGGTGACAAGGCCATTGCCGTGATTAATCTCCACCATATTGCCAAATTCCGGATGACGGCCCGCCCAGCTGACAATGCCAGGCCCGGTGGCCAGAATAGGGGTTCCGGGTTTGCCACGGAAATCGACCCCTTTGTGCATCTTGGCACGCCCGTTGAACGGATCGACCCGTCCACCAAACCCGGACGAGACCCAAACTCGCTCTTGTTTGACTGGCGTGCCGGAAATAAAACCGGCATCGGTGATATGGTGATTCATGATGAAAGATTCAAGTACCGACAGCTGCTCTTCACGGCTGCTGAGCTGCTGGCTGAGGTGTTTCATCGAGGCTTGCAGCTCGTTGAGGCTCACTTCCAGATCTTCATCATAAGAAGGTCCGCCCATGGGGGGCAGCTCTTTGAAATTGAACTCGTCGGGGTCGAGATCGGCCTGCTCGGTCAATCGTTCGCCGAGGGCATTGAGACGGCCAAGCTGGCCTTGCATGGTGCCCACCTGAGCAGCCAACATTGCCAACTGTTCACGGGCTTCGTCGCCACTCTGGTCGACGGACTGTTGCTCGGCAACGGCAAGCGCTACTTCCAGCGCCTCCATTTTCTGGTGCCAACTCTGCCAAAGCCAACCACCACCAAGTGCCAACAGGGAGAGGAGAATACCGCCGACCCAGGCCAGACGTTGTTTGGGCAGGTGCAACTTGCGTCGCTGCTTGCCGTGGAGGATCAGGGTAATGCTCATAGAAATCAGTCTGCTCGGTCAGGTGCGGCCAAGAGCCTGCACGGGAAATAAAACCGGGAGATAATCGGTATTAAAGGATGGAGTAAACAAATGACGGAACGTCGGTGCGGAGAGAGGACCGACGTTCCGTTGCATAGCTATCAGGCCAGAACCAGACCGTTATCGTAGTAAGCGATAGGCGCTTTGTCGCCCTCACCCTCGAAGGTCACCAGTTCCCAAGCCTCCTGCTCGGCCAGCAAGGCACGCAGCAGTTTGTTGTTCAGGGCATGTCCGGTCTTGTAGGCACGGAACTCACCGATGATGCTGCGGTTACACATATAGAGGTCACCGATCGCGTCCAGCATCTTGTGCTTGACGAACTCGTCCTCATAACGCAAACCGTCTTCGTTCAGCACCCGATAGTCATCCAGTACCACGGCGTTTTCTAGGCTTCCGCCCAGCGCCAGGTTCTGGGAACGCAGGTACTCGATATCACGCATGAACCCGAAGGTACGGGCACGGCTGATCTCTTTCACGAAGGAAGCTCCGGAGAAGTCCAGTACGCAACGCTGATTGCGCCCTTCAAAGACCGGATGCTGGAAGTCGATCTCGAGATCCATTTTGAAGCCGTTGCGATAGGGGTGGAATTCCGCCCACTTGTCGCCGTCTTCAACCCGGATGCTCTTCTTGATCCGCACAAACTGCTTGGCCGCATTTTGCTCACGGATCCCGACTTCCTGCAGCAGGTAGATAAAGGGATGCGCACTGCCATCCATCACCGGGATCTCGGGCGCGTCAACCTCGACATAGAGGTTGTCGATCCCCATCCCAGCCAGCGCGGCGGAGAGGTGCTCAATGGTAGAGACCCGGACACCGGCTTCGTTGACCAGAGCGGTACAGAGAACGGTATCGCGCACCTGATCGGCATTGGCTGGCAGCTCCACCACAGGATTCAGATCGGTACGCAAGTAAACGATCCCTGTGTTCACAGGTGCCGGACGGAATGTCATGGTGACTTTCCGGCCCGAATGCAGGCCGACACCAGTCGCCTGTACACTCGTTTTCAAGGTTCTTTGTCTAATCATGGGTGTACCCTAAACAGCTTAAAATCCGGACCAGATGGTCGTTGGCAGGCCATCTTAGCACATTCCTTAAGCAACAGACAAACAAGCCTCATCAGAGGCTTAGTCTGCCTGCTTGCGCAGGAACGCCGGAATATCCAGATAATCCGGTTCACGACGGGCTTGCGGCTCGGCGTTGACCACCTTGGCCGGCGCTTCGTCCATCACGCGGCCTTGCATCATGTCACTGACCAGCGGCTGACGCACCGGGCGCTCTTGCACCTGGCTGCTCTTGACTAGCGTGATGTCCGGCTTGCGCTCGGCACCGATACCGGTCGCAACCACGGTCACACGCAGTTCGTCGTGCATTTCCGGATCGATTACGGTACCCACTACCACAGTGGCGTTCTCGGAAGCGAAGGCCTTGACCGCGTTACCCACGGTTTCGAACTCTTCAATGGTCATGTCCATGCCAGCAGTGATGTTGACCAGGATGCCGCGGGCACCGGCCAGATCCACATCTTCCAGCAGCGGGCTGGAGATGGCTTTCTCGGCCGCTTCTTCGGCACGGTCATCACCGGAGGCAGAACCGGTACCCATCATGGCGGTACCCATTTCGCGCATCACGGTACGTACGTCCGCGAAGTCGACGTTGATCAAGCCCGGACGGGTGATCAGCTCGGCAATGCCCTGTACCGCACCAAGCAGTACATCGTTGGCCGCCTTGAAGGCGTCCAGCAGGGAGATGCCGCGACCCAGCACCTTCAGCAACTTGTCGTTGGGGATGGTGATCAGGGAGTCAACATTTTTGGAGAGCTCTTCGATACCGTGCGCGGCGAAGCCCATCCGCTTCTTCCCTTCGAAGGAGAACGGCTTGGTCACTACAGCAACGGTCAGGATGCCCATCTCGCGCGCCACTTCGGCCACGATCGGCGCAGCACCGGTACCGGTACCACCCCCCATACCAGCGGCGATAAACACCATGTCGGAACCGGTCAGCAGCTCACGCAGTGCTTCGCGATCTTCCATGGCCGCATCACGACCCACTTCGGGATTGGCACCCGCCCCCAGACCCTTGGTAATACCACTACCGATCTGCAGAGTGGTGTTGGCACTGGAGTTACGCAGTGCCTGGGCGTCGGTGTTGACGGTGATGAACTCGACACCTTCGATGTTTTGACGAACCATGTGTTCGACAGCGTTGCCGCCGCCGCCACCTACACCGATCACTTTAATGACGGCTTCGTCAGTGTGGCTATCCATAAATTCAAACATGTTGTCTCTCCGCTTTATTTGCCTGACTCAGCAAAATTCTTAGAACTCGCCACGCAGCCAGTTGCTGACCCGTTTGACCAGGCCACCGACGCTTGCCTTGGCGGCATATTCTTTGTTGCTACCTGTTGCCTGATGGGTACGGCCATACTGCAGCAACCCGACTGCGGTCGAGTACACCGGTGCCTGCACGTAATCACTCAGACCACGAATATTCATGGGCTCCCCTACCCTGACCTGACACTGGAAGATCTGCTCTGCACACTCCACAATGCCTTCAATCTGGGCAGCGCCGCCGGTCAAGACCACACCGGCTGCCAGCTGATGCTTGACCCCCTGCGCTTTCAACTCGCTTTGTACCCGCACCAGCTCATCATTCACCATGGAGAGCAACTCGGTGTAACGGGGCTCAATCACTTCAGCCAGTGTCTGCCGCTGCAGGCTGCGCGCCGGACGGCCGCCGACACTGGGCACTTCAATATTGTCTTCCTTGCTGACCAGACGACCGAGGGCACAGCCGTAGCGCACCTTGATCGCTTCTGCGTCGAGCGGCGGCGTACCGAAGGCGTAGGCGATGTCGCTGGTTACAGTGCTGCCAGCGTACGGGATCACCTTGGTGTGGCGCAGTGCGCCGCCGGTAAACAGCGACATGTCCATAGTGCCGCCACCGATGTCCACCACGCAGACCCCCAGCTCTTTCTCGTCTTCAGTCAACACTGCGTAGCTGGATGCCAGCGCAGAGAAGATCAGTTGATCGACCCGCAGCCCTACCTTCTCGACACACTTCTCGATGTTGCGAGCCATGTCGTTATGGCAGGTGATGAGATGCACCTTGGCCGCCATCCGCACGCCGGAGAGGCCGACCGGATTCTTGATCCCTTCCTGATAGTCGATGGCAAACTCCTGGGGCAGCACGTGCAGCACACGCAGCTCGTCGGAGAGGCGAACCGACTTGGCGGTGTGGATCACGTTGTCCACATCCTCCTGGGTCACCTCCTCATCGGAGATGGGCACCATGCCGGTCTCGTTGCGGCAATCGATATGCTTGCCGGACAACCCCAGATAAACCGAGCTGATCTGGCAATCCGCCATCATCTCGGCCTCTTCCACCGCACGGCGCAGTGACTTGACCACGGAATCGAGGTCGTTGACCCCTCCCTTCTCCATCCCGCGGGAGGCGTGACTGCCCATACCGATGACGTTCAGTTCACCGTCCGGCAATACTTCCCCAACCAGAACCGCCACCTTGGTTGTGCCGATATCCAGTCCGACAATCAAATTCCTATCTGCGGTGTTGGTCATGCACTTTCTCTTCGCTCTTCTTCCAGCCAACTGCCACACCGGTATCGTATCGAAGATCCACATACGCAACCTGCGAACGGGGTTCGATAACCGGGAAGGCATCGATAAACCGCTGCAACCTGAGCGCTATGTCGTTACGCCCCAGAAACAGCTTGATATTGCCATCCAGGGTCAGTTCCCAGGCATGGCGGGGGGTCAGATTCACCCCCAACAACTTGTATCCCTTGGCCGCCAGCTGCGCTTCGTACTGCCGACTCTCTTTCAACACCATGGCGGCCTGGTCATCCGGCCCAGACAACTGCAACAGCGATGTCTTGACCCGATCCGGCGCACTGAACACCTTGCCCTTGGTGTTGACGAAGCGGTTGCCATTCCAGCGCGCCGCCACATCCTGTTCCGTCAGGTAAACCTTGATCTTGTTCGGCCACTTCTTGCGTACCGATACCGAGGCTACCCATGGCAAGGCATTAAGCCGTGCTTGCAATTCGTTGACATCCAACTCGAAGAAGTTGCGTGACTCGGCACCATCCAGCACGGCCAGTCGCAGCTCTTCGGTTTCCAGATACTGGTGTTGCCCCTGCAGCAACAGCTCGCTCATGGGCAACCGGTTGGCATCTGTCAGCCAACCTTTAACATCCAGCGCAGTCCGGTAGCAGCCCCATATCACCAGCAGGAAAAACATCACGCCTACGATGAAGCCGCCCTTGGTGCGCCCCTGTGCCCTTGCCTCCACCCGCTCGATCCCCGTGTAACGCGCTAAACCGGCCTTTTGACAGACCGGTTCGCCATTATATAGGCCCCGGCTTGGCGGTCAAAATACTCATTGGGCCCTCAGGCACCAGATTTCATGCTATCTATGCGCAATTTCATTTCGCCGAGACGACGGGCAAGTGCCCCAACGTTCCCCGCCCCCTGAGTCAGCACCAAATCCCCCTCACCAATCACGTCGGCCAGCACGACAGGTACGTCATCTGGCGTGGCGACGAAGATGGGTTCCAGGTTGCCACGCGAGCGAATGGAGCGACACAGAGCCCGTCCATCAGCCCCCGGGATCGGATCCTCACCGGCAGCATAAACCTCCAGCATCACCAGTACATCTACCTTGGAGAGCACATCTGCGAAGTCCTCGTAGAGGTCTCGGGTGCGGGTATAACGGTGCGGCTGGAACACCATTACCAGACGCTTCTCGGGCCAACCGGCACGAGCAGCGTTGATGGTGACCTTCACTTCGCTCGGGTGGTGACCGTAATCATCCACCAGCATGGCCTTGCCGCGCCCGGTTTCGAACTCGCCATACTGCTGGAAGCGACGGCCAACCCCTTCAAACTTGGCCAGCGCACGGATGATGGCCTCGTCGCTAACCCCGTCTTCAGTCGCGACAGCTATCGCCGCGGCAGCGTTCAAGGCATTGTGGATCCCCGGCAAGTTGAGGGTAACCTGCAGTTCGCCCGCCTCTTTGCGACGCACCCGGAAGCTGCTGTGGTTGGTGGTCTGGACAAAATCCAATACCTGCACGTCAGCGTCGTCAGAGAGACCATAAGTCAAGGTCGGACGAGCAATCTCCGGCAACATACCACGGATCACCGGATCATCGATGCAGACTACCGCCAGCCCGTAGAAGGGCAGGTTGTGCAGAAACTCGATAAAGGTGGCCTTCAGCCTGGAGAAGTCACCGCCGTAGGTGTCCATGTGATCCGCTTCAATGTTGGTCACGATAGAGACCATCGGCTGCAGATGCAGGAAGGAGGCGTCACTTTCGTCTGCTTCGGCAATCAGATAGCGGCTGCTGCCCAGACGGGCATTGGTGCCGGCACTGTTGAGCAAGCCACCGATAACGAAGGTCGGATCGCGGTCGGCTTCGGCATAGATGCTCGCCACCAGACTGGTGGTGGTGGTCTTGCCGTGTGTGCCGGCAATGGCGATGCCGTGACGGAAACGCATCAACTCAGCCAACATCTCGGCGCGACGCACCACCGGGATACGTAGCTCGCGGGCAGCCAGCAGCTCCGGGTTGTCCTGTTTGATGGCGGTGGAGACCACCACCACGCTGGCACCCTCGACGTGCACGGCACTATGACCGACAAAAATGTGGGCGCCCAGTCCTGCCAACCGTTCGGTCACTGCATTGCGACCCAAGTCAGAACCTGTCACCTGATACCCTTCGTTGGCAAGCACTTCGGCGATTCCGCCCATACCAGCACCACCGATGCCGATAAAGTGGATGCGACGCACGCGGCGCATTTCGGGGATCACAGTACGCAGTTTTGCCAGTTCAACCTTGGTCATAATCGTCTCTTTAGTCTGCCGCAGGCAATGTGCCGTCAAAGCGCGGCTGCACGGCGGCATCAATACATACAGGTACAAGGCTGCACGGTGTCACCGCTGCAACCTTGCTCATCAATCTTTACCACTCTGCCCACTGGCGAGCTGTTTGCACTCATCTGCAACCCGCTCGGCCGCATCTGTGATGGCAACGCGACGAGCCGCTTTCGCCATGTTAAACAGGGTCTCCCGGCGACCAGCCAGCCAGGTCAGGCGTGCCGCGAGTGAGGTTGTGTTCAGCTCGGACTGGGGCAGGAACTCGGCCGCACCGCCGTCGACCAGGGTCAAGGCGTTACGGGTCTGGTGATCATCCACCGCATGGGGAAGCGGCACGAAAATGGCTGCTACCCCGGCGGCGGCCACCTCGGATACCGTCAGTGCTCCCGCCCGGCAGACCACCAGATCTGCCCAGGCGTAGGCGCCAGCCATATCCTTGATAAATTCACTTACCTCGGCCTTGATACCGTGCTGGGCATAGGCAGCAGATACTGTCTCGGCATTGCCCTTGCCACACTGGTGACGCACCTCGATAGGCACACCAGCCGCAGCGACTGCAGCGGGTACCTGCTGGTTGAGCACGCGGGCACCCAGGCTACCACCAACGATCAGCAGATGCAGCGGCTCGGCTTCGCTGCGCAGCTGCGGATCCGGCAGGGCAACCACTTCGGGACGCACCGGATTGCCGACCACAGCGGTGCGGCGGCTCGGCGCGAAGGCGCCCGGAAATGCCATCAGCACCCGCTTGGCAATACGCGCCAGCAGCTTGTTAGTCATGCCTGCAGCAGCATTCTGCTCATGGAGCAGCAACGGGATGCCAGAGAACCAGGCAGCCACGCCCCCTGGACCGGAGGCAAAGCCCCCCATACCGAGCACCACATCAGGGCGAACGGTCTTGAGCACCTGACGCGCCTGCAAGATGGATTTGACGATACGATAGGGCGCCGCCAGCAGCCGCTTGATGCCGTTGCCACGCACCCCCTGAATATCGATAAAGGAGATGGGATAACCATGGGCGGGCACCAGCTCCGCCTCCATCCGGTCCGCCGTCCCCAGCCAGTGGACAGTCCAGCCCTGCTCCCTCAGTCGATCAGCCACGGCCAGACCGGGAAAGACATGCCCCCCGGTACCACCTGCCATCACCAACAGCGTCTTGCTCACTAAACCTCCCGCACCCGCGCCTGGGCAGTCGCCTGACGCAACTCAAAATCGATTCGAATCAACATGCTCACCGCCACTGTCATGATGATGAGACTCGAGCCACCGTAACTGACCAGCGGCAGGGTCAAGCCCTTGGTCGGCATCATGCCGCTGGCCGCGCCGACGTTGACGAAAGTCTGGAAACTGAACCAGATGCCGATACCGATAGCCAGATAGCCATCATAAAGGCGGTCGGCTTGCAGGGCGCGATGCCCCAGCTTCAACGCCTTGATCGCCAACGCAAAGATGAGACACAGGGCGCCCAGTACCCCAACGTAACCCAGCTCTTCGCCGAGGATCGCAAACACAAAGTCGGTATGCGCTTCCGGCAGGTACTCCATCTTCTGGATGGAGTTGCCGAGCCCCTCGCCAAACCAGCTGCCACGGCCAAACGCCATCAGCGACTGGGTCAACTGGTAGCCACTGCCAAACGGATCGGCCCAGGGATCCATAAAAGAGGTCACCCGACGCATCCGGTAGGGCTCGACGATGATCAGCATGATCACCCCGCCAAGACCGCCACCGATGAGGATCATGAACTGCCACAGTTTGGCGCCAGCCAGAAACAGCATGCCGAACGAGGTGACGAACATCACCACGGTCGACCCCAGATCCGGTTGCAACAGCAACAGGATCGCCAGCACCCCGAATACCGCCAGGGGTTTCAGGAAGCCAAGCCAGGCTTCACGCACCTCGTTCTGACGCCGCACCAGATAACCGGCCAGATAGACGAATAGCGCCAGCTTGCCAAACTCGGCCGGCTGCAGGTTGAACGGGCCCAGTGGCAGCCAGCGCACCGCACCGTTGACATTGCGCCCGACCACCAGCACCAGTACCAGCAGCAGAATGGCCAGCAACAGCATGGGTCCGTTGTACTCCTGCCAGCGCGCCATCGGCACCTGCAACACAAACCAGGAGATACCGAGCGCCATCACCAGAAACATGGCGTGACGCTTCACAAACATGAAGGGATCATCCCCCAGGGAGATCCCCTCCGGGATCGAAGCTGATGCCACGATCACCACCCCGACCGCCATCAGGGAGAGCGCCAGCAACACCAACTGCCGGTCATAGAGGCCGGCAGGGCGCGTCGGCAATAGCCAGCGCTGGAACAGACCTGCGGCTGCGCGAAGGGCATTCATAGCGCCATCACCATCTCGGTAAAGCGATCGCCACGCACCTCGAACGACTTGAACTGATCCAGGCTGGCACAGGCTGGCGCCAGCAGCACCCAGTCACCGGGCTTGGCATCGGCCGCCGCTTTGGCAACCGCAGCGGCCAGGTCGGCCACCCGTTCGGTCTGCTCGCCCAGAGCCAGCAGCACCTCGGCATCCTGACCGAAGCAGTACATGTGATCGATCTGGTTGCCCAGCAGCGCCTGGATCGGGCCAAAGTCCTGCCCCTTGCCCTGACCACCGGCCAGCAGCAACAGGCGCCCCTTGACCGACTCGCGCACACCGGCAACGGCAGCTAGCGTAGCTCCCACGTTGGTGGCTTTGGAGTCGTTGATCCAGCGCACCCCGTTCACTTCGCGCACGAAACGGGCACGGTGGGGCAAGCCTTCAAAGCGGCGCAGCACGGTGAGCTGGGCAGCGCGGGGAATGCCGACCGCATCGCACAGCGCCATGGCGGCCAGCGCGTTGGCCTGATTGTGGGCACCGACGATCTTCATCTCGTCCACCGCCAGCAGCGGCTCGCCGTGCAGGGTCAACCAGTAGCGACCATCCAGCAGGCAGCGGCCATAGCCATTGCAGTCAAGACCGAAGCTCTGCCACACCTGACCCACATCGGGCAAAGTCTGGGGATCGTCGCGATTGACCAGAATGTGTTTGGAGTGCTGATGGATCTCCATCTTGGCGGCACGGTAGTCGGCCATACCCTGATAGCGATCCATGTGATCTTCAGAGAGGTTCAGCACCACAGAGGCGGCAGCACGCAGGCTGTGAGTGGTCTCCAACTGGAAGCTGGATAGCTCCAGTACGCAGAGATCCATCGGCTGCTTGAGCAGCTCCAGCGCAGGCGTACCGATATTGCCGCCCACGCCCACCTTGAGCCCGGCTTCGGCAATCATCTCACCCACCAGGGTCGTGACAGTGCTCTTGCCATTGGAACCTGTGATGGCGATGACCGGTGTCTCGGTCTCGCGAACGAACAACTCGATATCGCCGACGATCTGCACACCACATTCGGCAGCCGCTTTCAATTCAGGGGTAGCCAGGGCAATGCCCGGGCTCGCGACGATCATATGCGCCTGTTTGAGTCGCTCACCATCCAGCCCGTAAATGAGTTCCACCTCGGCAGGTAGTTGATCCTTGCCGGGCGGGTTGGCGCGAGTGTCCATCACCAGTGGGGTGACACCACGGCCGAGGAAGTAGTCGACGCAGGAGAGTCCGGTTTTGCCGAGTCCGATAACGATGACCATGGCCTTACCTCACCTTCAGGGTGGCAAGACCCAACAGCACCAGCACGAGGGTGATGATCCAGAAACGCACGATAACGCGCGGCTCCGGCCAGCCCTTCTTCTCGTAGTGGTGATGGATCGGCGCCATGCGGAAGATCCGCACGCCGCGCAGCTTGTAAGACCCCACCTGCAGGATCACCGAGACAGTCTCCATCACGAAGACACCGCCCATGATCACCAGCAGGAACTCCTGGCGTACCAGCACGGCGATGGTGCCGAGCGCGCCGCCCAATGCCAGGGAACCGACGTCCCCCATGAAGACCTGTGCCGGATAGGTGTTGAACCAGAGAAAGCCCAGACCTGCCCCGACGATGGCAGTACAGACGATCACCAGCTCGGAGGTATAGGGAACATAGGGAATATGCAGGTAACTGGCGAAGTTGACGTTGCCGGTTGCCCAGGCGATAAACGCAAAGCCGCCCGCCACCATCACGGTCGGCATGATGGCCAAGCCATCCAGACCATCGGTCAGGTTGACCGCGTTGGAGGTACCAACAATGACGAAATAGGTGAGCAGGATAAACATCAGGCCAAGTTGCGGCATCACATCCTTGAGGAAGGGCACCACCAGCTGGGTCTGACCATCATGGGTGGCCGTGGCGTAGAGGAATACAGCCACTCCCAGCGCTACCGCGGATTGCCAGAAGTACTTCCAGCGGGCGATCAGGCCGTCGGTATTCTTGCGCACCACCTTAAGGTAGTCGTCGGCAAAGCCGATGGCGCCATAGGCACCCAGCACAAACAGCACCAGCCAGACATAGGGGTTGTCGAGGCGGCACCAGAGCAGCACAGACGTGAAAATCGCAGCAATGATCATCAGACCACCCATGGTCGGAGTGCCCCGCTTGCTGAGGTGGGACTCGGGACCATCGTTGCGGATCACCTGACCGAACTTCAGGATCTGCAGGCGACGAATGAGGCGCGGCCCCATCCAGAGCGCAACTCCCAGACCGGTAATGATCGACAGGATGGCGCGAAACGTCAGGTAGGAGAAGACGTTGAAGAAGGTGAAGTGCGGGGTGAGCAGTTCGGCCAGCCAGACTAGCATGTGGCTGACTCCTGATGGCCTTTGACCATCTCGACGATATCTTCCATGCGGGAGCCACGGGCACCCTTGACCAGAATCGAAATTTCCTGATGTGTATTTATCATTTGCGCAAGCACTTCAAACAACGACGCCTTGTTATCGAAATGTCGGCCAGCCGCGGCATCTGCGGTATAGCGACTATGTTCCCCTACTGTCAGCACGGCATCCAGACCGCACTCGCGGGCATGACGGCCAACCCGGGCATGTTGCTCGGCAGACTCCTCACCCAGTTCCCGCATGTCGCCAAACACCAGCACCTTAAAGCCGCTCATGGCGGTCAAGGCATCGATGCCCGCCAGCACGGACTCCACGCTGGCGTTGTAGGTATCATCCACCAGGGTCAGACCGCCCCAGTGCTGAACACAGAAGCGTCCCTTGACCGGAGCCATCTGCTCCAGACCGGCTTTGACCGAGGCCAGAGAAGCACCGAGTACCAGGGTACCGGCAGCAGCAGCCAGCGCATTGGCCACGTTGTGGCGACCCGGGATCGCCAGAGTCAGGCTCAGCTCACCCTGCGGGGTCACCATCACGAACTCGGCGCAGCCTTGTTCGTTGAGCACAAGGTTGCGCGCGTGGAACGGCTGGCTCTGATCGTCGATGGAGAAGGCGCACTGAATGCCGCGTTCCCGCCACTTCGGCCAGAATTCGTTGTCGGCGTTGACGATGGCCGTGCCGCCCTCGCTCAGCCCCTCAAAAATTTCGCTCTTGGCGTGGAACACACCTTCCAGCGAGCCGAAGCCCTCCAGATGGGCCGCCGCCACGTTGTTGATGATGGCGGCATCGGGTTTGGCCAGCGAGGTAGTCCAGGCGATCTCGCCCGGATGGTTGGCACCCAGCTCCATCACTGCAAACCGGTGTTGCGGCTCGAGGCGCAGCAGGGTGAGCGGCACGCCCACCTCGTTGTTGAAGTTGCCAGCGGTGGCCAGCACTTCCCCTTCGTTGCGCAGGATGGCAGTTGCCATCTCCTTCACCGTGGTCTTGCCGCAGCTGCCGGTAATGGCCAGCACTTTCGGATTGATGCGCTCGCGCACCAGCTTGCCGAGTCGGCCCAGCCCCTTGAGGCTGTCCGCCACCACCAGCTGGGGAATGGCCAGCGGCAGCTCACGCTCGACCAGCAGAGCAGAGGCCCCTGCCTGAACAGCCTGCTCGCAAAAATCGTGGGCATCGAAACGCTCGCCGCGCAGGGCAACGAACAGGGCACCCGCGCCCAAAGTGCGGGTGTCGGTACTGACAACGGTGATCTCGCCATCGTCACCAATCAGACGGGCATCGAGTACCTGCGCCAGCTCGGCAAGCCTGAGGGTCATCATTTGAATGACTCCAATAATGTGTGCAAGGCGGCCGCGACGGTTTCCCGGTCGCTGTAGTGCCGCTTGTCGGTTCCAATGATCTGATAATCCTCATGGCCCTTACCGGCCACCAGGATGATGTCCTGCTTGCTCGCCTGACCGATGGCCAGCGCAATCGCCTTGACCCGGTCGTGCTCCACCTGCACCGCAGCAGGATCGCGAAGACCCGCCACCATGTCGGCCATGATCCGGGCCGGCTCCTCGGTACGGGGATTGTCGTCGGTCAGGATCACGCGATCCGCATACTGCTCGGCCATGGCGGCCATCATGGGACGCTTGCCGCGATCGCGGTCGCCACCACAGCCAATCAGACACCAAAGCTGGCCGGTGCAGTGCACCCGCAGGGCCTGCAATGCCTTTTCCAGCGCATCAGGGGTGTGGGCGTAATCGACCACCGCCAGCGGCGTATCACCACCGCCGAAACACTCCATACGACCGGTCACTGGCTGCAATTTCGGGGCAGTTGCCAGTAGCTCATGGAAGTCGTAACCGAGCACCAGCATTACGCCCATCGCCGCCAGCACATTGCTGACGTTGAAGCGCCCGAGCAAGGGGGCGGATAATACACCATTCCCCCAGCTGGAGTTAATCTGCGCGCGAAAACCTTGCTGGTGAAAATCGAGCTGCTGCGCCGTTAATTGACGGCCAAAATGGTGTTCAATCGGGCCATTCACACTGAAAGCCACCGCTGCCGGGTATTTTTCGAGCCACTTGGCACCCAATTCGTCATCTCGGTTAATCACCGCATTCGACTCGTCGACCAGCTGCAGCAGCTGCTCCTTGGCCGCGCCATAGGCTTCCATGGTGCCGTGGTAGTCGAGGTGATCCCGGCTCAGGTTGGTAAAGACAGCGGCGGAAAAGGGCAGCGCGGCGACACGGTGCTGCACCAGACCATGGCTGGAGACCTCCATCGCCACCAGATCCGCCCCCTGCTCTTGCAGCGCAGCCAGATTGGCTTGTACCTGCACGGCGCTGCCAGTGGTATTTTCCGCTTCGATCAGATGGCCAAACAGGCCGTTGCCGATGGTGCCCATCACCCCGGCCTTACCACCCAGCAGGGTGCGCCAGTTGGCGACCAGCAAAGCGGTAGTGCTCTTGCCGTTGGTGCCGGTGATCCCGACCAGATCCAATTTTTGGGCTGGCTGATCGTAGAAATAGCCCGCAAGCGCAGAGAGGTGAGCGGGCAGATCCCGCATCCCGATACAGGGAACCGGAGTCGATGGTGGGATAAATTCACCATCCTCCTCAAACACAACAGCGGTCGCTCCCTGAGCAACCGCCTGTTCGATGAAACGTCTGCCATCCACCTGATGACCGCAAATAGCCACGAAGAGCGAGCCGGGGCCAACCCGCCGACTATCCAGCTGGATATCGGTCAGAGTGAGCGCCGGCGCCTGGATACCGAAGGGGCGCAGTAATGCATCAAGTGCGCGGGACAAGAGGAGCCTCCGTACGGGCAAGTTTGGCGGGCACCGCTGTGGGCACCGCGTCAGGACGAATGTTGAAGAGTTGCAGTACCCCGCCCATGGCCTCTGCAAACGGCGGGGTCGCCACGGCACCGCCATAGTAAGCACTGCCTTTTGGCTCGTTAATCACCACCACCATGACGAAACGGGGATTACTGGCAGGGGCAAAACCGGCAAACCAGGCCATGTAATCCTTGCCGTAGCCTCCGGCAACGGCGACCTTGGCGGTACCACTCTTGCCACCGACCCGATAACCCGGAATCTTGGCTTTGGGAATAGCGTTGTCGACCACGTACTCCAGTGCCTGCAGCATGGCGGAGGCGTTGTTGTGGTCGATCACCTGCTCACCCTTGGGCGGCGTGGTCACCTTGACGATGGAGATGGGCACTCGCTTGCCCTTGTTGGCCAGGGTGGCGTAGGCGGAAGCCAGTTGCAGCGGGGTGACTCGCAGACCATAACCGAACGAGAGGGTTGCCCGCTCGATATCGGACCAGCGACGACGCTGGGGCAGCATGCCGCTGCTCTCGCCCATCAGCCCGCTGCCGGTATCCATGCCGAAACCAAACATGCTGAGGGTATTGATCATCTCCTGCGCCGGCATCCGCAGCGCGATGCGCGACATACCGATGTTGGAGGAGTAGCGCAGGATATCGTAGAGGTTGGTCGCCTTGTGGATACTGACGTCCTTGATCTGCTTGGCACCGATAAAGAGCGGCCCACCGGGAATGAAATCTTTCCAGCTGGTGACCCCTGCCTGCAAGGCACTGAGCAAAATCAATGGCTTGACGGTAGAGCCCGGTTCGTAGGTATCGGTCACCACCCGGTTGCGTACCCGGAAGCTCTGATACTGGCCGCGGTTGTTCGGGTTATAGGAGGGGGTGTTGACCATGGCGAGTACTTCACCGGTCTTGATATCCAGCATCACCATGGAGCCGGAGGTCGCCTTGTTCTCGTCGGTTGCCCGCTTGAGGGCACGGTAGGCCAGAGCCTGCACCCGCTGATCGATACTGAGCTGCAGATCGTTGGCATTCTTGCCCTCTTTGACGATGCCAAGCCGCTCGATGACGCGCCCCTGACGATCCTTGCGCACCCGCATTTCGCCGGGCGTCGCCGTCAGCCACTCGTTGTAACTGCGCTCAATCCCTTCAATACCGCTGCCATCGATGTTGGTCACCCCCACCAGATGGGCACTGATTTCGCCGGTCGGATAGAAGCGGCGTGACTCGGGACGCAGATAGACGCCACCCAGCTTGAGCCCCTTGATATATTCCGCCACCGCAGGAGTAACCTGACGCTGCAGATAGACGAAGCGCTTGCTGGGGTTGGCGATGCGGTGTTTGAGGGTATTGATGTCGAGCTTGAGCACGGCGGAGAGCGCCAGCCAGGCTCGCTCATTATTGATGGCACCGGACTCGTGTACCGTCTTGGGATCGGCCCAGACCGCTTCGACCGGCACAGAAACCGCCAGCTGCTCGCCGTTGCGATCGGTGATCATACCGCGCACCGCCTGGGTAGAGGTGGTACGCAGGGAGCGCATGTCACCCTCCTGACGCAGACGATCCGGATTGATCACCTGGATCCAGGCCAGACGCAGGATCAGACCCACAAACGCGATGCCGATAAACACCGCAAGCGTGCGAAAGCGCCACGGATAGATCGATGGCGCTTTGACATTCGCTTTGGCAGCTTTGGCTGTAGCCTTGCGTTTCATGGTTGGGTAATTACCTTCTCGGTGGTCACCAGCGGACGACCCATTTGCAACTTGTCCATCGCCAGACTCGCCACCCGGGAGTGTTCAGCCAGGGTGCCCTGCTCCAGCAGCAGGTGGCGCCATTCGATATTGAGGCGATCCTCTTCCGCCATCAGATCGTTCTGCTTGGCCGTCAGACCACGGGTCATGTTGGTCACCAGGATCACGGCAAACGCGGTCACCAGCACGGCGACCGACAGAAAAATCTGCAGCTTGTGCCGCCAGAGATCGGCAACGATCTCCTTGGCCAGATGAACACGCACTTCGCTCATCGCTTACTCCGCTAGCCGTTCGGCAACCCGCAGCACCGAGCTGCGTGATCGGCTGTTTTCAGATACTTCATGATCAGAAGGCTTAAGTGCCTTGCCGACCGACTTCAATTTGCGACCGCCAGCCAGTTGGGCCTCGGTCAGCGGAATGCCGTAAGGCACTTCCGGCCCTTTTTCGTGCTTGCGGATGAAATGCTTTACCAACCGGTCTTCCAGCGAATGGAAGCTAATCACCGACAGACGGCCATGTGGTGCCAGCACTTCCAGTGCACCGTTGAGCGCGGTTTCGATCTCGTCCAGCTCGCTGTTGATATAGATGCGAATGGCCTGGAAACTGCGGGTTGCCGCATGCTTGCCTTTCTCCTTGCTCGGATTGACCCGGGCAATCATCTCCGCCAGTTGGCGGGTACGCACATAAGGCTCGGTCACACGGTCGTGCACAATGGCACGGGCGATCTTCTTGGCAAAACGCTCCTCACCGAAGGTCTTCAGCACCCAGGCGATGTCATCCACATCGGCCTTGGCCAGCCACTCGGCAGCGCTCTGGCCGGAGGTGGGGTCCATCCGCATATCGAGAGGACCATCTTTCATAAAGCTGAAGCCGCGCTCGGCATCATCCAACTGGGGTGAAGAGACCCCCAGATCCAGCAGGAAGCCATCCACCTTGCCCAACAAACCGCGCTCATCCAGATAGGAGGCGATACCGGAGAAGGGGCCGTGCACGATTTCGAAACGGGGGTCCTGGATCTTGGCAGCTTCGGCGATAGCCTGGGGATCGCGGTCGATGGCGATCAGGCGGCCATTGGGGCCAAGGTGTTGCAGGATCAGACGAGAATGACCACCACGGCCAAAAGTGCCGTCGACATAGATTCCGTCCGGCTTGATGGCCAGACCTTCAACGGCTTCGTGCAGCAGCACTGTGATGTGTTCAGCGGCTTGGGTCATTTATAAAGAGAAATCCTGTAGTCGTGGTGAGCTTGCCCAATCGTCCTCGGGCAGACCCAAGATGTCGTCATTGACCTGTTGCTGCCAGCGGGCTTCATCCCACAGCTCAAATTTGTTGAGCTGGCCCACCAGCATGATCTTCTTGTCCAGCCCCGCATGGTTGCGCAGTGGCTGGCTGAGCAACAGACGGCCATTGCCATCCAGCTCGCATTCGGTTGCATGTCCCAGCAGCAGTCGCTGCAAACGGCGTTCTTGCGGATTCATGCTGGAGAGGGTCTTGAGCTTGCGCTCGACCTCTTCCCATTCATTCAGGGGATAGAGCAGCAGACAGGGATGGGCAATATCGATGGTGCAGACCAGCTGGCCGTCGCTTTCGTCGCGCAGCCAATCACGGAATTTGGTCGGAATAGCCAGCCGCCCTTTACTGTCCAGGCTGATGGCATGAGCGCCACGCAACAAATTGCAGTCCCTGAAGGTGAGTGAGCAGGCAGATTGCCCCTCTAAAAACCACTTTGATCCACTTTTCCCCACCTTGAAGTTTAAGGACGTGCAGGGGGCTTTTCAAGCAAGGAGATGGGGCAGAGGGAACATATTGACGCAGCAATTGCATACTGCGGATTGAGTGGGTTGATTTTCCACAAGTTATTTGGCGTTAAACTCTGGTGATTAATTGAAATAAATGAATGGACTGAGAACACACACAATATGCGGGTGCGAACAACCATCCTGGGTTCTGTCACCATCTATCGCTACCATCGTGCTAAATACGAAACTATTCGATTGATTTAAAACATATAATTTCATTCAAAATGACAAGGCCGAAAATATCCTGCCAACGAAGCCATATTTTCTCATGCATAAAAAAGAGCCCCGCGATAAATCGCGGGGCTCTTCGGAATGAGGTCGGAGTCGGCCTGTAAGCCGGGTTCTGTACCGGGTTACCCCGGGTAGCAATCATTCCTCTAGGCCAGCAATCGCTCGCTGGCTCAAGCAACCTACCCGCCCCCAACGCGGGCCGCGCCAATAGGGGCCTATTTGGTCTTGCTTCGGGTGGAGTTTACCGTGCCACGAACTGTTGCCAGTCGCGCGGTGCGCTCTTACCGCACCCTTTCACCCTTACCTGATCCCTTGCGGGCCATCGGCGGTCTGCTCTCTGTTGCACTGGTCGTAGGCTCGCGCCCCCCAGGCGTTACCTGGCACCCTGCCCTGTGAAGCCCGGACTTTCCTCCCCTCCGCCCGTCTGTCCCGAGGGACACAACGACGAAGCAGCGATTGCCCAGCCAACTCCGAGGCGCGGATTATACCCTTGCGATACGCACGGGGTAAACCGGCAATTCCCGTTTACAGCCATTTATCGCGCTTGGCCCCCGTTTACAGGCTGACTGATTGTCGATACAGGGGATTGCGCAGGTCAAAAAACAGTCTGATGACCTATTGACCGACTCAATAGTGCTCGAGACCGTATTTATAGAGGGCATTCTTCTTCACGCCGTGGATCTCGGCGGTCAGGGCGGCCGCTTTTTTCAGTGGCAGTTCGGTCACCAGCAGACCCAGAGTACGGATCGCCTCGGCTGGCAGATCCTCTTCTTCTTTGGAGGCGCCAGCCACGACCAGCACGATCTCGCCGCGGCAGCGGTTGTCATCCTCACCAAGCCAGGTCAGCATTTCAGAGGCTGGCAGACCGTGGATCGACTCGAAGGTCTTGGTCAGCTCGCGGCACACCACCACCTGACGCTCACCGAGAATGCGAGCAATCGCTTCCACTGTATCCTGCACACGGCGCGGGGATTCGTAGAACACCAGCGAGCGGGTGTCTTCAATAACGGCTTGCAGGCGATCGTCACGCCCCTTGCTCTTGGCGGGCAGGAAGCCCTCAAAGGCAAAGCGATCGGTGGGCAGACCGGCCGCGCTCAGAGCCGTGATGGCAGCACAGGGACCGGGCAGCGGCACCACCTTGACCCCGGCCTCACGACAGCGGGTGACAAAGTGATAACCGGGGTCGCTGATGAGCGGGGTGCCAGCATCGGAGACCAGCGCAACACTCTTGCCCTCTTTGATCCGGCCGATCAGCACATCGGCTTTCTGCTGCTCGTTGTGATCGTGCAGGGCGAAGGTCGGCACCGAGATTTGGTAGTGGCTGAGCAGGATACCGGTATGACGGGTATCTTCGGCTGCCACCAGATCGACACTGCGTAAAATGTCCAATGCACGCTGGGTGATGTCCGCCAGATTGCCGATCGGAGTGGGGACTATATACAGGGTTGGGATGTCACTCATGGGATCTCCGAGTGCCCCGACAATTGTGTCGCCATATTGGCCCGTTTACACTATGGGGAACTTCAACACTGGTCGGGGAATGAACTTGAACCGGGTTACAAAGCAGCTAAGTGTATCACGACTCTTCGGCATCATACTCGCGGCAGTACTGCTCGCAGCCTGTGCGTCGGAGCCCAATCAACCGTCAGGGCAGTCAGGCATGCCCTCTGCGTTTTCCAATCTGACCAAGAATGCCCAGTGGTATCTTGAGCAGGTGGACCCCGCCAAGCCGGCCGAAGCCTTTACCTGGCAAATGCTGGCGGCACGCAGCTATCTGGCACTGGGCCAGACCAAACCAGCCTCGGCACTGTTCCAGCAATTGCAGAAGCAGGCCAAGGACCCCGCCCAGAAGGCGCAGTTGCAACTGCTGCAAGCCCATCTGTTGCTGGCGCAGGGCCACGCCAATCAGGCGCTGATCCTGCTGGAAGGCAAACCCGAGGTGCTGCTGGATGCCGATACCCAAAAGGATTGGTATCGCCAGCGCGTAGTGCTGCAACTCGACATCAACAACAAGTTTGGCGCAGCCAAGTCGTTGATTGCACTGGAGCCCTACCTCAATCAGAGCGAACAGGCCACCAACCATCAGCAGATCTGGTCGTTGCTCAAAAGCATGACCCCCTCCACCCTGCAAGCGCTGGAAGAGGCTCCGGCCCCTGATGTGACCACCGGCTGGCTACGACTGGCTGCACTGGTCAACGAGTTTGGCGCCCAGCCGAACCTGCTGGCGCGGCAGCTGGCAGGCTGGAAGCGTGACTTCCCAAACCATCCAGCCCAGAAGGATATGCCGGCGGGATTGGGCGATCTGGCGGCCACTGCAAGCACCTCGGTGCAGCAGATCGCAGTGCTGCTGCCCCTCTCCGGCAATCTGGAGCCGCAGGGCGCCGCCATCCGCAACGGCATGCTGATGTCTTATAAGGAAAATCAGGGACAATTCACCCTGAACTTCTACGACACCCAGAGCAAGTCGACCAGCGAGCTTTACAAGCAGGCGATTCAGGAAGGGGCAGACATGATCATCGGCCCGCTGCTGAAAGACCGTGTCGAGGAGCTGCTAAAAGCCAATCCGACCGTGCCGGTACTGGCACTCAACGAGCTGGACAAGCCGGTCGTCAACGACACCACCTACTACTTCTCCCTCTCTGCCGCCGCAGATGCCGCGCAGGCAGCCCAGTACCTTTACACGCAGGGCTACCGCAAACCGCTGCTAATCGCCGCCCAGGGGCGGATCGGTTACAGCAGTATCAAGGCGTTCGAGCAGAGCTGGGCTACCCTGAGCCAGGATAAGCCGGTCGTCGCTACCTTCGGTGCCCGCAACGAAGTACAGGGGATGGTCAAGAATGCCCTGAGCGGCCGCTCTATCGCCCGTGCCGGTGAAGTGGTGCAACTCTCTGATGCCGCACCGCGCAGCATCGATGCCGTTTATGTGGTAGCCAACAGCCTGGAAACCCGGATGATCAAGCCCTACGTGGATGTCTCGGTCAATCCGATGGGCAGCCTGCCCATCTACACCAGCTCCCGTGGCTACGACAGCGCAGCCACCGAGGTCGCCTCCGAGCTCAACGGCATGCATATCGCCGATATGCCGCTGCTGCTTGGCGGCTACGAGAAACAGCGCGAGCAGATCGCTCTGCTCTGGCCGCAGACCCAGGGTGACCTGCTGCGTCTGTTTGCCATGGGCTACGATGCCGTCAGCCTGGCTGAGAACCTCCAGCAGATGCGCAAGGTAGGTGGCATGCAGCAGGCCGGCATGAGCGGTCAGCTGAGCGTGGATGCCCAGGGCAATATCGTGCGGATGCTGAGCTGGGGTACTTACCAGAACGGCAAACTGGTCGACGAGAACGCCGTTCAGCAACTGGAGGAGCCCTCCAATGAAGGAACTATGGAAACGGATGCGCCAGCAGTTGCCGAGCCTGTTCCCCTCACCAACGAACAAGGGACAGCACTTTGAACAAGTCGCTGAACGCTGGTTGCAGGCACAGGGCCTGCAACCGGTAGCTCGCAACTACCGCTGTCGTGGCGGTGAAATAGATCTCATCATGCACCAGGGCCAGACCCTGGTGTTTGTTGAGGTGCGCTACCGGGCCACCGGTAGCCATGGCGGGGCCGCCAGCTCGGTCACCCACAGCAAACAGCGCAAGATCATGCTGGCAGCGCGCCACTATTTGAAGCAACATGCCATCAACGAGGCCAATCAGGCCTGCCGATTCGATGTGATTGCGTTCGAAGGTGACCAGCCAGCCTGGATCCAGAACGCATTTTAAGAGGACCCTATGACTGACCGCATCAAAGAGAACTACACCGAAAGCATCCAGACCAAGATAGCCGCCGCCGAGGCGCTGCCGGATGCCATCCATACTGCAGCCCAGATGATCACCATCTGCCTGCTCAATGGCCACAAGGTGCTGGCATGCGGTAACGGTCCTTCTGCCGCACTGGCGCAGCTGTTTATCTCCGAGCTGGTCAACTGCTACGAGACCCAGCGCCCCTCCCTGCCCGGTATGGCCCTGACCCCGGACATGGCGACCATCAGCGCCATCGCCACCGACCACGGTTTTGAAGAGGTCTACGCCAAGCAGATCCGCGCACTGGGCCAGCCTGGCGACATTCTGGTGGTCATCACCACCACGGGCAACAGCCGAAGCCTGATCAAGGCGGCCGAGGCTGCTCTCTCCCGCGACATGACCATTGTTGTACTGAGCGGCGGCGACGGTGGCGAGATGGCTGGCTTACTGGGGCCAAACGATGTGGAGATCCGAGTACCCTCTGCCCGCCGCCCCCGCATTCTTGAGGTCAACCTGTTGACCCTGCACTGTCTGTGTGATCTCATCGACCAGACTCTTTTCCCGCAACAGGAAGATTGAAACAATGAACAAGCAGATACTCATCCTTGGCCTGCTAGCTAGCTCCTTGCTATTGCAGGGCTGTGCTGCCGTGGTGGTTGGCGGAGCAGCTGGCACCGCCAAGGTTTCTGGCGACCGCCGAACCATGAGCGCCCAGTGGGATGACCAGAGCATCGAGCTGAAAGCAGCCAATCTGCTGGCCGACAACAAACCGCTCAGCGCAGCCAGCAAGATCAGCGTCTACAGCAACAATGGCCGTGTGCTGCTGGTCGGTCAGACACCTTCTGACGTTTACAAGCTGGAAGCAGGCAAGATTGTTGGCCGCATCGAGGGGGTCCGCCACGTCTACAACGAGTTACGCCTTGGTCAGCCAGTCAGCCTGACCACACGCAGCAATGACACTTGGCTCACCTCCAAGGTGAAAGCCGACATGTTCGGCACCAAAAACTTCGATAGCGCCAAGGTCAAGGTGGTCACCGAAAACGGCGAAGTATTCCTGATTGGTCTTGTCACCCGTCAGGAGGGAGAGCAGGCGGTCAACATCGCTCGCCACGTTAGCGGTGTGAAGCGAGTCATCAAGGCATTCGAATACGCCCAGAACTGATAATTATGGATATGAAAAACGCAGCCAATTGGCTGCGTTTTTTTATTTGATCACTTTCAGGGTCGGACGACCGCTTGGACGCGGAGGTTCCGGCTCTGGCTCCACCGGTGCTTCAGCCTGCTCCAGCCAGATATCGTAACCAGGCTCGGGGGGGAACAGGGTTCCCACGCCGTTCTCCCTAGCATGGATAGCCAGCACGGCCGCCATCGGGATATAGACCTGTTGGGATACCCCGCCAAAGCGGGCGCTGAAGCTGATTGCCTCATTATCCATGTGAAACTGCATTACGGCACGGGGCGCGATATTCAGCACAATCTGCCCGTCCTGAGCAAACTGCATCGGCACCATCACATGGGGAATGTTGACGTTGACCACCAGATGGGGAGTCAGATTGTTATCCAGCAACCAGTCAAAGAACGCCCGTAACAGGTACGGGCGACTCGGCGTCATTGTCGGTTCCATGCTCATACGCCAGCACGGATCTCGCGTTCGGCTTCGGTCAGGGAGGCCTGGAAGGACTCACGCTCGAACAGACGAACCATGTAGGCCTTCAGCTCTTTGGCGCCACGACCGGTCAGGTCGATACCCAGGCTCGGCAGACGCCACAGCAGCGGTGCCATGTAGCAATCCACCAGGCCAAACTCTTCGCTCATGAAATAGGGCATTTCACCGAAGATCGGTGCAATGGCGAGCAAGTTGTCACGCAGTTCGTTGCGTGCTGCTTCTGCATCGGTACCGGCCATGATCTTGTCAGCCAGGGAATACCAGTCCAGCTCGATGCGGTGCATCATCAGGCGGCTGTTACCACGGGCAACCGGATAAACAGGCATCAGGGGTGGATGCGGGAAGCGTTCGTCCAGATACTCCATGATGATGCGCGAGGTGTAGAGTGCCAGCTCACGATCAACCAGGGTCGGTACAGAGTTGTACGGGTTCAGCTCGGCCAGCTCATCCGGCAGATTGGCTGGATCAACCTGGCAGATATCCACGCTAACACCCTTCTCCGCCAGGACAATACGCACCTGATGGCTGAACATATCGTTGGCACCGGAAAACAGCGTCATTACCGAACGCTTATTGGCAGCTACAGCCATTGAACCCTCCCGTCATTAAAAAGCAGAAACGGCAATGAAGCATCTTGGTCTTCATTGCCGTGCATTATATTACCCGTATCTGGTCGCTTAGTGAACGTCGCGCCAGAATTCCTTCTTCAACAGCACAGTGAAGATGAAGAAGATCACGATGAAACCAAGCACCCAGAAGCCCATGCGTTCACGCTCCTGTTGTACCGGTTCAGCCGAGTAGACCAAGAAGTTTACCAGATCCAGTACCGTCTGATCATACTCTTCGTCATCCATTTCACCATTACCGTCAGATTTGATGCTGACAACCTGCTGGGTCTCGACTCCATCGACCGTGTGAGTGACGAACTCGGCACGGGGGGTTCCCTGCAACGGTTCCAACACATGAGGCATACCCACAGACGGGAACACCACATTATTCACCCCAAATGGACGAGTCGGATCCACATAAAAAGAACGCAGATAGGTGTAAATCCAGTCCGCACCACGTACCCGGGCAACCAGAGTCAGATCAGGAGGGGGAGCACCAAACCACTTGGCGGCATCCTTCTCGGACATGGCGCTCTTCATCAGATCACCCACTTTGGCGCCGGTGAAGATGAGGTTCTCCTTCATCAGCTCCTCGGGGATCTCCAGATCGGCAGCAACCCGGTTGTAGCGTTGATACTGGGTAGAGTGGCAGCCTGCACAATAGTTCATGAAGGTGGCAGCTCCACGTTGCAGGGATGCCTTGTCGCTCAGATCATAATTGGCTTTGTCCAGATGCACGGCCCCAGCATTGGCAAACACCAGTGATGGCAGCAGGGTCAGCACTGCAAATATTATTTTTTTCATTTAAATGTAACCCTCTCCGGCAGCGGCTTGGTGCGTTCGTTTTTGCTGTAGAAGAACAACAGCACGAAGAAACCGAAATAACCCAAGGTACAAATCTGGGCAACCAGCGTCAGGGTCGGCGTCGACGGCAGTACACCCAGCACCCCCAGAATGATGAAGCAGACCACGAACTGGGCGATGTTAAGCTTGTGCAGCTTGCTGCGATAGCGAACAGAACGCACCTTGCAGCGATCCAGCCAAGGCAGCAGGAACAACACCACAATAGAGAGGCCCATCATGATGACGCCAAGCAGCTTGTCAGGTACCGCACGCAGAATCGCGTAGAAGGGGGTGAAGTACCACACTGGCGCGATGTGAGCAGGAGTCTTGAGGCCGTTGGCCACTTCAAAGTTCGGCTTCTCGAGGAAGTAACCCCACATATCCGGCTTGAAGAAAATGATGGCGCAGAAGAAGAACAGGAAGCCAGCCACACCGATCATATCCTTGACGGTGAAGTAAGGGTGGAACGCCACCGCATCCAGCGGCCAGCCGTTCTCGTCCTTGTGCTTCTTGATGTCTATGCCATCCGGGTTGTTGGAACCCACTTCGTGCAGCGCCAGGATATGCATCGCAACCAGCATCACCAAAACCAGCGGCAACGCGATGACGTGCAGCGCGAAGAAGCGGTTCAGGGTCGCACCAGAGATAACGTAGTCACCACGGATCCACAGGGTAAGATCATCACCGATGACCGGAATGGCACCAAACAGCGAGATGATGACCTGGGCCCCCCAGAATGACATCTGTCCCCAAGGTAGCAAGTAGCCCATAAAGGCTTCCGCCATCAGCACCAGAAAGATCAGCATGCCGAAGATCCACAGCAACTCGCGTGGTTTCTGGTAAGAGCCGTAAATCATACCGCGGAACATGTGCAGGTAGACCACCACGAAGAAAGCAGAGGCACCGGTAGAGTGCATGTAACGCAGCAGCCAGCCATACTCCACATCACGCATGATGTACTCGACAGAGGCAAATGCACCCTCCGCAGAGGGGTTGTAGTTCATGGTCAGCCAGATGCCGGTGATGATCTGGTTAACCAGCACCAACATGGCCAGCGAACCAAAGAAGTACCAGAAATTCAGGTTCTTCGGTGCCGGATACTTGGCCATGTGGTCGTTGTACATGGCCGTAAGCGGGAAGCGATCGTCAATCCAGCCCATCAGTTTGCTCAACATGATCAGGCCTCCTTGCCATCGGCACCGACCAGAATGGTGGTGTCGTTAATGAATTGATACGGCGGAATAACCAGATTCAGTGGTGCAGGCACCCCCTGGAACACACGGCCAGCCATATCGAACTTGGAGCCATGACACGGGCAGAAGAAGCCGGATGTGACCCCCTGCACCTGCTCGCCAAAACTGTCAGGCAGATAAGAAGGCGAACACCCGAGATGGGTGCAAATACCGACCGCGACAAAGATCTCTGGCTTGATGGATCTGTAGCCATTATGTGCATAATCAGGCTGTTGCGGCTCTTCTGATGAGGGATCCCGCAACTTGTCATCATGTGCTGCCAGGGCATCCAGCGTCTGTTTGGTGCGTTTGACCACCCAGACGGGTTTGCCACGCCACTCGACACGGATGAGCTGACCCGGTTCCAACTTGCTGATATCGACTTCAACCGGTGCACCGGCTGCTTTGGCCTTGGCACTCGGATTCCATGACTTTATAAACGGCACTGCGGTAAACGCAGCTCCTACCCCACCAACGGCAACCGTTGACCAGGTAAGAAATCTGCGGCGACCGGTATCAACTGGCGCATTGCTCATCCAAAAACTCTCCCATGTGGACTCCGCACATTCTTATAGTGTCCCTGTTCCCCATTTTTCCCGTGACAACAGCGGCGGAAGCTGGATTTACAATTGCCACAGAAAACAGGGGAAATTTTAAAGAAAAGATAACAACTTGACAAGAAAGAGCGGTGAGCAATAAAAACAATAAAGAAACAATTTTTTGTCTTTTGTGACGCGTGGTTAGCATTGATGTCGGTAATATTACCAATAAAAAAAGCCTGGCGGTTGCCAGGCTTTTTTGACACTCGAAAGAGTGAGCACCAAAAGCGAATTAACGCTTGGAGTACTGCGGACGCTTACGAGCTTTGTGCAGACCGACTTTCTTACGCTCAACCTTACGGGCATCGCGAGTAACAAAGCCTGCTTTACGCAGTTCGGAACGCAGGGTTTCATCGTACTGCATCAGAGCACGAGTGATACCGTGGCGGATCGCACCAGCTTGACCGGAGATGCCACCACCGTTAACGGTGATGTACAGATCCAGTTTCTCGGTCATCTCAACCAGTTCCAGCGGCTGACGAACTACCATGCGGGCAGTCGGACGACCGAAGTACTGCTCCAGGGAGCGCTGGTTGATTACGATCTTACCGCTACCCGCTTTGATGAATACGCGAGCAGTGGAGCTTTTGCGACGGCCGGTACCGTAGTATTGATTTTCTGCCATGTTGCCAGTTCCCGATTAGATATCCAGTACTTGAGGTTGCTGAGCAGCGTGAGCGTGCTCGGCGCCTGCGTAAACTTTCAGTTTACGGAACATGGCACGGCCCAGAGGACCTTTCGGCAGCATGCCTTTAACAGCAGCTTCGATTACCATTTCCGGTTTACGCTGAATCAGCTTGTCGAAGCTGATGGACTTGATACCACCCGGGAAACCGGAGTGAGCGTGGTACATTTTGTCGGTAGTTTTCTTACCGGTAACACGTACCTTCTCAGCGTTTACAACGATGATGTAATCACCGGTGTCAACGTGCGGAGTGTATTCAGCTTTGTGCTTACCACGCAGACGAGCAGCGATCTCGGTTGCGATACGACCCAGAGTTTTACCTTCTGCGTCCACAATGTACCAGTCACGTTTTACGGTTTCTGGCTTGGCAACGAAAGTTTTCATTAAGTTAAACCCAATTACCTGTTACAGACCCAATTGTTTATGGGGGCTCTCCCACAAACAACAAACGATGGCCTACCTGTACCCCTTCGAATACAAGTAAAGCTTAAAGTGTTGCTGTCTTATCGACAGCTGTAACGTGGGCCGAGCGATTATAAGTGAAGTTGCCTTAAATATCACCTGCTAATTTCACTGCCATGAAGCTAGCAAATGTCGCCCGGCCCTACCTGCCGCAGATGCCCATCCGACTGGCAGGCGCGGTATTGTGACTAAGGAAGGTGCACTCTGGCAAGGTATTCGTGCGATTGCATTTCCTGAAGCCGTGAAAGACAGCGTTTGAATTCGAAATTCAGCAGCCCTTCGCCGTAGAGTTCTGCCATGGGAACAGCCGCCGACATGATGAGCTTGACGTGCCGTTCATAAAACTCATCGACCATGGCAATGAAGCGGCGGGCCGCGTCATCCGTGCCTGTGCCCATTGGTTGAACATTGGCCAGCAACACGGTGTGGAACAGCCGGGCCAACTCGATATAGTCGTTTTGGGAGCGGGGAGTACAACAAAGTTGCTCGAAATCCATATAGAGCACCCCTTCTCCCATACCCAGCGACGTCAGCTGACGATGATTGACCTCGAACGCCCCCTCGCAAGCAGTGTGCCCACCGGTTAATTGCTGAAAATAGTGGTCAAGATTAGCTTTTGCCTGCAAATCCAGCGGGCAGTGATAAATCTCGGCTTGTTCCAGCGTGCGCAGGCGATAGTCGATACCGCCATCCACGTTAAGCACTTCACAATGACGCTCGATAAGCTCGATAGCTGGCAGAAAACGGGCTCGCTGCAGCCCGTTGCGATAAAGATCCTGTGGCGGAATATTTGAAGTGGCGACCAGCACGACGCCGTGACCAAACAGCTCCTGAAACAGCGTGCCCAGCAGCATGGCATCGGTGATGTCGGAGACAAAAAATTCGTCGAAACAGATGATGTCTGTTTCGCTAGCAAGCTTACTGGCTACCAGCTTGAGGGGATCGGATTGCCCGCTCAGCCCTTGCAGTTCATCGTGAATACGATGCATGAAACGGTGGAAATGGCTGCGCATCTTGCGCGTCCCCGGCAGGCTGTCGAAAAAAGTATCCATCAGCCAGGTCTTGCCTCGGCCCACTCCACCCCACATATATATCCCGAGGACGGGCTCCGGCGGCTTGGGCTTTTGCAGCCAGCCCAGCAGGCCGCGGGCTCTGGTCGGAGTCGGGGTTTGGCACAAATCCTGATAGAGTCGCTCCAGACGGGCCACCGCCATCGCCTGGGCGGGGTCGGCCACGAAGCCGGGGCGCTGCAAATCCTGCTGATATTTTTGCTGCGGGGTCATCCTGTCGATTGCCTTCAAGTCCCTGAATGAAGGACAAAATGGTATCACGCTCTCGGGGTGCACGGTATAGTGCCATCAAGGCGTAGCGGCCGCTTTGGCCGCATCAACCCACATTCATTTAGCTGTAACAAGGAGCATCTATGAGTCTGTTAAACGGGATCCTGCTGGCTGTCGCGGCCTTGATTATCGGTATCGTTCTCGGCCGTTTTTCGGTGCGTAGTCGCGATGCCGGCCGTCTGGAACAGGAACTGAAAAAGGCCCACAAGGAGCTCGAAAGCTATCAGGGCCAGATCAACACCCACTTCGCCGACAGCGCCGCGCTGATGGAGCAACTGGCCGAACAGTATCAGACCCTCTATCGCCATATGGCGGAGCAGAGCAAATTCCTGGCCAAGGCCCAGGAACCCCTGTTCCGTGAATCATTGGTAGAAGAAGCACCAACCAAAGAACCAGAGGAGCCGGGCGTACCGCCTCGCGACTATGCCGGTGCCTCTTCCGGACTGCTCAAACAACCAAACTAGTTCCTCGCGGAACTAATTGACCTGCCCTGTGGTCTGACCTTGACGATTGCAATGCAACTTTTTCTGGGAGCTGTTTTTCATATGCGTAAACCTCTTTCCATGCTCAGTGTGCTAGCCCTCAGTGTCGGTATCGCCATGTCTGCGGCCCCCGCTCAGGCTGCACTGCCTTCCCTGTTAGGCTCGAATCAGGAGATGCCAAGTCTGGCGCCAGTGCTCGAACAGGTCACTCCTGCCGTAGTCAATATCTCTGTCTCCGGTAAGAAAGTGACCCGTCAGCGCCTACCGGAACAGTTCCGCTTTTTCTTTGGTCCCAACATGCCCGACGAGCAAGTGAGCGAACAGCCGTTCCAGGCTCTCGGCTCTGGCGTCATCATCGATGCCAAGAAGGGGTATGTGATCACCAACGCTCACGTAGTGCACGAAGCGGACGAGATCAAGGTCACTCTGAAGGATGGCCGTGAGTATGCGGCCAAGAAGATCGGTGAAGACAAGCAGTCCGACATCGCCCTGCTGCAAATCAAGGCCGAGGAACTGGTACAGATCAAGTTCGCCGACTCCGACGAACTGCGGGTGGGTGACTACGCGCTGGCTATCGGCAACCCGTTTGGGCTGGGTCAGACCGTCACGTCAGGTATAGTCAGCGCGCTCGGTCGAAGCGGCCTCAACATCGAGAATCTGGAGAACTTCATCCAGACTGATGCGGCCATCAACTCAGGTAACTCCGGTGGTGCCCTGCTCAACCTGCGTGGCGAGCTGATCGGTATCAATACCGCGATTCTGGGCCCGAACGGCGGCAACATTGGCATCGGCTTTGCCATTCCCTCTAACATGGTGCGGGATCTGACCGAGCAAATCGTCAAATATGGTGAAGTACGTCGTGGTCAGTTGGGTATTACCGGCACCGAGCTCACCTCAGACATCGCCAAGACCTTCGGCTACAACAAGAAGGATGGCGCCTTCGTCAACCAGGTCATGCCTGACTCCGCCGCAGATAAGGCGGGCATCAAGGCGGGCGATATCATCGTCAGCATCGATGGCAAGCCGGTTCGCTCCTTCGGCGAGCTGCGAGCCAAGATCGCCACCATGGGTGCTGGCAAGCAGGTCGCGTTGGGACTGATCCGCGATGGCAAGTCACAAACAGCCAAGGTAACCCTGAAGCAAGCCGATGACAGCGAAGTCCGCGCCAGCGCACTGCACCCGGCACTGGAAGGGGCCAAGCTGAGCACCACTACCGATCCGGTATCCGGCGTCGCAGTGGCTGACATTGATCCACGCTCTCCGGCAGCCGCTTCCGGCCTGCAGAAGGGGGACATCATCATCGGGGTCAACCGTCTGCGCATCAACACGTTGGGCGAGCTGAGCAAGGCGCTCAAGAACAAGCCTGACGTACTGGCGCTCAATATCCAGCGTGGTGACTCCTCGCTCTATCTGGTGATCCGCTAACACGCGGTTATTCGCCAACCGCTCTATCACCCGCGGCCTCGCCGCGGGTGATTTTTATCCATTGATAGTGTTATTCTCTGCCCGCAGCCAGCACGGATGAGAATGACATGAAAATCCCCTCTTTAGTCAGTTACTTGGGCAAGTCCATCGGTTTCGGTTTGACCGTCGCCGCACTGCTGTTGCTGCTGTTTCCCAATTTCCGTGGCGGGGCTCAACTGCCCGGCCTGATCACCAATGCCCGCGAACTGAGCTTCTCCTACGCCGCCCACCGCGCCGGCCCGGCAGTCGTCAACATCTATACCCGAAGCTTTGCCTCCAATCAGGGCAATCGCGGACAACTGCAGCCACAGGGGCTGGGCTCCGGCGTCATCATGACCCAGCGCGGCTACGTGCTGACCAACTACCACGTCATCGCCGATGCCGATCAGATCATCGTCGCCCTGCAGGATGGCCGCGTCTTCAGCGCCGAACTGATCGGCACAGACCCGCTCACCGATCTTGCCGTACTTTATATCGAGTCAGATAACTTGCCTGTGATCCCGCAAGATCCGGAACGCTTGCCTGAAGTGGGCGACGTGGTACTCGCCATCGGCAACCCCTATAACGTCGGCCAGACCATCACCCAGGGCATCATCAGTGCGACCGGCCGTACCGGCCTCTCCAGCATGGGGCCCGACAGCAATGGCCGACAGGATCTGCTGCAAACCGACGCGGCCATCAATGCTGGCAACTCGGGGGGTGCTCTGGTCAACGGTAGGGGCGATCTGGTTGGCATCAACACAGCCACCTATCACCTCAACGGCAATCAGGAGAGCTACGGCATCAGCTTTGCCATCCCCTACCGGCTGGCCAAGCGGATCATGGACGAGTTGATCGCCAACGGCCGCGTCATTCGCGGTTATCTCGGCATCTCCAGCGTCGAGATCAACCCCATCGTCGCCCGCATGATGAACCTGGGCGAACTGCGCGGTCTCATCGTCGAGAGTCTGGATCCTGTCGGTCCGGCGGCCAAAGGTGGCCTGCAACGGGGTGACGTGCTGCTCAAGATCAACGGTGAAGCGATCACCGGGGTACGTGCCGCCATGGACAAGATTGTAGAGAGCCGCCCCGGCACCCAGCTGACCATCTCGGTGTTGCGCTCTGGTAAGCCACTCGAGGTGGTAGTGACCATCGAAGAGGATCTGCGCTACCAGAACCGGGCTGCCGCCAGCGCGGCAGGCGCCAGCTAACCTCAACCCCATCTCATCGTTCAAGGGCGGGCAACCGCCCTTTTTCTTGCATGCTGTTTCATAAATACGCCCCGCCTGCGTGAGGCGACTCACACTTTTCGCCAAGGCTCAGCTGCCAGCTGAAAACGGGAAAGTGCGCCTTCGCTCACACTAACCCAGCCTCGTTCAGACCTTTTTCACTCTCTTTTGCCAACAAAAGGCCCTCTTTGACCCCGAATGATCGGGATTTCCGCTTCGAATCGGAAAAAAGCTGCCTCCACTCTCCATCCATGTCGGCTTAGGGTAGAGCCATCCCTTCTGCCAGCCTTGGAGAGCAGACATTGCAAACAGATACCTACGACCAGACCCTGACCCCGGACAGTCCGGCACTGCTGCGCCAGACCGATCAGGTCCTGGCACGCATTCATATTCTGCTGGGCGATCAGGGCATCCACCCCAACGAGGTACAGCAGCAGATGCTGGCCTCCCATATCAAAGCCATGGTGTGGCGCTCCCACAGCGGCGAACCGCTGCCGGAAGTTGACCTCAGCCTGTTTGAGGAGATCTCGCCCCTCTCTCTGCGTCTCGCCGAGCAGGTTGTCAGCTGGCTAGAGCGACTCGCCTACGAAGAGGCACACCTCTTGTCCGTCCATTTTGAAGTAGCCAAAGAAAACGAACTCAGCTCAGTAACAGGAGATAACTAAATGACTGCCATCAAACTCGTGATTGGAGATCGTCTCGGTAAAGGTCAGAAAGTAGGTGCAGGCGCGGAAGCTGCAGGTGCCAACGTGACCATCATCCCCGGCATGGCTGCCGATATGAAGCTCGGCGACGTGATGAACAAGGAGCAGGCTGATCTCGGCATCTCCTTCTGCGGCAGCGGCGGCGCCGGTGCCATCACCGCCCAAACCAAGTACGGCTACAAGTGCCGCTACGGCATGCGCTCCGTTGAAGAGGGTGTCACCGCCATCAACGAAGGTTGCGTGGTGCTGGGCTTTGGCTTCATGGACAAGGAAGAGCTGGGCCAGAAACTGGTCGAAGCCTTCGCCAAGAAGCACGGACGCGCCTGATGAAAGAGAACTTCACCACCAAGGTCACCGTCAGCGGCAAGGGAACCAGCCGTCAGCAGGCATTTGCCTCCGCTCTCAGCCAGGTGCAGCCAACGCTCCTCAAGGACAACCAGCAGGTACTGCTGCGCATTGAGCCGGTCGATGTACAGGTGCTTAGAGCCGAGGAGTCGGTCCGGGTGGAGAAGTTCCTGTTCTTCTTCCTGCCGCGCCAGCGCCGCGAATATCGCGTTCAGCTGGAGATCACGGTGCAGGTCACCAGTCTCGACGTCGCCAGGGTGACGTTCACCCAGGTGTGATCTCCTGACCGGCACCACCCCACAAGAAGGATACGTTGGATGTTTCTAATCATATTTATCAAGTCTCTCATCATTGGCGGCCTGGTTGGCGTCGGGGTGGGGGCCGGCGCGGCGCGGATGTTCCACGCCCCGACCGTACAGGGCATGGGCGCCTTCCGCACCCTGGGCGAACTCAACTCCTGCGAAGGGGATCCCGCTTCCCACTTCTCGTTTGGTCTCGGCTTTTTCTTCAACGCCTGGGCCTCCACCGTGGCGGCGGGCGCCTTCACCCAGGATGTGGATCACCGCATCATTCCGCACTGGGCCACGGCGGCACTGCTGTTCAAGAACCGGGATCTCGCCACCACCCTGCACGACCCGAAAAAGATGGCCATCGCTGGCGGCATCATAGGTGCCATCATGGTCGCCTTCCTCAACAGCACGGCCGCCGCCGTTCCGGCTGCATTGCAGGTCACAGCAGTCAAGGTGCTGGTGCCAGCCGCCAACCTGCTGGTCAATACCGTCATGCCGGTGATCTTCTGGCTCGCAGCCATCGAGGCGGGCAAGAAATCCGGTTTCTGGGCCACCATCTTCGGCGGTCTGGCCCAGCTCATCATGGGCAACGCGGTACCGGGCCTGGTGCTCGGCATCCTGATCGGCAAGGGCGTGGAAGAGAGCGGCTGGAACCACGTCACCAAGGTGATGATGGCGGCCATCGTCCTGCTGTTCGTGCTGAGCGGCTTCTTCCGCGGCTTCGACATGAAACTGATTGAATCCTTCCATATGGGTGTCCCCCTGTGGCTGGAGAACGTCCATAACCTGCTGAGCGGCAAATAAGGGGCCACACCATGGATGAGAAACTGAAAAACAACTTCTGGTATGCAGACTGGTCATTCCCCATCTTCGTCGGCCTGCTCTCGGCCGGGGTCTTTGCCGGTACCCACATGTTCTATCTGTACGGGGTCGGTGCCTTCAACGAGGTAGCCTTCGTTGCCATGCTGAAAGCCGGAATGGACACGGGTGCCTACGGCGCAGTAGCCGCGTTCGGTGCCAGCTTCCTGTTCGCCCGCATCATCGAGGGGTCCCTGGTGGGGATCCTGGATATCGGTGGTGCCATCCAGACCGGGGTCGGCCTCGGTGTGCCAGCCCTGCTGCTGGGTGCAGGCATCGTCTATCCGGTGGAAAACTTCGGTGCCTCGCTGGCAACCGGCATGGGGATTGGTCTGGCCATCGGCTACGTCATCATTCTGGCGCGCAAGTTCACCATCAACCAGAGCAACTCCACTTACGGTGCTGACGTCATGATGGGGGCTGGCAACAGCTCTGGCCGCTTCCTCGGCCCCCTCATCATCCTCTCCGCCATGGGCGCTTCCATCCCCATCGGTATCGGTTCCCTGCTGGGTGCCCTGCTGTTCTACGTGTGGGGCAAGCCCATCACCGGCGGTGCCATCCTGGGAGCCATGCTGCTGGGTACCTTCTTCCCGGTTGCACTTGCATAACCATCCGCCGCCCTGTGGGGCGGCTCGCCAGAGGTCATCAGCATGTACGACATCATCATCAAAGCCGGGCGCCAGGGAGATGGCCAGCTCGTCGATATTGCCATCAGAGAGGGCAAAATCGCCGCCATCGGCTCCCTGCCGGAGACGGCAACGGCGCAACAGTTCCTGGATCTCGCCGGCAGGATCCACGTCAGCGCCGGCTGGATCGATGGCCACACCCACTGCTACCCCGCCTCCCCCATCTATCACGATGAGCCGGACAAGGTGGGCATAGAGTCCGGGGTCACCACCGTGCTCGATGCCGGCAGCACCGGGGCCGACGATGTGGATGATTTCCAGCAGATCGCTGCAGGTTGCAAGACCCGGGTGCATGCCCTGCTCAACATCTCCCGCATCGGCCTGCTACGCCAGAACGAGCTGGCGGATAGCAGAGACCTCGATATGGATCTCGCCTCGGCGGCCATTCGCCGCCACCCCGACTTTATTGTCGGCATCAAGGCGCGGATGAGCGGCAGCGTGATCGGAGAAAACGGTCTGCAACCGCTGCGCATGGCCAAGGCCCTGCAACAGGCTCACGGCCAGCTGCCGCTGATGGTGCACGTGGGTAACACACCGCCTGATCTGGACGAGATAGTTGCCTTGCTGGGGGATGGCGATCTGCTGACCCACTGCTTCAACGGCAAGCCCAACCGCATCCTGACCCCGGCTGGCGAGCTGCGTCAGGCGGTGCGCGAGGCGATGCAGCGGGGCCTCTTGCTCGACATCGGCCACGGCGGTGCCAGCTTCAGCTTCGAGGTGGCGGAGCTGGCGATCCGTCAGGGGATCCTGCCCCGCACCATCAGCTCCGACATCTACTGCAAAAACCGCATCAAAGGGCCGGTCTACAGTCTGGCCCACGTGATGTCGAAGTTTCTCGCCATCGGCATGACGCTGGAGCAGGTGCTCGCCTGCGTCACCCATCAGGCCGCCGATGCCCTGCGCCTTTCCGGCAAAGGGCGACTCGAGGTGGGCGCCGATGCCGATCTGACCCTGTTCGAGGTGAGCAGCGGCCCCACCCTCTTTACCGATACCGAAGCCGGCGCCCGCAATGGCGATCGGCAGTTGCTGCCCCTCGCCGCCCTGGTCGGTGGCGAACTGGTTCTGACTCACTATGGGAAATCACACCATGCCTTCTGTGTATGAGAAATATCAGCTCAAACCGGTGATCAACGCCTCCGGGCGCATGACCATTCTCGGCGTCTCCACCCCCGAACAGGAGGTGGTCGACGCGGTCAACTTCGGCCTCGGCCACTACTTCGAGGTGAAGGATCTGGTCAACAAGACCGGCGCCTATCTGGCGGGCTTGCTGGACGTGGAAGATGCGGTGGTAGTCTCCTGCGCCAGCGCCGGCATCGCCCAGTCGGTGGCCGCCGTGATAGTGCGCGGCGACCCCTACCGCCTCGAGCAGTTGCACGCCCATGCCCACAATGTGCCGAGCGAAATCGTGCTGCCCAAGGGGCACAACGTCAACTTCGGCGCCCCGGTCGGTACCATGGTCAACCTGGGGGGCGGCAAGGTGGTGGAGGCCGGCTACGCCAATGAGTGCTCTGCTGCCCAACTGGCCGCCGCCATCAATGCCAACACTGCAGCCATCCTCTACATCAAGTCCCACCACTGCGTGCAGAAGAGCATTCTGTCGGTGGCCGAGGCAGCCGAGGTCGCCAGGGCCCACGGGCTCCCGCTCATCGTTGATGCGGCTGCCGAGGAGGATCTGCACCTCTACTACAACCAGGGAGCGGATCTGGTCATCTACAGCGGTGCCAAGGCCATTGAAGGGCCCACCAGCGGGCTGGTAGTTGGCAAGCGCCAGTACGTGGAGTGGGTCAAGCAGCAGGCCAACGGCATCGGCCGAGCCATGAAGGTGGGCAAGGAGGGGATCCTCGGCCTCACCCATGCCATCGAGCGCTACCTGGCCAAAGAGAAAGAGAGCGGCGCCGCCATGGTCGTCAAGATGACCCCATTTATCGAGCGTCTGAACCAGCTGTCCGGCGTCACCGCCAAAGTGGTGTGGGACAGCGCCGGGCGCGACATCGCCCGCACCGATATCGCCTTCGACCACCAGCAGATCGGCATGACCACAGTGCAGGTCGTCAGCCGTTTGCAACAGGGCACGCCTGCCATCTACTGCCGTGGCTACAAGGCCAACGAGGGGCATATCGAGATCGATGTACGCAGCGTCACCCTGCCCCAGCTAGACCAAATCCACTCCGCCATTGCCAACCTCGTTCAGGAGAATCGCTGATGTCCCTTACCCCCAACTACTACCGTGATCGGGTCTGTCTCAACGTGCTGGCAGGTTCCAAAGAGAATGCCGTCGAGGTATACGACGCCGCCGAAGGCCACGTGCTGGTCGGTGTGCTCTCCAAAAACTACCCGGATATCCCCTCTGCAGTTGCTGATATGAAGGAGTACGCCAAGCTTATCGATAACGCTCTCTCCATCGGTCTGGGGGCCGGTGATCCGCGCCAGTCCGCCATGGTGGCCGAGCTGGCCTGCCAGCTGCAGCCCCAGCACGTCAACCAGGTGTTCACTGGCGTTGGCGCCAGCCGAGCGCTGCTCGGCCAGTCAGAAACGCTGGTTAACGGCCTGATCTCCCCCACCGGTACGCCGGGTATGGTGAAGATCTCCACCGGCCCGCTCAGCGCTGGGCAGCCGGACGGGATTGTCCCCATCGATACCGCCATCGCCCTGCTCAAGGACATGGGTGGCAGCTCGGTCAAATTCTTCCCCATGGGCGGGCTGGCCTGCCGCGACGAGTATCAGGCGGTGGCCGAGGCTTGTGCTCGCCACGGCTTCTGGCTGGAGCCCACCGGCGGCATCGATCTGGACAACTTCGAGGAGATTGTGCGGATTGCGCTGGATGCCGGGGTCGAGAAGGTGCTCCCCCACGTCTACAGTTCCATCATTGACAGCGCGAGCGGTCACACTCGCCCCGAGGATGTGCGCGCCTTGCTTGAAATGGTGAAACAGTTATTACCTGAACATGTAGGTAAAGGCTGATATGCCGCCAGCCACTGGCTGATAGAGTTGGCAGTGGCTGGTTTGTTGGTTGCCCCGTAGTTAACATTGATCCTTTATCTCTCGACAGGAGTCTCGCCCCCCCTCATGATCAAGCTTCCCCACCCCAGACTCCATCAGCTGCTCACGCAACTCCATGCGGCGCCGCTACCTCAGGAGGAGCTTGCTCGTCGCCTTAACGTCTCCACCCGTACGGTACGCACCGATGTGGCAACTCTCAACGAGCTGATTGCTAACCACGGAGCTCACCTTATCCATCAGCGTGGCAGCGGCTACCAACTGAAGATCTACAACCAGGGATTGTTTGATGGATTATTGGCCGCACAGGAGCAGGAGTGTACGCTGCCACGCACTAGCCGTGAGCGGGTGCTGCATCTGCAGATCTTGTTGCTAACGGCAGAGCAGGGAATCAAGCTCGATGACTTGGCGGATACCTGGTACCTGAGCCGGACGGCACTACAGGGGGATATGGCGGAGGTACGTGAACAACTCGGCCACTTTAGACTCAGTGTCGAGAGCAAACCCCGACAGGGTATGCGCATCCAAGGCTGCGAAACTGCTATTCGCGCCTGCCTCACCCAATTGCTCTATCAGGAGCTATTGCACAGCACCCAGTTACAGAGCCTGCTGCCAAATATCTGTCCCAGCAAGACGATGGAGGTGGTAGGCAACCACATTCATGCCCAACTCGCTCGCCATCAGTTGCGTCTCGCTGACGAGAGCCTGCAGCAGCTCACGATCTACTGTGCCGTAGCTCTGCTGAGGCAAGCGTCCGGTCACGAACTGCACCAGTTCACCAGTGAAGACCTTACCACTCCACTGCTGGAAGCTGCCCGCGATATTTATACTGAGCTACCAACCCTGACGTCACCCACAGATGGCGAAATAGCTAGTCTCGCTATCCAGATCCAGGCTCGTCTGATGGCAGACAGTCCGAGCCTGAGCCCGGTCATGGCAGTGGAAAGCGAACAGCTTGTGACACATTTGCTGACCTACATCCATCAGCACTACCCCTATGACTTGCGTGGTGACCAGCAACTGCGAGCCGATCTGCAGAGCCACATTAGCGCCATGTTGCTGCGGGTCAAATACCAGATTGGCAGCCACAATCCACTGGCAGATCACATCAAGCAGTACTATCCCCTTGCCTATGACATCACCCTGGCGGCCATTTCGGAGTGGATCAAGCAGACCCCCTACCGACTGACCCACCACGAGATCGGCTATCTGGTGATCCATATCGGGGTAGGTCTGGAACGTAACTATGATATCGGCTACACCAGACGCCCGCTGGCACTGCTGTTATGCGACGCGGGAAATGCCACCTTCAGGGTGCTGGAGGCGCGCATCAGACGAGAATATCCCCAGCTACAGCTGACCACGCTGGAATCGGTGCGTGATTATGAAGGGTTGGCACACATCGAGCAGGACTTTGTCATTAGTACCGTCAAGGTGAGCGAGAAGGGGGGACCTGTCGTACAAGTCGACCCCTTCCCGACCCAGTACCAGCTGGAGCAACTCGGCAAGCTGGTGCTGATCGATCGCACCCGCCCCTACATGCTCGACAAATATTTCGATACGAACCACTTCATGGTGGTGACTGAACCTCTCAGCCAATATCAGCTTTTTACACAGGTTTGCGATCAGCTGGAAGACGAGGGACTAGTCGAGCAAGATTTCCGCACGTCGCTGCAGGAACGGGAAAGCATCGTCTCCACCATGTTGGGAGAAGGGATCGCCCTGCCCCACTCCCTCGGCCTGCTGGCACGCCGCACTCTGGTTTACACCGTGCTGGCACCGCAGGGGATCGAATGGGGCAATGGCGAAGTCGCGACGCTCATCTTCGTACTGGCCATCAGCAAGGCCGACTACGAAGAGGCTATGGGTCTCTACGACCTGTTTCTGGCACTGATGAACGAAAAAGCCAACAGGAATCTGCTGGCTTGCAGGGATTTTGCCAGCTTCAAAGCGCTGGCGCGTACCGGTTCATAATATCGAGCGAGGAGTGACTACTCCTCGTTGAAGCCGGAGGTGAACAGCTCCACCACGGCAGCAAGGGCCTCCTCCTCTTCGGGGCCCTCTACCTGAACCTCTACCTGCCTGCCTTGAGCCGAATCGAGCATCAACAAGCCAATAATGCTGTCGGCATCAGCCTCCACACCATCTTCATTGCGCAGCAACACATGGGCATCGAAACCCTGCACCAGTTCGAACAGCATCATGGCCGGTCTGGCATGAATACCCAGCTTGTTTTTCACTTCAACCGAGGCGGAAACAGTCATCGGATCGTCCTATTGGTCCGTCAGGATTGGGGGGCACTCTTGTCGAGAGTGCGGTGGCGGATCTGCACGTTCTTGCCAAGCAAGCGGAAAGCACTCGCCAACCGCTCGGCGATAAAGACCGAGCGGTGCTGCCCACCGGTACAACCGATACCGACCGTCAGGTAGCTGCGATTATTGCGCTCCAGATGGGGCAACCAGGTCACCAGCATGTTTTCGATCTGCTGGGTAAACAGCATCACGTCAGCCTGCGCCGAGAGGTAGTTGGCAACCGGCTCATCCTTGCCGGTAAACGGCTTGAGTTCGGGAATCCAGTGTGGATTGGGCAGGAAACGGGCATCGAACACGAAGTCGGCATCCTTGGGAATGCCGTACTTGAACCCGAATGACTCGAAGACCAGCACCAGCTCGTTCTCTTTCTTGCCGAGAACCCGGGTCTTGATGAGCTCGCTCAGGTCGTGAATGCTGAGGGTGGTGGTGTCGATACGCAGGTCAGCAGTCGAGGAGAGTGGCGCCAGCAGGTGGGTCTCCTCCCGAATCGCCTCATCCAGCGACAGCTTGTTGCGCGAGAGGGGGTGCAAACGGCGGCTCTCGCCATAACGCTTGAGCAGAGTGCCGTTGTCGGCGTCGAAGAAAAAGCTGGAGAACTCTACCCGCCCCTCATTGCGCACCTGAGCCAGCAGATTTTCCAGTTTCTCCGGATCGCTCGGCAGGTTGCGCACATCGATACTGACCGCCAGCTTGTCGTACTGGCTCTCGACCGAAACAATCAGCTGGGGCAGCAGATTGACCGGCAGGTTGTCCACACAGTAGTAACCCAGATCTTCCAGTACTCGCAGGGCTACCGTTTTACCGGAGCCCGAACGTCCACTTACCACGATTAACTGCATCTTGTTCCCTCACGCCAAAACGGGTGTCTCATCCTTGGCCTGCTGTCAGGCCGAGGTCATGATCTGATAGAGCTCTTCGTCGCTGGTTGCCTGACGCAACTGGCGGCAAACCGCCTTGTCACCCAGCTTGGAAGCCATCAGAGAAAGGGTCTTGAGATGCTGCTTGCACTCGCTTTCCGGCACCAGCAAGGCAAACAGCAGGTCAACCGGTTGATTGTCGATGGAGTCGAAAGGAATAGGGTCGGCAAAGGTCATCAGGATCGCGGTTGGCGGGAACTCATCGTCAATGCGACCGTGGGGGATCGCAATACCGGCACCGATCCCAGTACTACCCATTTTTTCGCGGGCCAGCAAGCATTCAAACAGCGCCTGACGGGAGGTGCCAAGGCGTTCGGCGGCCAGCTCGCTGATGATTTCGAGGGCGCGTTTCTTGCTGGTACAAGGGACTGCACTCTTGGTGCAGTCCCGACTCAGTATGTGTTCAAGTTGCATGGTTATTTTTTATTTAACTTATCTTTGTGCTTGATGATCTGCCTGTCCAGCTTGTCGAGCAAGGTGTCTATCGCAGCATACATATCGGCATGTTCAGAGTTGGCAAACACTTCGCCACCGCTGACGTGCAATTTGGCTTCCGCTATCTGGTTCAGTTTTTCCACGCTAAGCACCACATGAACATTGTTGATGTGGTCGAAGTGACGCTCGAGTTTGGCAAATTTGTTATTCACATAATCACGCAGAGCTTCGGTGATCTCGACATGGTGTCCGGTCAGGTTAATTTGCATAACATCATCCTTTTGTTTGCCTAAACCAGGCGTTTGCGCTGATTGGAAGGTGGGATAAACAAGGATTCGCGATACTTAGCGATCGTGCGTCTCGCCACCATAATACCCTGTTCGGCCAGCAAATCCGCGATCTTGCTATCACTTAACGGCTTGGCAGGATTCTCTGCCGTGACCAGCTTCTTGATGAGCGCGCGAATTGCGGTCGATGAGCACTCTCCTCCTCCTTCGGTGTTCACATGGCTGGAGAAAAAAAACTTCAATTCGAAGATACCACGGGGGGTATGCATGTACTTCTGGGTCGTCACCCGGGAGATGGTCGACTCATGCATCTCCACCGCTTCGGCGATGTCATTGAGCACCATCGGCTTCATCGCCTCTTCACCATACTCGAAAAAGCCCTGTTGCTGCTCGACAATGCAACTGGCCACTTTCAGCAGGGTGTCATTGCGACTTTCCAGACTCTTGATGAACCACTTGGCTTCCTGCAAATGGGAGCGAATAAACTGGGTGTCGGTGCTGCTGCGAGCGTTGCGAGCCATGGCGGCATAGGTCTCGTTGACCCGGATGCGGGGGGCGGAGTCTGGATTGAGCTCGACCACCCACTTGCTGCCCTTCTTGACCACGGTGACGTCGGGGATCACGTACTGGGAGTCGCTCTGGATGATGCCGTTGCCGGGACGCGGCTCCAGCAGCTGGATCAGATCCAGCACCTCCTTGAGGTCGCTCTCTTTGAGTTTTGTCTTGCGGGCGAGGGTGCGGTAATCCCGGTTGCCGAGCAGCTCCATGTGCTCGAGGATCACCTCTTTGGCCTCGTTGAGCCAGGGGGTCTGCGGGTCATACTGGTCCAGCTGGATCAGCAAACACTCCTGCACAGAACGGGCAGCAATGCCGACCGGATCGAAGTGCTGCACCCGCTTGAGTACCGCCTCGACCTCATCGAGTTCCACCTCTACGTCATCGCTGGTGACTGCAGCCTGGATATCCTCCAGCGCAACGGTCAGATAACCGGATTCGTCGATGGCATCGATGATGGCGAGCGCGATGGCGGCATCCACATCGCTGAACGGTGTGAGCCGCATCTGCCACAGCAGATAATCCTGCAGGTTTTCGGTGGTTTCACCCTGATAGACGCTATCTTCCCCATCATGGATGGGGCCCGCGCTCTGGGCGGTGCCGGCAGAGTAAACCTCGTCCCAGGTGGTATCCACCGGCAACTCGTCCGGCATCTGCTCTTGGGCCATGGCATCGCTGGAATCCAGCTGGCTGGCATCGACCGGCGCTTCCGGACTGGTCTCTTGCGCCTCGCTCTCTTCCTGCTCCAGCAGAGGGTTGTTTTCGAGCGCTTGCTGAATTTCCTGCTGAAGTTCCAGAGTGGAGAGCTGGAGCAGACGAATCGCTTGTTGTAATTGCGGCGTCATGGTCAGGGACTGACCGAGACGCAACTGTAATGTCGGCTTCATCTACGTCGGGATATCCTTATGTTCAGCGAGGCACTCGTCAAAGGAAATGAAGGCATGCCCCCTTACTATAGACTGAATTGATCGCCCAAATAGACGCGCTTGACCTGCTCATCGGCAAGGATGTCAGCCGGTGCACCTTCGGCAATCATCTTGCCGTGGCTGACGATATAGGCCTTCTCACATACGTCCAGAGTCTCTCTGACGTTGTGGTCGGTAATCAAGACGCCAAGGCCTCTATCTTTCAGATGCTGAATGATCTTCTTGATGTCTATCACAGAAATCGGGTCAACCCCTGCAAAGGGTTCATCCAGCAGAATAAAACGCGGCTCGGCCGCCAGCGCACGGGCGATCTCGACCCGACGGCGCTCACCGCCGGAGAGGCTCTGCCCCAGGTTGTCGCGAATGTGGGTGATATTGAACTCTTCCAGCAGTTGCTGAACCTTGTCTTCACGCTCCTCACGGCTCAACCCCTTGCGGGTCTGCATCACGCCCATCAGGTTGTCGAACACCGACAGGCGACGGAAGATGGAGGCCTCCTGTGGCAGGTAACCGATGCCGTTACGCGCCCGCACATGCATGGGCTGCAGGCTGATGTCCTGATCGTCGATGGTGATGAGACCTGCATCGCGCTGCACCAGCCCCACGATCATGTAGAAGGAGGTGGTCTTGCCCGCCCCGTTGGGGCCGAGCAGGCCGACAATCTGGCCAGTGCCCACTTCAAGGCTGACGTCACTCACCACCATGCGGCGCTTGTAGCTCTTCTGCAGACCCACTGCTTTCAACACTGCCATGGCTTATTTTCCCTGCTTCTTCTGGTCGGCGGGCTTGTCGAAATTCTCTACCTGATCCGGCAGGAACACGGTTTTGACCCGCTGGCTCGGGCTCTTGCTCTCGGCGATCATCTTCTGTTTGACGATGTCGTAGCGGATCAGATCGCCATTGACCTGGCTATCTTCCTGCTTGAGCTGACCGTTGCCGGTGATGGTCACCAGACGGTTCTTCAGCTCGTAGCGGATAGTGTTGCCGTGGGCATTGACCGGCTTGCCGTTATCCAGGATCTGGAAGAAGGTGGCGGGTTTGCCGTAGGCAGTCATCACCTCGGCCCCTTTCTCACCGGAACGGGTCACTACTACCTTGTCAGCTTTGATCCGGATGGTGCCCTGATTGATGGTCACATCCTCTTCGAAGGTGATGCGGTTGTCCTGCATCTCGGCCACCTGTTTGACGGCATCGACATAGACCTTCTCGGCAAAGTCGGACTCTTTGGCGGTCACCGCACCACACAACAACAGGGCTGCGAGGGCCAGATTAGCGTTTTTCATTGAAATAGATGGCATGGCCTTGATCCAGTAACTCAAAATATTTGCGGTCCAGATGGCCCTTGAGGCCAACCCCTTGGGTCTGGAAATCCCGACCCAGAATGTTCACTTCCCGGTTGCTGCGCACATCCTGTGTCACCAGATCCAGCTCCAGATAGGGGGTATCCAGTGTGGAGATGAAAGAGGTAGGTAGCAGACCATCCAGATGCACCTTGTCCCGCAGGATGACGTTGTCGCCGGTGTTGAGCACGCCGGTTTCGGCTGTCACCTTCCACTCGGCGGCACCCTGATCGTCATACATGTAGACCACCGGCTTGTCGAAGGTGGCCTGCTCGAGGATTTGATAATACTCGGCGTAGGTCGACTCCAGCCGCTCGGTGCGCTTGCCGTTGATATCAAAACGGGTGGTCACCAGATCTTTGGCGACAAAATCCGGCTGATAGTTTTCGATTTTGACGGCGCTCTCCGGCACCAGCTCAACCTTGCCCAACTGCCAGGCAACCAGCGCAACCAGAAACAGTAGGGCAAACAACAGGGTCTGTCTGCTCATACCGAGGCCTCGGGCTGATAATCCTCGTGGCCCTGCGCCTGCAAAATGAGGTCACACACCTCGCGCACCGCGCCCATGCCACCGCCAAGCCGGGTCACCATATCGGCACGACTCAGCACCAGCGGATGGGCATCGGCCACGGCAATGCCGAGCCCACAGACCTGCATCACCGGCAGATCGATGGTGTCATCGCCCATATAGGCAGCCTGTTCCGGGGTCAGCCCCAGCTTGGCCAGCAGCGCTTCGAAGTGAGGCAGCTTTTTATCAGCCCCCTGCACCACATGAGCCACCCCCAGGCTTTTCATCCGATCGCTGACGATACGGGAGTTGCGCCCGGTGATAATGGCGATCTCGATCCCGGCATTGAGCAATGCTCGCATGCCCGCACCATCGCGGGTGCAGAAGGTTTTCAGCTCTTCGCCGTTGTTTCCCATGTAGATGAGGCCGTTGGAGAGCACCCCGTCCACATCGCACACCAGCAGGCGGATTTGCGCCGCCTTGTCGAACTGGCTGCGCGTCACCGGACCATAGAGGGTCGGTACGTTTTGCATCAAATTACTCCGGCTTTCAGCAGGTCGTGCATGTTGAAGGCGCCGAGCGGGCGTTTCTCTTCATCCACGACCAGTAATCCGTTGATTTTTCTCGTTTCCATCAGCTTGACGGCTTCTGCAGCCATCATCTCTGGACCTACGGTAACACAGTTGGCCGTCATCACACGGCTGATGGGGGTGTGATGGATATCGATCTGCTGGTCAAGAATGCGGCGCAGGTCGCCATCGGTAAAGAGCCCGGCCAGCAGGCCATTGCCATCGACCACCGCCGTCATACCGAGCCCCTTGCGGCTCACTTCCAGCAGCGCCTGGCTGATGGTGGCATCTATCCCCACCCGGGGCAACAGCTCACCGCTGTGCATCAGGTCGCCGACCCGCAGCAACAGACGCTTGCCAAGGGAACCGCCCGGGTGAGAGAGGGCGAAGTCATCGGCGGTAAAACCGCGCGCTTCCAGCAGAGCCACCGCCAGGGCATCGCCCATGACTAAGGTTGCCGTGGTGCTGGAAGTGGGTGCCAGACCCAGCGGGCAGGCCTCTTTCTCCACCTTGATGCACAGATGCACGTTGGCCTCTTTGGCCATGGTGGAGGCGGGATTGCCGGTCATACAGATGAGCGGAATGCCGCGGCGCTTGAGTACCGGCAGCAGAGCCAGGATTTCGTCGCTCTCGCCGGAGTTGGAGATGGCGATGATAAGGTCGCCGCTGGAGATCATCCCCAGATCGCCGTGACTCGCTTCCCCCGGATGGAGGAAGAAGGCCGGGGTACCGGTGCTGGCCAAGGTGGCGGCAATCTTGCTGCCGATATGACCCGACTTGCCCATGCCGGTGACCACTATCTTGCCACCACAGCACAGCATCATCTCGCACGCCTTGTCGAAGGCGTCGTTCAGATACTGATAGAGTCCATCAATGGCTTGCTTTTCTGTGTCCAGCACCGCGCGGGCACTGCGACGAAAATCGAACAGTTCAGACACTTTCTCAGGCTTTACAGACATAAAGACACAGCTCCGGGCCGAAATTAGCTGCGGGATTATAAAAAAGTCTGCCCGGATAAGCGAATCGGATGGCAAGTCCTGCTCCCAGCGACGCACTTTGTTACAGAAAACTGTCGCGCAAACGGGTCCAGGGGCTGTTCAATAGTTGTTCCTTGCTGTTGCTTAGACCTAGACTAGCCCATAAAATTCGCACCTCATTTACACCGGATGGACAATTGTTTGAACAATGACCTGATCACCATCTCCGATCTGACCTTCAGTCACGGAGATCGGCTGTTGTATGACGGGATCAACCTGACCATTCCTCGTGGCAAGGTGACCGCCGTCATGGGCCCGAGCGGCATCGGTAAAACCACCCTGCTGCGGCTGATCGGTGGCCAGCTCAAGCCGGAGTCCGGTCACATTCTGTTTGACGGGGAAGATATCCCCACCCTCTCCCGTTCGCGCCTCTATGAAGTGCGCAAGCGGATGAGCATGCTGTTCCAGAGCGGCGCCCTGTTTACCGGCATGACGGTCTACGACAATGTGGCCTTCCCGCTACGGGAACACTCCGGCCTGCCGGAGGAGCTGATCCACACCATCGTCATGATGAAGCTGCAGGCGGTGGGCTTGCGCGGCGCGGCGAAACTGATGCCCTCCGAGCTCTCCGGCGGCATGGCGCGCCGGGCAGCGCTGGCACGGGCAATTGCGCTCGATCCTGACCTCATCATGTATGACGAGCCGTTCGTCGGGCAGGACCCCATCACCATGGCGGTGCTGGTCAAGCTGATCAAGGAGCTAAACGATGCCCTTGGTATCACCTCCGTCATCGTCACCCACGACGTGAAAGAGGTGCTGAGCATCGCCGATTACGCCTACATCATTGCCAATCGCAAAGTAGTGGCCCACGGCACGCCGGATCAGCTGCGCGAGGAACACAATCCCGAAGTCGAGCAGTTCCTCAAAGGATTGCCCGATGGTCCTGTTCCGTTTCATTTTCCGGCAGGCGATCTGCTACAGGATCTCTGATGTTGATAAGTCAAATAAGCAAGCTGGGGCGGGTCGGAGTGCGGTTTATCAGCTCCGTCGGTCGTGCCACTATCATGTTGTTCCATGCGCTGGCGGGCAAACCCGAACCGCGCAAGCATTTCCCGCTGCTTGTCCAGCAGCTCTATGTGGTGGGCGTGCAGTCGGTGGCCATCATTCTGGTCTCCGGCCTGTTCATCGGCATGGTGCTCTCGCTGCAGGGTTACAACGTATTGAAGGATTTCGGCGCCGAGCAGAGCCTGGGGCCGCTGGTTTCCCTCTCCCTGCTGCGGGAACTGGGGCCTGTGGTCACGGCGCTGCTGTTTGCCGGCCGCGCCGGTTCGGCCCTGACCGCCGAGATCGGTCTGATGAAGGCCACCGAGCAGCTTTCGAGCCTCGAGATGATGGCGGTCGATCCGCTGCGCCGAGTGGTAGCCCCCCGCTTCTGGGCTGGCGTCATCAGCATGCCACTGCTGGCTTTTATGTTCAGCCTGATCGGTATCTTCGGCGGCAAACTGGTCGGCGTGGACTGGCTCGGCGTGGACGAAGGGGGCTTCTGGTCTGCCATGCAGGCCTCCGTCGATTGGGGTGAAGACATCATGCAGGGCGCCATCAAGAGCCTGATCTTCGCCCTGGTGGTTACCTGGATTGCGCTCTTTAACGGCTATGATGCCAAGCCGACCTCGGCCGGGATCAGTCAGGCCACGACCCGTACCGTGGTCCACTCATCCCTCGCCGTACTCGGCCTGGATTTTATACTCACTGCAGTCATGTTTGGATAAGGTAAAGATGAAGTTCAGCAAAGTAGAATTCCTGGTCGGCACCTTCATGCTGGCTGGCATCGGTGCCATTCTGGCACTGGCCCTGCAAGTGGCCGGTTTGAGCTTCAAACCGGAAGGAGAAACCTATACCCTGCGCGCGCATTTCGATAATATCGGCGGCCTGAAAGTCCGTTCGCCGGTCAAGGTCGGCGGCGTGGTGGTCGGTCGGGTCAGCGATATCGTACTGGACCCGAAAACCCAGGTGCCTGAAGTGACCCTGATGATGCAAAAGAGCGCTGGCGAGTTCGCCGATACCAGCACCCTCTCCATCCTCACCTCCGGTCTGCTCGGCGAGCAGTACATCGGTCTGGCCCCCGGTTTCAGCGATGAGGAGATGGGCACCGAGATGCTCAAGGATGGCGACCTGATTGAAGACACCAAATCCGCCATCGTGCTGGAAGATCTGATTGGCAAGTTCCTCTACAGCCAATCCTCCGACAGCAAATCAGACAGCAAGAAGGAGTAACCATGTTCAAGAAAATCGCCCTGCTGCTGGGTCTGATGACCAGCATGCTCTTTTCCCTGTCTGCCCAGGCCGCAGTCGATGCCACCGACCCTAACGCGCTGGTTGATCAGGCTGCCAAGCAGACCTTTGCCCGCCTGAAGGCCGATCAGGCCCAGGTGAAGAGCAATCCGGATCACCTGCGGGTGATCATCCGCGAAGAGCTGCTGCCCTATGTGGACAACCGCTTCGCTGCATACAAGGTGCTGGGCAACCAGATCAAGGAGACCACTCCGGCCCAACGTGACGCCTTCGTCGCCGCCTTTACCGAGTACATGGTGAGCTCCTACGCCGACGCGCTGGCCCACTTCGACAAGCAGACCGTCAAGGTCGAGCCGGGCAAGGCACCGGGCACAAGCAACATCACCGCAGTCAATGTCAGCGTGAAAGAGGCCGGCAAGCCGGACATCTTCCTCGAGTTCAAGCTGCGCAAGAACAACAAGACCGGTGAGTGGAAAGCCTTCGACATGGTGGCAGAGGGGATCAGCCTGCTCTCCGCCAAGCAGAGCGAGCTGGGCGGCCTCATCCGCCAGAATGGCATCGATGCCGTGATCAAGCAGCTCAACGAACACAATGCCAAGCCGCTGGTACTCAAGAAATGATCCTGAGCGGTGATCTGCAGGCGCCACAGGTCAATGACCTGTGGCAACGCCGCGCCGAATGGTGGCAGGACGACCAGCTCGAGCTCAGCGGCGTCGCCACCCTCGACTCTGCCGGACTGGCCCTGCTGGTCAAATGGGCCAAAGCCGTATTAGCGCGAGGCGCCACACCGCTACTGGTGGGCGCCTCCAGTGATTTCTATACCCTGGCCAACCTCTACGGGGTGGCCGGGCTGTTTCAGTCAACCCCGCTCACAACTGAGGACGCATAATGCAAGTCTCTGAAATTGAAGCGATACTCCTTGAGGCTCTACCATTGTCCGAAGTCCATGTCAAAGGGGACGGTAGTCACTACCAAGTGATCGCCGTCGGTGACATGTTTGACGGCATGAGCCGGGTCAAGAAGCAGCAGGCCATCTATGCCCCGCTGATGGACAAGATCGCCAGCAACGCCATCCATGCCCTCTCCATCAAGGCGTTCACCGACGCCGAGTGGAAACGCGAACGTAAATTCCTATTGCCCTCCTGATTTGGTAACGAAGTAAAAATGGACAAATTCAAAATCGATGGTCGTTGTACTCTCAACGGCGAAGTGACCATCTCTGGCGCCAAAAACGCAGCCCTGCCGATCCTGTTCGCGACCCTGCTGTGTGATGAAGAGGTACACCTCTCCAACGTGCCGCGCCTGAAAGATGTGGGCACCACCATCAAGCTGCTGGAGATGCTGGGCGCCACCACCAAAGTCAACGGCAACGTCACCGTGCTGACCGGTGCGGTCAACAACCACGTCGCCCCCTACGAGCTGGTGAAGACCATGCGCGCCTCCATTCTGGCGCTGGGCCCGCTGGCTGCCCGTTTCGGCGCCGCTGATGTCTCCCTGCCCGGCGGTTGCGCCATCGGTGCCCGTCCGGTCAACCTGCACGTCCACGGCCTGCAGCTGATGGGTGCCAAGATCACCATCGAAGATGGTTACATCAAGGCCCGTGTCGATGGCCGCCTGAAAGGCGCTCACATCCTGATGGATATGGTCTCCGTGACCGGTACCGAAAACCTGATGATGGCTGCGACCCTGGCTGATGGCCGCACCGTGATCGAAAACGCCGCGCGCGAGCCGGAAGTGGTCGATCTGGCCAACTTCCTCAATACCCTGGGTGCCAAGATCCAGGGGGCGGGTACCGACACCCTGACCATCGATGGTGTCGAGCGCCTGCACGGCGGCAACTACAGCGTGCAGCCTGACCGCATCGAAACCGGAACCTTCCTGGTGGGCGCGGCGGTCACCGGCGGCAAGATCACCTGCCGCAAGACCGACCCGACCCTGCTGGAAGCGGTACTGGTCAAGCTGGAAGAGGCTGGCGCACTGATTGAGAAGGGTGAAGACTGGATCACCCTCGACATGACTGGCCGCACCCTCAAGCCGGTCACCATCAAGACCGCCCCCTACCCGGCCTTCCCGACCGACATGCAGGCACAGTTCACCGTACTGAACGCGGTGGCACAAGGTACCGGCATGATCACCGAAACCATCTTCGAGAACCGCTTCATGCACGTTCCCGAGCTGGTACGGATGGGCGCAGACATCGAGTTGCAGGGTAATGTGGCCATCTGCCGCGACACTGCTCAGCTCAAGGGGGCTCAGGTGATGGCGACCGATCTGCGCGCCTCTGCCAGCCTGGTGCTAGCCGGCTTCGTCGCCGAAGGCTCCACCATCGTCGACCGCATCTACCACATCGACCGTGGCTACGAGAACATCGAGCAGAAGCTGCAGGGTCTGGGTGGCCGCATCGAGCGCATCAAGGGCTGATATTTCCCTGATCGCTGGCCGATAAAAAGGCCCCCTCGCTAATGCAAGGGGGCCTTTTTACATTAACCTGGGCTGCCGAGATTCAATGCGGTCGAGAGTGGTCCATATCGTGTCAGGCTATTTACCAGCCCCCTAGCGGCCAACGTTCATTGGCTCGAGACTCGCCAAAGAACCAAAAAAGTGGGGTGACATGTCCATGTCACCCCCTCGCAAATAGCATGTTCCATATTGGAGTCCGGCCACGCCGAGCTTCTGTTTCACTTTCCGATAGTTCGCGACCCATCTGAAGTGCGCGCCAATTGCAGCAATGCAACCGACCAGCTACCCGTTACAACCTTCGTCCACACGGCAGACAAGCCGCCGTGTTTGTCCTTGCAACTGAAATATTACGCATAAAAACAAAATAAAAAACGTTTTTATGCTAATTCCATTCACATCAGAGTACAAAAAACAGCCTTATCATCACCACTAAATTGTTATAAAACAGTAAGATATATTCATGCGTGGTTATTCACCCGCAAGAGTCATCAGCAATGGCTTACAAGGCTTTGCGAGATCTCGCACAAAAAATGGCCGCCTCACAGCCAACGCCGCAGTGGCAACCAGTCGCTCAGGCGGGCTATCAGTCGCCTTGACCACCCCTCGGGTTTGCGCGGCAATCCACCCGCCTGCTCCTGCCAGCGAGCCAGCCACATTCGCAGCGCCTCGCAGATCGGCGGGCAGTGCAGATGCAGCATCAGCTCGGTATTGAGAAACAGCGAGCGGGGATCGAGGTTGAGGCTGCCAAAAAGCGCTCGATCCTTCCCCAGCAGGATCAGCTTGGCGTGCAGGCTGCCGTGGCCGTGGTCAAACTCGGCGACCCGGATCCCGCGCCGCAGCAACCAGCCGAGATAGCGCTGATAGGCGCCATAGACCAGCGGCACATCGGTGCTGGCCAGCGAGTTGGTGAGAATGTCGATGGCGACCCCCTGCTGGCGCAGCCGCGCCAGACGGTGCCGAAACCCGCGGGTCAGGATGAGGTAAGGGGTCACCAACCCCAGCGAGCCGGGATTGTCAGCCAGCTGGCGCCAGAGCTGACGGGCGGTGGTGGGACGGGAGATCAGCCCCTTGCCGGGACGGTCGAACCACACCTCGGCCCGCCCTTCATGCCACTGCAGCGGCACATCGCTCTCGTCAAACAGCGCCGCAGGCAGATCGTAGACCGTCGCCACCGCCGGATCCGTCATGGTGAACAGGAAGTCGTTGACCACCTCTATTTCGGCGGGCAGCAACTCGCGGCGCAGCAGATGGCGGATGGGGTGACTCCAGCGGCTGTGCCAGAACTGCTCGAACCCCTGCGCCATCTGCTGGCACAGCCCCCCCTGACAGGCGAGATCGAGATCCACGAAGGGGGCTTGCGGATCCAGACCGAAGTAGCGATCGCCGATGTTGCGCCCGCCGATCAGCGCCAGCTTGCCATCCACCAGCAGCAGTTTGTTATGCATCCGGTGGTTGATGCGGCGAAAGCTGAGCAGCCCCTCCAGCAGCAGTGCCAGCGGGCGCCAGCCCCGCAGCCAGAAGGGGTTGAACAGCCGCACCTCGATCCCGGGGTAGTGAGCCACCATCTCCAGAAAGCGGTTGTCACCGGCATAGAGATCATCCACCAGCAGCTGCACCTTGACGCCGCGCCGGGCGGCGTGAAGCAGCTCGCTCAGCAGCAGCTTGCCGCAGCTGTCCTCCTCCCAGCTGTAGTACTGCGCCTGGATCCGCTCGCGGGCATGGCGGATCCAGTGGCAACGCACCTTGAGCGCCAGCAGGGGATCGTCGATCAGGGCAAAGGATCCGGAGATCATGGTGTCATCCTGCTGTCATGGCCGGGTGTCATAACGCTGGCGAGCCTCTTCACATATTCAAAAGGAGTTGCTGATGGAACTGCATGATACCCCGATGTTGCGCTATCTGGGCCAGCTCAGCCAGCCAGATCTCATCCCGGCCACCGGCCCTGCTCACTGGTTTTTGCAACACAGGGACGGTGGCTGGCAATTGCCGACCGTGCAGGCGACCCTGCCGGTCAACCGGCTCAGGGCTGAGCCGCTTCGATAGCGGCAGCCTTGCCCTCGATCTGGGGCAGGCTGAAACGATAGGCCACGTAGTACTTGTAGATGGTGCCGACATAGTTGATCGGCCCCTGTCCGACTTCGTTGGCTACCAGCTGATCCACGTTGCCGAACCAGACGTTGGGATCGAGCCCCAGTTTCTCCGCCTTGCCTCGCAGCGCCTGCACCCGGTTCGGTCCGGCGTTGTAGGCGGCGAGGGCAAACAGGTGGCGGTTGAGCCGATCCAGCTTGGGATCATTGAAGTAGGTATCGAGGATCAACCGCATGTAGCGGCAGGCGGCCTCCACATTTCCCTCCAGCGTGGTGAGTCTGGCGCCGTTGATGCCGACTTCCCGCCCCGTACTGGGCAGCAGTTGCATAAGGCCCACGGCCCCCTTGGGCGAGCGCGCCTTGGGATTGAGGCCGGACTCCTTGTAGCCAAGCGCCGCCAGCATCAGCCAGTCGAGATCGTATTGATTGGCGTACTTCTCCAGCACCTTGCGAATGGTCGCGAGGCGCCCCATAGGATCCGGCGCCAAGATATTGCTCATCTGATCGCTGCGAGCCAGCAAGCGGCGCAGGGTCATGTCGCTGTAGAGGCTGTTGCGGCTGACACTCGCCAGATAGCCATTGACCGCCTTGAGCAGCTCGGGGCTGTTCTTGCGCAGCGCCCAGGCACTGGTGCCGTTGCTGCGCAGGGGGATCAACTTGTGAGCCTTGAGGCCGGAGATCATGCCACCCAGCCAGATCCGTCCCTTGTAGCTGTCAGTCACAGTCAGGGGAATAATGCCGGCGGCCACCATCTCCAGCAGATCGCCATCCTGCAGGTATTCGGGCACCGTTTCGATATAGACGGGGGGCAACCCCAGCTCGCGAAACAACCAGTTGAGCTGGCGCAAACTCTCGTAGTAGCTGGAGCTGGCGCGCACCCAGACCCGCCTGCCGGAGAGCTGGGTAATGCGGTTGAAGGCGGGCAAGCTGTTCTGGCTCACCACCCACTCCTCGATGGAGGAGATGAGCGGCCGGGAGAAGGCCACCTGTTCACGCCGGGTCGGGGTCACCGTCATGGTCGCCGCCACCAGATCGCCGCGCCCCTCGGCCAGATAGTCCAGCAGCTTGTCCTGGCGCACCGGGATGTAGACCACCTTGAGTTTGACCTTCTCTTTGGCAAGATAGATGTTGTTCAGCCAGCGCTCGAATCCTTGCAGCTGATTGACCAGAATGCCGTACTGGGAGCCGCGATCGAGAAAATAGAAACCACGCTCATAGACCACCAGAGCCCTGAGTTCGCGCTTTTGCAGAATGCTTTCGAGGTCCCCGGGTTGGGGCAAACGCACCGGCTTGAGCTCAGCCGCCAGCAGGGGAAAACAGCAGAGGGCCAGCAGAGCCCAGATCCAGCGTCGCATCACGATGGCTGCCCCTGTGCTGAGGTCACGCCTGCTGCCTGTTGGCAGCACGGATCACGATAGAGAGTGGGATTGGGGGCAGAGATCCATCGCTGCGTCATGATGTTTACGCCTTCTGTTGGCCGACTCGCGCCGGGCAAAAACGTCTGTGGGATAGAGTAACTATAGAACGCCGACCCACAGCAGAAGGGTCAACACGGCAGGCAAACCTGCCGCGTTATCAGACCACTCAGATAGAGCGGGCCCGCATTTCGAAAATCAGTTTTTCGGCAGTGCAGGTGAATTGCAGGCGGGCTTTCAGGATCACGCCGTTGGCGCCCTGGGTCAGTTCGCTGCTAACTTGAGCTTCGGCAGTGACCTGTTTGGCCAGTGCTTCATAGGCAGCCAGCTTGGCGCGGGCATCAGCCTCGGCAGCGGCTTCAATAACCAGATCCATCACATCGTCGCCTTCGCCGATGATGGTGCCGATCTCGGCAAAGCAGCCGCAGCTGTCACAGGTTTCGTTCAGTTCAACTTTCTCGTCTACAGACATGTTCTACTCCTACTGCTTATTTCGGATGATTTGCGTCGTCACGCATCGCCTTGCGAAAATCTTTGATGGCGGTACCCAGATCCTCACCTGCACTAGCAAGACGCTTGCTGCCGAAGACCAGCACAACGACCAGCAAGAGGATCAACATATGCCAGATATGAATTCCACCGAGTCCCATAGGGATACTCCCTCACAAAGAGATATCTGTTACTTGTATCAAAATAGAGCGCAGGGATTGTTGGGCAAAATCAAGGCAGGTGCAAGTGAGCAAATAAATCATAGCCAAAAAATAGGGCGACCCTGAGGTCGCCATATTGATTGTGCTACATGTCCCCTCAACCGCTACATCCTGTACCAGTGGTTCATGCGAACCTGAGACCATTCGAGGATAAGATCGCCAAGATATGAAAACAAATGGTATAAATTCATCTTAGAATTGAAGAGGATTCATATCATGCTGCTGGAACAACTAGGTCGTATTGATCTTAATCTGCTTATTATCCTGCAGGTGCTGCTGGAGGAGCGCAACGGCAGCAAGGCAGCACGCCGCCTTCACCTGAGCCAGTCAGCAGTCAGCAAAGCCCTCGGCCGTCTGCGCGATACCTTCAACGATCCCCTCTTCATCCGCTCTGCCTACGGGCTGGAACCCACCGGCCGTGCCCTTGCGCTGCAACAGCAGTTGCAACCCATCCTGCTGTCGCTGGACAACCTGATCCAGCCGCCCGAGTTCGACCCCGCCAGCTCGGAGCGAGAGTTCGTCATCGCCAGCATGGACAGCGCATTTACCCTGTTTGCGCCGCTCTACCTGAGCGAGCTGAAACGGCAAGCGCCGCGGATCCGGCTGCGTTACGAAGAGTGGACCGAGAACAGTCTGACCGAGATGAGCCAGGGGCAAGTGGATATCGCCTTCGCGGTGCGGGAAAACTGCATCAACTCCGATTATCGGCTCGACACCCTGCCCGGTAGCATCTGTCAGCGACTACTGGCTATAGACGATCTCACCTGTCTGGTGCAACAGCATCATCCGGCGTTGCGGGAGCAGGAGTGGGATCTCGATCGCTACCTCAGCTATCCCCATGTTCAGACCTACTGCGAGGGACGGGATCGCTGGATGCTGGACCACAAGCTGGCGGAACAGGATCTCTACCGACGCATCGAGGCCACCGTGCCCTCCTTCGAGGCAGCGCTGCGGATGGGGATGCACTCCGACATGATTGTGACCCTCTCCAAGCTCTACGCGCGCCATGCTACTCAGGTCTACCCGCTGTTGCAGCTCCCTCTTCCCATCGAACTGGACAGCATTTCCCACCTGCTGATATGGCATCAGCGCCACAGTGAAGATCCTGGCCACCGCTGGCTACGGGAGACCCTCCTCTCGCTCATCATGAACAAACTGGAATCCTCCGTCATCGGGCACTCCTGACTAATCATTGCTGAAAGTCAGATAGCAAAAGGGGCTCGATAAGAGCCCCGTTCCATCGTGCCGGACAGTCAGTTCTGGCCCGTCACCGCCAGATAATGATGTACACCATCCAGCAACATCTGCACCGAGATCATCACCAGCAGCATGCCCATCAGCCGTTCCACCGCAGTAAGTCCCCGCTCACCCAGCAGCTTGTTGAATACCTCGTAGAACATCAGGATCACCGCGCTGGCAGCCCAGGCCAGAAAGAGTGCCAGCGACCAGTCCACCATTCGGGCTGGCTCCTGATTGGCCAGCAACATCAAAGAGGCCAGGATCGAAGGGCCAGCGATCATCGGAATCGCCATCGGTACCAGGAAGGGCTCCTCACCCGCCGCCAGCCCGGTCACGCCCCCCTCACTCGGGAAGATCATCTTGATGGCGATCAGGAACAGGATAATGCCGCCTGCGATGCTGACCGCCTCCTGCCGCAGATTGAGGAAACCGAGGATCTGCTGACCGACAAACAGAAAGAGCATCATGATAGCCAGCGAGAAGAGCAGTTCGCGCACCATCACCTTGCGGCGTCGCTTGGGATCGATATGACGCAAGATGGAGAGGAAGACCGGCAAGTTGCCCAGCGGGTCCATGATCAGAAACAGCATGACTGCGGCAGAGAAAGTATCCATACAACGCCCGGACTACGCCTTGAACAGAGAAAAGACAAGGGGCGAAATATAGCAAAGGGTGAAGAATTGAGCGAGCGCCATGATGCGCTCGCAGCGGGGTTAACCGTGGTTGCAGATCTTGTCGGCGCGGGTCTGGAAGCCCTCTGCCGAATCGATGAATTTGCCGCGGGCCGCCAAAAAATCAATCAGAGCCTCTGCATCCATCTCTCGAGCACTACAGGTATGGAAGCGAGCTTCGGCACCGAACCTTTCGGCCATCGCCTGTTTCAGGCTGGCAGGGGTAAATTGCCCCCCCTGTACCAGCATCATCTCCATCACTTCATGACCATGTATCGATTGCGACATTTTCAAGCCTCATAAATAAACATATTTAATACCAATTAAATATCGCCCTGCCCGTAGGGATCTTGATATAAACCAATAAATTGTGCATTACCTGGCCGGAGGAGTGGTCAGCGCCGCCGCTTTGTCGATAATGTGGCAACCCGCGTCAGGGATCGCTACACTGACGCCCCTTTTTCGCCATCGCAGACAATTTATAAGGATATTGGCGTCATGCTGTTCCATGGAGAGGCTCTCAAGCCCTGGCAGATCTGGACCCGCCGCCCACTCTGGCTCAAGACCCTGATCGGCATGCTGATTGGCGTCGGCCTGGGCGTCGGCTTTGAAGAGCAGGCTCTGCTACTCAAACCCCTTGGGGTCTTGTTCGTCAATACCATCCAGATGCTGATGGTTCCTCTTATCTTCTGCTCGGTCATCGCCGGTCTCACTTCTCTACTCAAGGGCAAGGGACTGGATCGCATCGGCAGCAAGGCGATCTGCCTCTACTTCTGCTCGACCGCCATCGCCATCTGCATCGGCCTGATGATGGGCTGGCTACTGGAGCCCGGCATGGGCGCCAATATGGGCCCACATCAGCGACTGGGAGGAGAAGCCCAACCAGCCCTGGCGAGTGTGCTGAATCAACTGGTGCCGAGTAACCCGGTACAGGCAATGGTGGATGGCAAGATTCTACAGGTGATCGTCTTTGCAGTCGCGCTGGCAGTGGCCCTTAACGCCAGTGGACGCCGCGGCCGGCCAGCCATCCTCTTCTTCACCTCATTGGCCGAAGGGATGTTCAAGTTGACCCAGATGGTGATGGCGCTAGCCCCCTATGGAGTCTGCGCTCTGATGGCCTGGATGACCTGTAAATACGGTCTCGACCTGCTGTTACCGCTGCTCAAGGTGATCGGTGCCGTCTACCTGGGTTGTCTGCTGCACGTGCTCGGAGTCTACAGCAGCCTGCTACTCCTGCTGGCGCGGCTCAATCCCTTGCACTACTTCAAGAGTATCGTCGATGCCCAGGCGGTGGCTTTCACCAGCAGCTCCAGCAGCTCTACCCTGCCCATCAGTCTGGCCTGCGCCGAGAAGCGGCTGGGGGTCTCACCCGCCATCACCGCCAAAGTGCTGCCCATCGGCGCCACCATCAACATGGATGGCACGGCCCTCTATCAGGGAGTCACTGCACTGTTCGTGGCTCAGGCATTCGGGGTGGATCTGCACATGGTCGATTACCTGACCATCATCAGCATCGCCACCCTGGCCAGTATCGGCACCGCCGGCACGCCAGGCACCGGGTTAATGCTGTTGACCCTGACACTGACGGCTGTCGGACTGCCACTGGAAGGGGTTGCACTAATTGCTGGTATTGACCGGCTCCTCGACATGGCGCGCACCACGGTCAATGTATCGGGGGATATTTTGGTGTCGGTGCTGATCGCCCGCAGTGAGAACGAGCTGGATCTGGCGACCTATCACGATGCCAGCGCGGGGGAAGATATCGAGTTTCCACCACGCTAGCATAAGATTAGCTGTCGTGGGGATCGTGATGACAGCGCCAACACACTTCGAAGTTGGCGCCGTTCTCCTCCCCGCACTGACCGCACAGCCAGCCATTACCTTGCCGCTGCTGGTAACGCTCGATAACCCGCCCTGCTCTGCTGCGCTCTTCGGCCCTGACCATCAAGGTCACCTGCAGCAGGTCAACGGGCAGATCGCCAAAAGCGCCTGACAGGCCATCGCCATTGAGACGCACCGCCACCCCTTCGACCTCCAGCGCCCCTTTCAGGGCGTGTGCCTCCAGGGTATGAGAGGCGCGATAGAGATTGATCCAGTTATCCATAGCTCCCCCTTATAACAGCTTGTCGATGCCAAACTCGGCGCCGTTCTCAATCATGAAATCGATGAATGCCCGCAACTTGCGCGGCATCAGTTGCCGCTCCGGAAACAAAAGATAGATAGGGACTCTGGGTTGCTGCCACTCGGACAGCAGGGTCACCAGTTCACCGCTGGCCAACTCCTCCTGACAGAGCATAGCGGGTAGCGAGGCCAACCCCAGCCCCGCCTTCGCCGCCTCTCGGGCACAGGTAATATTATTGACCCGAAAACGGGATGGGGGGTCAACCAGTACCTCTCTGCCATCTCGCTCGAAGCACCAGTGAGAGGCGAGAAATCCGCTGCTCACCGTCACCCGCTCATGGTTTGCCAGATCTTCCGGTCGCGTGATGGCCGAGCTGCGCGCCAGATAGTCCGAGCTGGCACAGAGCAACCGCCCAGTGCTCCAGAGTCGGCGAGCCGCCAGATTGGAGTCACTCATGTCACCTATCCGCACCACGGCATCCAGACCTTCGCTGATGGGATCCACTACCCGGTTGGTCAGTTCCAGTTCCACCTGCAGGGTGGGATAGCGTTGCAAAAACTTGGCGACGATCCGCCCGATCACCAGCTGACCCGTCTCGATGGGTACCGCCAGCTTCAAGGTGCCAGTCACCTCCTGCTGGCTGGCGCTCAGCATCAGCTCGGCTTCGGTCAGGGCATCGACGGCCTTGCTGCAGTGCAGGTAGTACTTCTCCCCCTCCTCGGTCAAGGTGAGCTGACGTGTGGAACGGTAGAGCAGGCGAACCCCGAGCCGCTGTTCCAACTCGGCGATACGGCGGCTGACCATCGCCTTGGTCATTCCCAGCTCTCGGGCGGCTCCCGTAAATGAGCCCTTATCGACGATACGAACCAGAATTAACGCGGCATTGAGGTCCATTGTTGCACCAGTGAAACTATATATCTCGATATCTCATACTAATCGAAACAGTTGACCAGTGTTAGCCTGCGCCCCTTAAGTTCAGGAATCACAAAAATGAGTCAACACAAAAAAATTCCCCTGCTGGCAGCCATGATATTGGCGCTGCTCGGTCTGCTGTTCGCCGGTTACTGGTATCTTCACGGCCGCTATTTTGAAAGTACCGACAACGCCTACCTGCAGAGTGAAGTGACCGGGATCAGCTCCAAGTTGCCCGGCTATATCCGCGAAGTGCTGATCACCGATAACCAGCCGGTCAAAGCGGGTCAGTTGATCGCCCGTCTCGATGATCGCGAATACAAAACCAGGGTTGCGGAAGCAGAAGCCGACCTGCGCCTCAATCAGGCGACGGCCGAAAATCTGGCCGCCACCCGCACCCAACAACGGAGCCTGATCCAGCAGGCCGAGGCCAAGGTCGCCTCGGCCAATGCCGAACAGCTGCGCGCCAGCCAGCAGGTCAACAGGATCAGTCAGCTCAACCAGCGCCACTACAGCTCGCAAGATAGCCTTGATGAGGTGAACGCCTCCCTTCAGGTGGCGAGGGCGCAGGCCGAAGAGGCCAAAGCCGCCCTGCAGGCGGCCCGTGAGCGACTGCTGGTACTGGATGCCGAGCGCAAACAGAACCTGGCCAAGCTGGCATTGAGCGAAGCACAACTGGAGCAGGCCAAGCTGGAGTTAGGTTATACCGAGCTGCGAGCACCGGCCGATGGCATCATCGGCAAGCGCAGTCTGCGGGAAGGGCTCTACGTCCAGTCCGGCATGCAGGTCGCCAGTCTGGTGCCGCTGCAGCAGGTGTGGGTCGAGGCCAACTTCAAGGAGACCCAGCTCGCCCATATGCAGCGAGGCCAAAAAGTAAAAGTGGTGCTGGATGCCTACCCGGATCAACCGGTCGAGGGGATCATCGACAGCCTAGCCCCGGCCACCGGTGCCAAGTTCGCCCTGCTGCCGCCGGAGAATGCCACCGGCAACTTCACCAAAATCGTGCAGCGGGTACCGGTCAAGATCCGCATCCCCCAGCCGGGCCTGCTGGCAGGCAAGCTGCTGCCGGGTCTCTCTACCGAAGTGATCGTGGATACCCGCACGCCTGATCCCGTGGTTGCCGCCAACTGATGGAACCCATTCCACGTCGCAACTGGATCGCGGTCATGGGGGGGCTTATCGGCGCCTTCATGGCCATCCTCGATATCCAGATCACTAATGCCTCCCTGAAGGATATTCAGGGGGCGCTGTCGGCCACCCTGAGCGAAAGCTCCTGGATCTCCACCTCCTATCTGGTGGCGGAGATGATCGCCATCCCCCTGAGCGGCTGGCTGAGCCGAGGGCTGAGCGTGCGCCGCTACCTGCTCTGGACCACCGGCGCCTTTATCGCTGCCTCCGTGCTCTGCTCGTTCAGCTGGAACCTCACCAGCATGATCGTCTTCCGGGCGCTGCAGGGCTTCACCGGCGGGGCACTTATCCCGATGGCCTTTTCCCTTATCGTCACCCTGCTGCCGCTGCAGAAGCGGGCCACCGGCATGGCCCTGTTTGGCCTCTGCGCCACCTTCGCCCCCGCCATCGGCCCGACCCTCGGCGGCTGGCTCACCGAGCAGATGTCGTGGCACTACATCTTCTATCTCAACGTACCGCCAGGACTGCTGGTGATGGCCATGCTGGCCCACGGGCTGGATAAAAAACCGGTGGACTGGGCCGTGATTAAGCGGGTGGACCTTATCGGCATCGTCACCATGGCGCTCGGGCTCGGCTTACTGGAGGTGGTACTGGAGGAGGGCAACCGAGAGGACTGGTTCGGCTCAAGCTTCATCGTGCGACTGGCAGTCATCTCGGCGGTGGCGCTGGTGTTCTTCGTCATCAGCCAGCTGATCCGCCGTCACCCGCTGGTCAATCTGCGGCTGCTGCACAACCCGCGCTTCGCGCTGGCCTGCTTCGCCTATCTGATCCTCGGGATGGCGTTGATGGGCTCTATCTATGTGTTGCCGCTCTACATGACCCAGATCCACAACTACAACGCGCTGGAAATCGGCGAGGTACTGATGTGGATGGGACTGCCGCAACTGCTGGTGCTGCCGCTGGTGCCCAAACTGACCCACAAGATAGACCCGCGCTATCTGGTGAGCTTCGGCTTCCTGATCTTCGCCGTCAGCTGCTTTATGAACGTCAACATGAGTGCCGACTACGCCGGGCCACAGCTGATCCAGTCGCTCATCGTGCGGGCGCTGGGGCAACCCTTCATCATGGTGCCGCTGTCACTGGTCGCTACCGCCAGCCTGAGCCACGACGAAATCCCCTCCTCCTCGACCCTGCTCAACGTGCTGCGCAACCTCGGCGGCGCATTCGGTATCGCCATCATCGCGACCCTGCTCGACAACGATACCCGCACCCATGTGCTGCAAATTGGCAGCACTCTGGCTGCCAGCAGTATCGAGGGGCAGAGCTATCTGCTGCAGCTGGCCCAGAGCATGATGGCGCAGGGCTCAGGCCCCGAGATTGCCCAGCAGCAAGCTCGGGCCATGCTGGCCAATACCATCAACCGGGAGGCGGCCATCATGGCCTACAACCAGGTGTTCTACATCATGGGGATCTTCCTGCTGATCGCCAGCGCCCTGATGCTGTTGCTCAAATCCCCCGTCCCACGGGCAGCCGATGCCGAACCGCTAGAGGCGTGAAAAACCGCCGGGCATAAAACGAAAAACGGGCGAATACCCGTTTTTCTTTATCTGTTACCTGTACTCAACCACGTGGTGTTATCCCGCCAGCGACCCTGCAATCAGGAATTGCGCGGCGAAGTAGCTGCTCATCACCCAGGCTCGAGCGTGGGGAAAGGGGCGGCGGAAGCGATCGAGCGCCAGCATGCTGTCGGAGAAGAGGAACATCAGTGCTCCCACCAGAGCTGCGGCAGAACCGGCTGTAAGAGAGGCGTGCCAGGCACCGGCGGCCACCCAGGCCATGCCGATGATCACCAGCATGTAGCAGAAGACCGGGATCCGCATCTCTCCCAGCTTGCTCCACAGCAGGCCAAATACCATGCCGGCAATCAGCAACAGCAGCAAACCGTCCACCAGATTGAGCAACAGCGGCCCCTGGGCAAACCCGACGATATAGCAGAGATGCGCGACAAGAAATGCCGCCAATCCCTGAATGAAGCGATCGCTTGGCAGCATCAGCAACACATCCCCCGCCAGCGAGAGGCAGAGGCCGAGCAGGATCCAGGCGTGAGAACCGTCGTGGTCATAACTTTGGTAGCCGAATGCCAAGGCGATGATAAACAGCATGGTCAGCGGCTTGCTGATATAGAACTGGCGGCTGTCTGAACCGTAGGCAGCACGGATGTGCCACCAACCTGAAGCGATGATCAAGAAACTCAATAACATGCCCTGCTCCTCACCTGTTGCTCGCAGTCATACGACAACTATTTTTATCATGGTGCAGGGTAACAAATTCCCTCTCCCAGTGGCAGGGATGCCTAGCAAATAGCCAGACTAAGCCTAAAGTCTAATTGCCGCCCCGAGCGATTCAGGGGATAAGTGACGGGTCTGGAGGATCACCATGGATGAAGCTATGAAAAACTATCTACCCGCCATCGACATCATGATGTGCCATCTGGGGATCAGCTTTGAGCAGGCCTGTGAACAGCTGGGACTGAGCCCACTGGAGCAGCAAACCCTGAGCCTGCTACAAGAACAGGATCGACCCGAGTAGCAAACAACCTGCTGCCTCCGCTACACAAAAGAAGACCACCTGACGGCGGTCTTCTTTTTCATCCAGCTAGGCAGCCCGTGTAGTGATACCTGCCAGCAGGCGGCTCCAGCTGCGCTTACCTGCGATAAAGCTGTCCCGCAGGGCTCTGTACTCCAATTGCAGCTTGAGACGGTCATAGCGCGCCAGAGCCTTGCGCTTGCGCTGTTCCAGCAGCCGTTTGCGACTGGCGTAGTAGTGCTGCAGCTGCTGGCTCAGCTTTGAATACTCTTCCTGTAACAGTGCCTGCCACAATTCGCGGTCATCCTGCTTGCAGAGTTGCGCCTGGGCCCGTTTCAACTGCATCTCCAGCCTTGCCTGTTCAATCCGCTCTTCCGGCACAGAACGAAGGTTTGCCGCCAAGCCACACCAGGAGGCAAATCGAATCAACCACTTGGTCGGATCGAACTGCCACCAGTGAATGCCATTGCGGTAATCATGCTCGAACAGATGGTGAAAATTATGATACCCCTCACCAAAGGTAAAAAAGGCCAAAATACCGTTGTCGCGGGCCGTGTTACGGTCGGTATAAGGCTGACTGCCCCAAATATGTGCCAGTGAATTGATAAAGAAGGTGGTGTGGTGGGTCATCACCATCCGCAGCACGCCCGCCAGCAGCAGCATGCCGAGCAGATCCCCGTGCCACAGGCCAAGCAACAGCGGCAGGCCCAGATTGGTCGCCAGTACCAGCACCAGATAGTGGCGATGCTGAAACGCGACTACGGAGTTATTCTGCAGGTCCCGTACATTGCTGTAATCGCCATACACATCTCCCTGATACTCTCGTAGCATCCAACCAATATGGGAGTACCAAAAACCGCGCCCGACGCTGTAGGGATCCTTATCGTTGTCATCCACATGGCGGTGATGGCGACGGTGGTCGGCAGCCCAGTGTAACGCCGAGTTCTGCAATGCCAGCGCACCGCCAAGCGCAAACAACCACTGCAACGCAGGATGCGCCTTATAAGTCTTGTGCGACCAGAGACGGTGATAGCCAGCGGTGATGGATAGGCCACTCAAACAGAACAGCAGCAGGAGCGTGACCCACTGCCAGATGTCGTAACCGTGGCTCATGCCATACCAGGGCACGGCAACCAGTGCGACCAGTCCGGAGAGGGAAAACAACAGGGTATTGGTGATAATAATCGGGGGTTTAGCCATCTTCTTGCATCCTTTCAGCGAACAGCTGTTAGCCATTTTCCATGGCAACTTCGCCATGGTCAATGGTAAAAAAGTAGGATACAAACCTGATCCGAAGGCGCCTTCGGGTTATCATTTGGCCTCGTTAAGCTGAAGGTGACTGATTTCGTGGGTATTCGCGCTCAACAAAAAGAAAAAACACGGCGTACATTGATTGATGCTGCATTCAGCCAACTATGCGCCAACCGAAGTTTCTCCAACCTCAGTCTGCGGGAAGTTGCCCGTGAAGCGGGTATCGCTCCCACCTCCTTCTATCGCCACTTCCGCGACATGGAGGAGCTGGGACTCACCTTGGTTGATGAGGGGGGACTGACCCTGCGTCAACTGATGCGCCAGGCACGACAGCGCATTGCCGGTGGTGGCAGTGTCATCAGCACCTCGGTGCAGACCTTTATGGAGTTCGTCGAGAACAATCCCAATATCTTCCGCCTGCTGTTGCGGGAACGTTCAGGCACCTCGGCCGCGTTTCGCCAGGCGGTAGCACGCGAGATCCAGCACTTTATCGCCGAGCTGACCGACTACCTTGAAGCAACGACCAGAGCGCCACGGGAAGATGCCTACATCCAGGCAGAAGCCATGGTTACCATCGTCTTCAGTGCCGGTGCCGATGCGCTCGACATGACCAGCGAAGAGTGCCGGGCGCTCTCCGACCGAACTATTCGCCAACTGCGGATGATAGCCATGGGCGCAGAGGTACAAAACCAGAAGCGCCGTGAACCCCACCCATGACCACAGGATGGAGAATGACATGTCTGAACAGCTTATGATCCCCAAAAAACCGCTCGCCATGGCCATGCTGATAGGCATCTGTGGCGATGCCTCTCTGACCGTGCTGACCAACTCGGTCGTGCCTTTCTCCTTCTTCCCGCTGATTGCCCTCTGGCTGGCGGCCTACCAGCTTTTTCAGCATTATCGCCATGAACCCATGGTGGGCAACACCCCCATCTGCACCCTGCTCTGCTTCTTTATCGGTGTCTTCGGCCACTCAGCGCTGCTCAAGGTGCAATACCCGGAGCTTGGCAGCAACTTCTTCTCCCTGATCATGATGCTGCTGCTACTGGCAGCCCTCTCCATCAAGCTCGGCCTGAGCATTGGCAACAAAGAGAAGCCCTGATAAATCGACCGAGTGATGGTAATCAGCTGATAGATAAAGCAAAGAGGTCTTCCCGACGGGAAGGCCTCTTTGCTTGAACGGTACCTGATTAATCCGGCAATCTCGGTATTCCCAACCTCACCAAGCAGCTTGGCCTCCAAGATAGAGGAGAGGGAGCAATATGGAGCTGTCTTGTAGCCAGCATGCAGATAAAGCCTGAGTTGATTGGCCATAGCACCACTCGAATGGCTGTAAATTGAGCTGATAAAGCTCTGATATAACTAGAAAATAGTGATAAGAACAGGCTGTCTGGTTCTCTTCCTGCAGATAAACACTAACACTGGCTGTCTAACACGCTAAAAACACCAAAGCCCTGTCGTCAGACTGGGCTTGTGTTGGCTCTGGTGTGCAAATCTGTGGCTCTTATGAGCAAACCGCTCATAGCAAAAAGGCCTTCCCAATCGGGAAGGCCTTCAAATTAGTGGCGGAGCGGACGGGACTCGAACCCGCGACCCCCGGCGTGACAGGCCGGTATTCTAACCGACTGAACTACCGCTCCGCATTCGGTTAGCTTGCGCTAAATCATTTGCCGCTTCTTGTGAGGTGTCATCCTCGCAGCCGGCTATGTGTTTTCACATCACCGTTTAATTGGGTGCCTGGCAGTGTCCTACTCTCGCATGGCGAATGCCACACTACCATCGGCGCTACCGCGTTTCACTTCTGAGTTCGGCATGGGATCAGGTGGTTCCACGGCGCTATGGCCGCCAGGCAAATTCTTCAATCCAGAAAGCTGACGTGAATAACGACTGAGTCATTATCATTGAATTAGTAGTTCGCTTAGGTTTGCTACAAGCCTTAGAACACTTCTTGGGTGTTGTATGGTTAAGCCTCACGGGTAATTAGTACGGGTTAGCTCAATGCATCGCTGCACTTACACACCCCGCCTATCAACGTTGTGGTCTCCAACGGCCCTTTAGGACCCTCAAGGGGTCAGGGATGACTCATCTCAGGGCTCGCTTCCCGCTTAGATGCTTTCAGCGGTTATCGATTCCGAACTTAGCTACCGGGCAGTGCCACTGGCGTGACAACCCGAACACCAGAGGTTCGTTCACTCCGGTCCTCTCGTACTAGGAGCAACTCCCTTCAATCATCCAACGCCCACGGCAGATAGGGACCGAACTGTCTCACGACGTTCTGAACCCAGCTCGCGTACCACTTTAAATGGCGAACAGCCATACCCTTGGGACCGACTTCAGCCCCAGGATGTGATGAGCCGACATCGAGGTGCCAAACACCGCCGTCGATATGAACTCTTGGGCGGTATCAGCCTGTTATCCCCGGAGTACCTTTTATCCGTTGAGCGATGGCCCTTCCATTCAGAACCACCGGATCACTATGACCTACTTTCGTACCTGCTCGACCTGTCCGTCTCGCAGTTAAGCTGGCTTATGCCATTGCACTAACCTCCTGATGTCCGACCAGGATTAGCCAACCTTCGTGCTCCTCCGTTACTCTTTGGGAGGAGACCGCCCCAGTCAAACTACCCACCAGGCACTGTCCGCGAGCCCGATTCAGGGCCCTGCGTTAGAACATCAAACATACAAGGGTGGTATTTCAAGGACGGCTCCAGCGCAACTGGCGTCACGCCTTCAAAGCCTCCCACCTATCCTACACATGTAGGTTCAATGTTCAGTGCCAAGCTGTAGTAAAGGTTCACGGGGTCTTTCCGTCTAGCCGCGGGTACACCGCATCTTCACGGCGAATTCGATTTCACTGAGTCTCGGGTGGAGACAGCATGGCCATGGTTACACCATTCGTGCAGGTCGGAACTTACCCGACAAGGAATTTCGCTACCTTAGGACCGTTATAGTTACGGCCGCCGTTTACCGGGGCTTCGATCAAGAGCTTCGCTTGCGCTAACCCCATCAATTAACCTTCCGGCACCGGGCAGGTGTCACACCCTATACGTCCACTTTCGTGTTTGCAGAGTGCTGTGTTTTTGATAAACAGTCCCAGCCATCTGGTCACTGCGACTCCCGACAGCTCCATCCGCAAGGGACTTCACCATCAAGAGCGAACCTTCTCCCGAAGTTACGGTTCTATTTTGCCTAGTTCCTTCACCCGAGTTCTCTCAAGCGCCTTGGTATTCTCTACCCGACCACCTGTGTCGGTTTGGGGTACGATGACTTGTAATCTGAAGCTTAGAGGCTTTTCCTGGAAGCAGGGCATCAATGGCTTCCGCACCGTAGTGCGTTCGTCTCGTGTCTCA
>NZ_CP077311.1:1460000-1657500 GCF_019048265.1 Aeromonas sp. FDAARGOS 1405 | reverse complement strand
CTCGCCTGCACGACCTTCGTCCAGCAGTTTGCGGAACATTTCAACGCCGGTACAGGTGGTCTTGGTGGTATCTTTGATACCAACGATTTCCACTTCTTCACCAACTTTAACGATACCGCGCTCTACACGACCGGTTACTACAGTACCACGGCCTGCGATAGAGAATACGTCTTCGATTGGCATCAGGAACGGCTGGTCAATCGCACGCTCCGGCTCCGGAATGTAGCTGTCCAGGTGGCCAGCCAGTTCCAGGATCTTCTCTTCCCACTGAGCTTCGCCTTCCAGCGCTTTCAGTGCGGAACCACGGACTACCGGCAGGTCATCACCCGGGAAGTCGTACTCGGACAGCAGTTCACGAACTTCCATCTCGACCAGTTCCAGCAGCTCTTCGTCATCTACCATGTCGCACTTGTTCATGAACACGATGATGTACGGAACGCCTACCTGACGACCAAGCAGGATGTGCTCACGAGTCTGCGGCATCGGGCCGTCAGTCGCTGCTACTACCAGGATCGCGCCGTCCATCTGGGCAGCACCGGTGATCATGTTTTTAACGTAGTCGGCGTGACCCGGGCAGTCTACGTGTGCGTAGTGACGGGTAGCGGTGTCGTATTCTACGTGGGAGGTGTTGATGGTGATACCACGCTCACGCTCTTCCGGTGCCTTGTCGATCTGGTCGAAGGCGAAAGCTTTACCACCGAAGTGCTTGGCCAGCACGTTGGTGATAGCTGCAGTCAGGGTGGTTTTACCGTGGTCAACGTGGCCGATGGTGCCGACGTTTACGTGCGGTTTATTACGCTCAAATTTTTCTTTAGACACGACGTAGTCCTTCTAGGTTAAACCCGCCTACCGTCGTAGGCGGGGAATCTTAAATTACTTGGATTTGCGCTCTTCGATCACGGCTTGTGCAACGTTGGTCGGTGCATCGTGATACTTGGCGAATTCCATGGCGTAGGAAGCACGACCTTGGGTAGCGGAACGCAGTGCAGTTGCATAACCGAACATTTCGGCCAGCGGCACCAGAGCACGTACGATCTTGCCGGACGGGCCATCTTCCATACCTTCGATCAGGCCACGACGACGGTTCAGGTCACCGATCACGTCGCCCATGTAATCTTCCGGAGTTTCAACTTCTACTTTCATGATCGGCTCGAGCAGAACCGGGTTGGCTTTCATGAAGCCAGCCTTAAAGGCCATGGAAGCAGCGATTTTGAACGCCAGTTCGGAAGAGTCGACATCGTGGTAAGAACCGAAGTGCAGACGCACACCCAGATCCATAACCGGGTAACCAGCCAGCGGACCAGATTTGAGCTGCTCACGGATACCTTTATCAACACCCGGGATGAATTCACCAGGAATGACACCACCTTTGATGTCGTTGACGAATTCGTAGGCTTTGCCTTCTTCCAGCGGGTACATGTCGATAACAACATGACCGTACTGACCGCGACCACCAGACTGCTTGGCATGCTTGCCTTCGATGTCTTTAACGGTGGTACGGATGGTTTCACGGTAGGCAACCTGCGGCTTACCTACGTTGGCTTCAACCTTGAACTCGCGACGCATACGGTCAACGATGATGTCCAGGTGCAGCTCACCCATACCAGCGATGATGGTTTGACCTGACTCTTCGTCAGTCCATACGCGGAAGGACGGATCTTCCTGAGCCAGACGGCCCAGTGCCAGACCCATCTTCTCCTGGTCAGCCTTGGTTTTCGGCTCAACCGCGATAGAAATTACCGGCTCCGGGAATTCCATACGCTCGAGGATGATCGGTGCGTTCGGGTCACACAGGGTGTCACCAGTGGTCACGTCTTTCAGACCGATGGCTGCAGCGATGTCACCAGCGCGTACTTCTTTGATCTCTTCACGCTTGTTGGCATGCATCTGAACGATACGGCCAAAGCGCTCGCGCTTGTCCTTGACGGAGTTCAGCACGGTGTCACCGGAGTTGATCACGCCAGAGTAGACACGGAAGAAGGTCAGGTTACCAACGAACGGGTCGGTAGCGATCTTGAACGCCAGAGCAGAGAACGGCTCGTCATCAGAAGCGTGACGCTCGTCTTTGGTCTCGCCGTCCATTTTCAGGCCGTCGATAGCAGCAACGTCGGTCGGAGCCGGCAGGTACTCGATCACGGCATCCAGCATTGCCTGTACGCCCTTGTTCTTGAACGCGGAGCCACAGGTTACCAGGATGATTTCGTTGTTCAGCACGCGCTGACGCAGAGCACCTTTGATCTCTTCCTCGGTCAGCTCTTCGCCGCCCAGGTATTTTTCCATCAGGTCTTCAGACGCTTCAGCAGCGGCTTCAACCAGATTCATGCGCATTTCTTGCGCCTGTTCCAGCAGCTCGGCCGGCACATCTTCGTAGTCGAAGGTGACGCCCTGGTCAGCTTCGTTCCAGTTGATGGCCTTCATCTTGACCAGGTCAACAACGCCCTTGAAGTTCTCTTCAGAGCCGATGTTCAGCTGAAGCGGAACCGGGTTGCCTTTCAGACGGGTCTTGATGTGCTCAACACAACGCAGGAAGTTGGCACCGGTACGGTCCATCTTGTTGACGAACGCGATACGGGGAACCTTGTACTTGTTAGCCTGACGCCATACGGTTTCAGACTGTGGCTGTACGCCACCTACGGCACAGTACACCATCACGGCACCGTCCAGAACACGCATTGAACGCTCTACTTCGATAGTAAAGTCAACGTGGCCCGGGGTATCGATGATGTTGATACGGTGCGGTTGGAACTGTTTACCCATACCGGACCAGAAAGCGGTGGTCGCGGCGGAGGTGATGGTGATACCACGCTCTTGTTCCTGTTCCATCCAGTCCATGGTGGCAGCGCCATCGTGAACTTCACCGATCTTGTGACTTACACCGGTGTAAAACAGTACGCGCTCGGTAGTAGTAGTCTTACCGGCGTCAATGTGAGCGGAGATACCGATGTTACGATAACGCTCAATGGGGGTTGTACGAGCCATTGTCATCCTCTTACTAAGGCGCTTGTCCCTAGATAATTAAAGGTGCGCAGAGTCAGAAGACCCTGCGCAAGCGGATTACCAGCGGAAGTGAGCGAAGGCTTTGTTCGCTTCAGCCATACGGTGAACGTCTTCACGTTTCTTGACAGACGAACCCTTATTGTCAGCGGCATCCAGCAGCTCGCCAGCCAAACGCTGAGCCATTGATTTTTCACCACGTTTACGAGCGGCATCAACCAACCAGCGCATTGCCAGAGCATTGCGACGTACCGGACGAACTTCTACCGGAACCTGATAGGTTGCACCACCGACGCGACGAGATTTAACCTCGACCGCCGGACGAATGTTATCCAGAGCTTCTTCGAATACGGCCAGGTGCTCTTTGCCAGATTTGGTGGCAATGATGTCCAGGGCGCCATAAACAATGGCTTCTGCAACAGATTTCTTACCGTCAACCATTACTACGTTGACAAATTTAGCCAGCAGCTCTGATCCGAACTTGGGATCTGGCAGGATTTTACGCTGACCAACAACACGACGTCTTGGCATTTCAAATTCTCCGTAACTTCAGGGATTACCCAAAACTAGAAAGCTATCTAACTAGAAACGAATTAACGTTTGGCCTTACTTAACGGAGAACCATTAAGCTTTAGGACGCTTCACACCATACTTGGAGCGAGCCTGCTTACGGTCTTTAACACCGGCACAGTCCAACGCACCACGAACGGTGTGATAACGAACACCTGGCAAGTCTTTTACACGACCGCCACGGATCAGAACAACAGAGTGCTCTTGCAGGTTGTGACCTTCACCACCGATGTAGGAGGTGACTTCGAAGCCGTTGGTCAGACGTACACGGCACACTTTACGCAGTGCAGAGTTAGGCTTCTTCGGGGTGGTGGTATATACACGAGTGCATACGCCACGCTTCTGAGGGCACGCTTCCAGCGCCGGCACGTTGCTTTTCACAACGAGCTTGATGCGTGGCTTGCGAACCAACTGGTTAATAGTTGCCATCAAAAGGCTCCTGATAATGACTTCATAAACGTGTGGAAAATCCTCCCCGCAGATACGGGGACGCGAAATTTTATGCCCTGTTGTCTGGGGAGTCAAGATTTATACAATTTGCGTCACAAAAGGGCAATTCGGATCCGTTTGATTTCACGACATCACCTTGAATTTTCTTGAAAATATGCTTCTCAGCCACCCCAGGTGCGCGGGGAACCTTTTTGCGCAATCAGTGCCACCAGACCCGCCATATCGAGCACATTACCCACCCGATGCTGCAAACCGCGAGCTTGCAGATCTTCCTGCATTACATAAAGCGGGATACCCGCCAGCCGCGCGCTCCACTGGGGAGCCGATGCCGCAATCACGGCATCCTGCATCAGTACCAGCTCATCCTCGGGCTGAAGGTATGAGAGCGCCTCTGCCAGAGCCTGACTCTGAAAGGGAGAGTTCAATATCAGATGCAACATGGAGACCTCAAAAGCTGATGTGAGTCGAACATTGTGCCCAGCGCCGAGCCAGTTCCTGGCGCGGCAGACTCTCGACGGGGATCAGCAGATCATCCACTGTCACGCCACGCTCTGCCAGCGAGTCAGCACAAACATAGACCTCTTCGATGTCGTAGAGTTCCAGCATTTTGAAGGTGGGCGCGTAGTGGCGCTGCAAAATGGCGGCAGGCTGCTGCTCCTTGAGCAGTTGCAGCACGCCGTCCCCAATCAGGAAGAGGGCCAGTTCATCGGTCATGGCCGAGGTGGCCAGCAGGGCATCCAGTCCTTCCCGGCCGGCGGCATGGCCATGGGGGCCACGACTGCATATAAAGGCAATTTTCTTGTTCATGACTCCCCCTAGAACTGAACCAGTCGATCGGCGGTGAGCGCAGCCTCGGCCAACTGGCCCAGACCGCTCAGGCAAAATGGCGCTTGCAGATTGAAGTGCACCTGCCCTGCCCCCTTGGCCTCCTGCTCATCGAGCACACCGCGCCGCATGGCGGCGGCGACACAGACGTCGATACGGATCCCCTGCTCTTCTGCCAGCTCTCGCCACAGACGCACCAGGTCAGTCTCATCGGATGCAGGCAGATGCAAACCGTTGCCGTTGCAGACCCCATCCTGATAGAAGAACAGGTGGGACAAGGTATGCCCCTGTGCCAACAGGGTGCGGGCAAAACGATAGGCTGTGCTGGCCGATTGGGTGCCATAGGCAGGCCCCGTGACCAGGATGGCAAAACTCAGACTCATAGCAGGACTCCTGTGCTGACCCGGTCCATTTTACGCCAAAAACAAAAAAGCCCCTGCCAGGAGGGGCTTGATTCGATCTGTTGATCAGAGATGGGCAATCGCCTCGACCTCGACCAGCACATCTTTCGGCAGACGGGCCACCTCCACGCAGGAGCGGGCTGGCGCCGCGTCGCCAAAGTAGCGGGCATAGACCTGATTGAAGGCAACGAAGTTGTTCATGTCGCTCAGGAAGCAGGTGGTTTTGACCACTTTGCTGGCATCGGCACCGGCAGCGTGCAACACGGCAACCAGATTCTTCATCACCCGTTCTGCCTGCTCTTCGATGCCGCCAGCAACGATCTCCATGGTGGCAGGATCGAGCGGGATCTGCCCGGAGGTGAAGATCATCTCGCCAACCTTGGTAGCCTGAACATACGGACCAATCGCGGCAGGCGCCTTGTCGGTTGCAATCACTTCTTTAGCCATTCATCTATCCCCTTCTGGAATGAGTTACTCGTTCTCGTCTTCACCCTGCTTGCGCTGTCGGATGTAAAGATAAACGGTATGTTTTGAAATATTGAGTTTGTCCGCCACCAGATTGATCGAATCCTTGATGTCGAAAATGCCCTTCTCGAACAGCTGGGTCACGATGAAGCGGTTCTTGGCATTGTTGGCCACGGTGGGATCGCGGTTGATCTCGTCGATGGTGTTATCCACCGTCTGTGCAACCAGCTCTTCCACGCTATTGGCGAAGGTCTCTGGTGACTGACGCGCCGCCTGCTGGGGCGTCGGGAAAAATTCGGCCACGAACTCGTGGAAGGGCGCATTGATGTGCAGGTTGATGCAAATAAGCCCCACTACTTGCCGCTCACTGTTGCGAATGGCGATGGTGCTCGACTTCATCAGAGCGCCGGTACGGCTGCGAGCGAAATAGCTCTGGGTGTAATCCTGGCCGGTGCTCTCGATATCCTTGAGCATGCGCAGGGCGAGATCGGTGATGGGCGCCCCGAGGGTGCGTCCGGTATTGAAGCCGTTGGCGATCTTGATCACCGACTCGTGCAGATTTTCCAGGGAGTGGAGTACCACTTCACAATGCTTGCCGAACAGCTCGGCCAAGCCATCGATGAGCCCATCGTATGAGCGCAACAATTCCCTGTCTTCATCTGTAAAAGTGCGGCTGATCAGCTGTTCTTCGGGAAGCATGGCTTCCTCGATACCGACAGTCATGTTCTACCCCTGTAATAACCATTCAACTTTCCCGAGTTTTAAATTGCAGGGGAGTAAAGTCAACTTTTTTTGATTTTTTACTCTACAACTTTGCTCTGGATCATCCTGAAACCCGCGCTGCGTCTACCTTTGCCGAGGAATTGGCCAACAAAAAGGGCTCCTTGAAGGAGCCCTTTTCAATCACGGATGACGAGTTACTCTTCGTCGAAGCTACCGGCTGCGTTCAGCAGATCCGCCAGGTTCTGCTCCGCTTCATCAGCGGTCACCTGCGGGGTACCAACAGCACGAGCTGCGGCAGCACGCTGGTTGATCCGGCTGTGGTGGTAGGCAAAGCCGGTACCAGCCGGGATCAGACGACCCACGATGACGTTCTCTTTCAGACCACGCAGTTCATCACGCTTGCCACCCACGGCGGCTTCGGTCAGAACGCGAGTGGTTTCCTGGAAGGAAGCCGCGGAGATGAAGGACTCGGTGCTCAGAGATGCCTTGGTAATACCCATCAGTACATGACGGTAGGTCGCAGGGGTCTTGCCCTCGGCAACCAGCTTACGGTTGGCAATCTTCACACGAGCCACTTCAACCTGTTCGCCTTCGATCAGATCGGTATCGCCAGCGCTCAGGATCTCGCACTTGCGCAGCATCTGACGAACAATGACTTCGATGTGCTTGTCGTTGATCTTAACGCCTTGCAGACGGTAAACGTCCTGCACTTCGTTGGCGATGTAGTTGGCGACCGGGCTGATACCGCGCAGACGCAGGATGTCGTGAGCAGACTCAGGACCGTCCGCCAGCACTTCACCCTTCTCAACTTTTTCACCTTCGAACACGTTCAGGTTACGCCACTTCGGAATCATCTCTTCGTAGACGTTGCCACCATCGGTCGGGGTGATGACCAGACGGCGTTTGCCCTTGGTCTCTTTCCCGAAGGAGATGGTACCGGAGATCTCGGCCAGAATTGCCGGTTCCTTCGGTTGACGTGCTTCGAACAGATCCGCAACGCGCGGCAGACCACCGGTGATGTCCTTGGTACCGCCGGACTCTTGCGGGATACGCGCTACCGCGTCACCCACGCCCACGTTGGCACCATCTTCCAGGTTCACGATCGCCTTGCCCGGCAGGAAGTACTGGGCGGCTACATCGGTACCCGGGATCATCACGTCTTTGCCGTTCAGGTCGACCAGTTTAACGGTCGGACGCATTTCTTTACCGGCGCTCGGACGCTCGTTGACGTCCAGAACAACGATAGAAGAGAGACCGGTCAGCTCGTCGGTCTGACGAGTGATGGTCACACCATCGATCATGTGTTCGAACTGCAGACGACCTGCCACTTCGGTGATGATCGGGTGGGTGTGCGGATCCCAGTTGGCAACAGTCTCGCCAGCACTCACGGCCTGGCCGTCCTTCACTTCCAGCACGGAACCGTAAGGCAGCTTGTGGCTTTCCTTGGTACGGCCCATGTCGTCCATGATGGTCAGTTCGGTAGAACGTGAGGTGATAACCAGTTTGTCATCGCTGTTGTGAACGAACTTGGCGTTCTGCAGCTTGATGGTACCGGTGTTCTTGACCTGGATGCTGCTTTCAGCAGCGGCACGAGATGCAGCACCACCGATGTGGAAAGTACGCATCGTCAGCTGGGTACCCGGTTCACCGATGGACTGGGCGGCGATAACACCGACAGCCTCACCCTTGTTAACCAGGTGACCACGGGCCAGATCACGGCCGTAGCAGTGAGCACAGTTACCGAAGTCGGTTTCACAGGTGATGGCAGAACGTACCTTCACACGGTCAACGGAGTTGCGTTCCAGCAGGTCACACAGTTGCTCGTCGAGCAGGGTGTTGCGAGCAACCAGGATCTCGTCCTCGGTACCCGGCTTGATGACATCTTCTGCCACCACACGACCCAGCACGCGCTCACGCAGCGGCTCGACCACGTCGCCACCCTCGATCAGAGGAGTCATCCACAGACCGTCGGTAGTGCCGCAATCGTCCTCGGTGATCACCATGTCCTGCGCCACGTCTACCAGACGACGAGTCAGGTAACCGGAGTTCGCAGTCTTCAGTGCAGTATCCGCCAGACCCTTACGAGCACCGTGGGTAGAGATAAAGTACTGCAGTACGTTCAGACCTTCGCGGAAGTTCGCGATGATCGGGGTCTCGATGATGGAGCCATCTGGCTTGGCCATCAGGCCACGCATACCGGCCAGCTGACGGATCTGGGCGGCGGAACCACGCGCACCAGAGTCGGCCATCATAAAGATGCTGTTGAACGAGGCCTGCTCTTCTTCTTCACCCAGCGAGTTGACGTTACGCTCTTTGGACAAGTTCTCCATCATGGCCTTGGAGACGCGCTCGTTGGCGCTGGCCCAGATATCGATAACCTTGTTGTAACGTTCGCCCGCAGTTACCAGACCTGACAGGAACTGGTCCTGGATCTCGGCAACTTCGGCTTCGGCTGCTGCGATGATGTCTTTCTTGGCATCCGGGATGACCATGTCATCGATACCAACGGAAGCACCGGACAGGGCCGCGTAGTGGAAACCGGTATACATCAGCTGGTCAGCGAAGATAACGGTGTCCTTCAGCCCCTGCTTGCGATAGCAGGTGTTCAGCAGACGGGAGATGAGCTTTTTGCCCAGCGCCTTGTTGGATACGCATTTGATCCAGTTCTGCGGATTGGCTTCCAGATCGGCCTGCTCGGCAGCAGTCAGCACCTTCGGCTCGTCGATCAGGGCGTATTCCATACCTTTCGGCAGGATCAGGCTCAGGATCGCACGACCAACGGTGGTGTTCTTCATCTCGGTCTTGGCAACCAGCTCACCGTCTTCGTTCTTCACGTACTCGGTGATGCGGCACTTGACGCGAGCATGCAGGTCGGCCAGACCAGCACGGTACACTTTCTCGGCCTCTTTCGGGCCGGACAGCACCATACCTTCACCCTTCGCATTGATGCGGGCGCGGGTCATGTAGTACAGACCCAAGACCACGTCCTGAGAAGGAACGATGATCGGCTCACCGGAGGCTGGCGACAGGATGTTGTTGGTAGACATCATCAGCGCACGCGCTTCCAGCTGGGCTTCCAGGGTCAGCGGTACGTGAACCGCCATCTGGTCACCATCGAAGTCCGCGTTATACGCAGCACAAACGAGCGGGTGCAGCTGGATTGCCTTGCCTTCGACCAGAGTCGGTTCGAATGCCTGGATACCCAGACGGTGCAGAGTCGGTGCACGGTTCAGCAGAACCGGATGTTCGCGGATAACTTCGTCCAGGATATCCCAAACGACAGCTTCTTCGCGCTCCACCATCTTCTTGGCGGCCTTGATAGTGGTCGCCAGACCGCGGGTTTCCAGCTTGCCATAGATGAACGGCTTGAACAGTTCCAGCGCCATCTTCTTCGGCAGACCGCACTGATGCAGACGCAGAGTCGGGCCTACGGTGATAACGGAACGACCGGAGTAGTCGACACGCTTACCGAGCAGGTTCTGACGGAAACGACCCTGCTTACCCTTGATCATGTCGGCCAGGGATTTCAGCGGGCGCTTGTTGGAACCGGTGATGGCACGACCGCGACGGCCGTTATCCAGCAGCGCATCGACGGACTCTTGCAGCATACGCTTTTCGTTGCGCACGATGATGTCCGGAGCCGCCAGATCCAGCAGACGCTTCAAGCGGTTGTTACGGTTGATCACGCGACGGTACAGATCGTTCAGATCGGAAGTCGCGAAACGGCCGCCGTCCAGCGGTACCAGCGGACGCAGGTCCGGCGGCAGCACGGGCAGCACTGTCATGATCATCCACTCCGGCTTGTTGCCGGACTGCAGGAAAGCTTCCATCAGCTTCAGACGCTTGGTGGTCTTCTTGCGTTTGGTCTCGGAGTTGGTCTGATCCAGCTCCTCACGCATCGCTTTGACTTCACCTTCCAGATCGATGGCGCGCAGCAATGCCAGGATTGCTTCGGCACCCATCTTGGCGTCAAATTCGTCGCCCCACTCTTCCAGCGCATCCAGGTACTGCTCTTCAGAGAGCATCTGGCTGCGTTCGAGGTTGGTCATGCCCGGCTCGATAACTACGAAAGATTCGAAGTAAAGCACGCGCTCGATGTCGCGCAGGGTCATGTCCAGCAGCAGACCGATACGGGACGGCAGGGACTTCAGGAACCAGATGTGGGCAGTCGGGCTGGCCAGCTCGATGTGGCCCATACGCTCACGACGGACCTTGGTCTGGGTCACTTCAACGCCGCACTTCTCACAGATCACACCACGGTGTTTCAGGCGCTTGTACTTGCCGCACAGACACTCGTAGTCCTTCACCGGTCCGAAGATACGGGCGCAGAACAGACCATCACGCTCCGGCTTGAAAGTCCGGTAGTTGATGGTCTCAGGCTTTTTGACCTCACCGAATGACCAGGAGCGGATCATGTCAGGAGAGGCCAGACCGATCTTGATACTGTCAAACTCTTCGGTCTTGGTCTGAGCCTTCAAAAACTTGAGTAAGTCTTTCACGTGTTTCCCCTGTCAGGAGTCTAACCTCGGCGCCCCGGCTGCCAAAACAGCGGGGCGCCCACGTCAATTCTCGAACAATAAGAGCGAGCTCTTACTCTTCGTCCAGCTCGATGTTGATACCCAGAGAGCGGATTTCCTTCAGCAATACGTTGAAGGATTCGGGCATGCCCGGCTCCATACGGTGGTCGCCATCCACGATGTTCTTATACATCTTGGTACGGCCATTCACATCGTCAGACTTGACGGTCAGCATTTCCTGCAGGGTATATGCCGCACCGTAAGCCTCCAGGGCCCACACTTCCATCTCACCGAAACGCTGACCACCGAACTGAGCCTTACCACCCAGCGGCTGCTGGGTAACAAGGCTGTAAGAACCGGTAGAACGCGCGTGCATCTTGTCGTCGACCAAGTGGTTCAGCTTGAGCATGTACATGTAACCAACGGTTACTTTACGCTCGAAGCGGTTACCGGTACGGCCATCGAACAGATCAATCTGACCGGATTCCGGCAGATCGGCCAGCTTCAGCAGGGCTTTGATTTCGCGCTCTTTGGCACCATCAAACACTGGAGTAGCAACCGGCAGACCCTTACGCAGGTTACCCACCAAGGTACGTACGTCGTCATCAGACAGTTCGGCGATGTTCACTTGCTGGGTGTCCTTCTCGCCCAGGTCATAGACCTGTTGCAGGAAGTTGCGCATCTCGTGCAGCTCGCGCTGCTCTTTGACCATGCGATCGATCTTCTCGCCGATACCCTTGGCCGCAAGGCCCAGGTGCACTTCGAGGATCTGACCGATGTTCATACGTGATGGTACGCCCAACGGGTTCAGTACGATGTCGACCGGACGGCCGAACTCGTCATGAGGCATATCCTCGACCGGACAGATCTTGGAGATAACACCCTTGTTACCGTGACGGCCCGCCATCTTGTCACCCGGCTGGATGCGACGCTTGACTGCCAGATAAACCTTGACGATTTTCAGTACGCCCGGCGCCAGATCATCACCCTGGATAATCTTGCGACGCTTGTTCTCGAATTTCTTGTCGAACTCGGCTTTCAGCTCAACGTGCTGTTCAGCGATCTGTTCCAGTTCGGTCTGCTTGCCTTCGTCTTCGATGGCCAGTTCAAACCACTTGGAACGATCGAGCTTGTTCAGACGATCTTCGCTGTAACCGGCGGCCAGCAGCAGGTTGCGGGAGCGGCCGAAAATGCCGTCTTCCAGGATCTTGAACTCTTCGGTCAAGTCCTTCTTCGCTTCCTTCAGCTGCATCTCTTCGATTTCTTTGGCGCGCTTGTCTTTTTCCACGCCATCGCGGGTAAAGACTTGCACGTCAACCACGGTACCGTACACACCGTTCGGTACACGCAGGGAAGAGTCCTTCACGTCGGACGCCTTCTCACCGAAGATGGCGCGCAGCAGCTTCTCTTCCGGAGTCAGCTGGGTTTCACCTTTCGGCGTTACCTTACCGACCAGAATGTCGCCGCCCTTCACTTCGGCACCCACGTAGACGATACCGGACTCGTCCAGCTTGGACAGAGCGGCTTCACCCACGTTCGGGATGTCAGCAGTGATCTCTTCCGGACCCAGCTTGGTGTCACGGGAGATACAGGCCAGTTCCTGGATATGGATGGTGGTCAGGCGATCTTCCTGAACAACACGCTCGTTCACCAGGATCGAGTCTTCGAAGTTGTAACCGTTCCACGGCATGAACGCGACGCGCATGTTCTGACCCAGAGCCAGTTCACCCAGATCGGTGGACGGGCCGTCAGCCAGTACGTCGCCAGCCATGACCGGCTCACCCAACATCACACAAGGACGCTGGTTGATACAGGTGTTCTGGTTGGAACGGGTGTATTTGGTCAGGTTGTAGATGTCGATACCGGCTTCGCCTGGCATCAGCTCATCTTCATTTACCTTGATAACGATACGGGAGGCATCGACGTAGTCGATCATGCCGCCACGCTTGGCCACTACGGTTACACCGGAGTCAACGGCCACAGCGCGTTCCATACCGGTACCTACCAGCGGCTTGTCAGCGCGCAGGGTCGGTACAGCCTGACGTTGCATGTTTGAACCCATCAATGCGCGGTTCGCGTCATCGTGTTCCAAGAACGGGATCAGGGCCGCTGCCACAGATACGATCTGCTGCGGGCTCACGTCCATATACTGGATCTGGTCGGCGTTCATAAAGGTGGATTCACCTTTGTGACGGCACGGGATCAATTCATCTTTCAGACGGCCATCTTCGGTGGTCGCGGCGTTAGCCTGTGCGATCACGTACTTGCCTTCTTCAATAGCAGACAGGTAGTCCACTTCGTCGGTGATCACACCGTCAATGACCTTGCGGTACGGGGTCTCGAGGAAACCGTACTCGTTGGTACGAGAGTACACGGACAGGGAGTTGATCAGACCGATGTTCGGACCTTCAGGAGTCTCGATCGGGCACAGACGACCGTAGTGGGTCGGGTGTACGTCTCGGACTTCAAAGCCGGCACGCTCACGAGTCAAACCGCCCGGGCCCAGCGCAGAGATACGGCGCTTGTGGGTCACTTCGGAGAGCGGGTTGTTCTGGTCCATAAACTGGGACAGCTGGCTGGAACCAAAGAACTCTTTGACTGCGGCGGAGATCGGCTTGGCGTTGATCAGATCCTGCGGCATCAGGGTGTCCAGGTCGCCCAGGGAGAGACGCTCCTTGACCGCACGCTCGACACGCACCAGACCGACGCGGAACTGGTTTTCAGCCATTTCACCGACAGAACGGATACGACGGTTACCCAGGTGGTCGATATCGTCCACTTCGTCGTTACCGTTACGGATGTCGATCAGGCGCTTCATCACATCGACGATGTCGTCTTTGGTCAGTACGCCAGCGCCAGTCTCGTCTTCACGACCCAGACGGCGGTTGAACTTCATCCGACCTACGGTAGACAGGTCGTAACGTTCGGCAGAGAAGAACAGGTTTTCGAACAGCTGCTCTGCTGCTTCACGTGTCGGCGGCTCGCCCGGACGCATCATGCGGTAGATTTCTACCAGCGCTTCCAGACGGTTGGTGCTGGAATCGACGCGCAGGGTCTCGGACATGTAGGCACCGTGGTCCAGTTCGTTGGTGAACAGAACCTCGAAATGCTTGAAGCCGGCCTGGGACAGGTTGGCAATCGCTTCCAGACTCAGAGCCTGGTTGGCTGCCACTACCAGTTCGCCAGTTTGCGGATGTGCGTAGTCCTTGGCAGCAACTTTGCCAACAACGTACTCAACCGGTACCTCAATCTGGGTAACGGCATCTTTTTCCAGCTGACGGATGTGACGGGCAGTCACACGACGACCGGTTTCAACAACCACGGCACCATTGGCCACGATGTCGAAGGTCGCAGTTTCGCCACGCAGGCGCTCCGGCACCAGATCCATCATCAACTTGCCATCTTTGACCTCGAAACCGATGGTTTCGAAGAAGGTGGCCAGGATCTCTTCGGAAGTGAAGTCCAGGGCGCGCAGAATGATGGATGCCGGCAGTTTGCGACGACGGTCGATACGGACAAACAGGTTGTCTTTCGCATCGAACTCGAAGTCCAGCCAGGAGCCACGGTAGGGGATAACGCGGGCGTTATACAACACCTTACCGGATGAATGTGTTTTGCCTTTATCGTGGTCGAAGAAGACGCCCGGGCTGCGGTGCAGCTGGGAAACGATAACCCGCTCGGTACCATTGATAACAAAGGTACCGTTCTCGGTCATGAGCGGAATTTCGCCCATGTATACTTCTTGTTCCTTGATGTCTTTGACGGTGCCGGCAGCTGCTTCACGGTCGTACAGAACCATACGAAGCTTGACACGCAGCGGCGCGGAGTAGGTCACTCCACGGATCTGGCATTCTTTTACGTCAAATACCGGCTCACCCAGGCGATAGCTGACATACTGAAGCTCAGCACTACCGGAGTAACTGGTGATCGGGAAAACGCTACGGAAAGCGGCCTCTAGGCCATATTCACCTTCCGGGTCAGCCTCGATGAACTGCTTGAAGGAGTCCAGCTGAATGGACAACAGATAAGGCGTGTCCAGTACCTGGTCTCGCTTACCGAAGTCCTTACGAATGCGTTTTTTTTCGGTATAAGAGTAAACCATAGGGTTCCTCAGCTCGCTGATAAGTGACCCACTCTGTCCCGCGGGACAGCTCTGTCTCAACACCGTTTTGTGTTGGCCCGGACGAAAGAAGACAGTCCGGATTGCTGGTGCACCGAGAGTCGTAAACGGTGTGAAATGCTCTCAGTCTACAGCGCAAAAAGGCTGGTGAACAAAAATTCACCAGCCCTAGCCTGTTTTATCAGGCTAATCTACATAAATGCAGATTATTTGATCTCAACAGAAGCACCGGCAGCTTCCAGCTCTTTCTTCAGAGCTTCAGCTTCGTCTTTGGAGACGGCTTCTTTCAGGTTAGCCGGAGCAGCTTCTACCAGATCTTTGGCTTCTTTCAGGCCCAGACCGGTAGCGCCACGAACGGCTTTGATGACGGCAACTTTGTTGGCACCGGCAGCAGTCAGAACTACGTCGAACTCGGTCTTCTCTTCTACTGCTTCAGCGGCCGGACCGGCAGCAACAGCAACAGCGGCAGAAACACCGAACTTCTCTTCCATAGCTTCGATCAGCTCAACAACTTCCATTACGGACATGGAAGCAACGGCTTCGATGATTTGGTCTTTAGTGATAGACATGACAAAAATTCCTGATGTTGAATAAACTCAAACAGCCTAAATAGGCGAGAATCAAGCAGCAGCTTGTTTCTGGTCGCGAACAGCAGCGATAGTACGAACCAGCTTGCCAGCAGAGGCTTCTTTCATAGTCGCCATCAACTTCGCAATTGCTTCTTCGTAAGTCGGCAGCGTGGCCAGACGATCAATTTGTGCTGCGGCGATAAACTCACCGTTAAAAGCGCCAGCCTTGATTTCGAACTTTTGGTTCGCTTTGGCAAACTCTTTGAACAGACGAGCAGCAGCGCCCGGGTGTTCGTTAGAGAAAGCAATCAAGGTAGGACCGGTAAATGCGTCGTTCAGGCACTCGTATTCGGTACCTTCTACCGCGCGACGCAGCAGGGTGTTACGCACAACGCGCATGTACACACCGGCTTCACGAGCGGTTTTACGCAGGACGGTCATCTTGTCTACAGTGACACCGCGAGAATCGGCAACAACTGCAGAAAGAGCGCCTTTGGCAGCTTCGTTGACTTCAGCAACAATTGCCTTTTTGTCTTCGAGTCCCAATGCCATTGGCTTAACTCCTGGATTGAATCCGGGTCAAATGACCCAGTACTGACACATCCCCCCTACCTTTACAACAGAGGGGAACGATGCGGTAGCAGGATTCCAGAAGAGAAAGAATCTTTCTCGCTGGGTTTCCGGCACCGTCTACGCAGGAAACATTAAGGCTTTGCAGCCTCCTGCGGTCTTGGACGGAGGTCGAAACCCCCAACCAATCAAGGCGCAAAATTATAGATTAAATTTTGCGCCTTGTAAAACCCATCAATTAGGCCTGAGCTTCCAGAGAAGCTTGGTCTACGGCAACACCGGCACCCATGGTGGTGGAGATGCTGACTTTCTTGATGAATTGACCTTTGGCGGAAGAGGGCTTGCCTTTTTTCAGGGCAACCAGCAGAGCTTCCAAGTTTTCTTTCAGCTGAACTTCGTTGAAAGAAACCTTACCCAGAGTGGTATGGATGATACCATTCTTGTCGTTACGGTAACGAACCTGACCAGCCTTGGCGTTCTTGACAGCTTCGGCAACGTTAGGAGTTACAGTACCAACTTTCGGGTTCGGCATCAGGCCGCGCGGGCCCAGGATTTGACCCAGTTGACCAACAACGCGCATGGCATCCGGGGATGCGATAACTACGTCGAAGTTCATCTCGCCTTTCTTAACCAGATCGGCCAGGTCATCCATACCTACCAGGTCAGCACCGGCAGCTTTAGCTGCTTCGGCGTTGGCACCTTGGGTAAATACGGCAACGCGTACATCACGACCGGTACCGTGCGGCAGTACAGTAGCACCACGTACGTTCTGGTCAGATTTACGAGCGTCGATACCCAGGTTGACAGCAACGTCAACGCTTTCAACGAACTTGGCAGTAGCCAGTTCTTTCAGCAGGGCAATGGCTTCGTTGATGGAGTACTCTTTGGTACCGTCAACTTTTTCGCGAATAACGCGCATACGCTTGGAAAGTTTAGCCATTGTCTTAATCCTCCACTACCAGACCCATGGAACGAGCGGAGCCTGCGATGCAACGTACTTTTGCATCCAGATCGGCACCAGTCATATCCGGCTCTTTGGTCTTGGCGATTTCTTGCAGCTGGGCAACGGTCACCTTACCAACCTTGTCTTTGTTCGGCTTGGAAGAACCAGACTTGATGCCAGCAGCTTTCTTCAGCAGGAAGGAAGCAGGCGGAGTCTTGGTTTCGAAGGTGAAGGAACGGTCGCTGTAAACGGTGATCACGACCGGAGTCGGTGAACCTTTTTCCAGCTTCTCTGTACGAGCGTTGAACGCCTTACAGAATTCCATGATGTTAACACCGTGTTGACCCAGTGCAGGACCAACGGGAGGAGACGGGTTGGCTGCACCAGCAGCAACCTGCAGCTTGATATAAGCTGTGACTTTCTTAGCCATTAGGAAAATACCTCAAAAATGGGTTCTAGCGCCTCGGAGACTTGCTCCTGCAAACGGCTCCCCAACTAATAAAGGGGCAGCGAATTATAGAGATATTCGCTGCCCCTGACAACCGTTAAACGTACAGAATTCAATCAGCCCTTCTCGACCTGACCAAAATCCAGTTCAACAGGAGTAGAACGACCGAAGATCAGTACAGAGACCTTCACGCGGCTCTTCTCATAATCGACCTCTTCAACGGTACCGTTGAAGTCGGCAAACGGACCATCAGCAACCCGCACCATTTCACCCGGTTCAAACAGGGTTTTCGGACGCGGCTTGTCGTGGGCATCCTGCAGACGGTTCAGGATGGCATCGGCCTCTTTGTCGGAGATCGGTGCCGGACGGTCGGAAGTACCGCCGATGAAGCCCATGACACGCGGTACGTTACGCACCAGGTGCCATGTGGTTTCATCCATGATCATCTGGACCAGGACATAACCCGGGAAAAACTTGCGCTCACTCTTGCGCTTCTGGCCAGCACGCATCTCGACCACTTCTTCGGTCGGGACCAGTACTTCACCGAACATGTCTTCCATGCCATGCATCTTGATATGCTCGCGCAGGGACTTGGCTACACGGCCTTCATAGCCGGAAAAAGCCTGCACGACATACCATCTCATACGTTGTTCACGTTGTTCAGTCATGGCTTATCCTTACACACCGGTAATCAGGTTGACCAACCAGACCAAGGCACCGTCCAGAACGAACAGCAGCAGCCCCATCACGGCGGTCACCGCCAGCACAATCAGGGTTGTCTGAATGGCTTCCTGACGGGTCGGCCATACGACCTTGCGGACTTCCAGGCGAGACTCACGGGCGAATGCCAGTGTTGCCTTTCCCTTGGTGGTTTGCAGGGCTACTGCACCAGCAGCAGCAATGACAACGACCACACCCAGGGCGCGGACGGCAGCGACAACATCGTTGAGCAGGTAATTACCCACTACAGCGGCCGCCAGGATAATGAAAACCAGGCCCCAAAGCAGGGTATCCTTGCTTCCGCCCTGGCTCTCAGAACTAACACTCATACAACCCACCTGTATCTGACGTAACCAAAGACACAAAAGCCCCGTACGAGACGAGGTATATGGCAGGGGCGGCAGGACTCGAACCCGCAACCATCGGTTTTGGAGACCGCTGTTCTACCAATTCGAACTACGCCCCTGCATAAGAAAGCCCCTATTATAGGGGCTTTGCTTTATTTATGTAAGCCAAAGATTAAGCGATAACTTTAGCTACAACACCAGCACCTACGGTACGGCCACCTTCACGGATAGCGAAACGCAGGCCGTCGTCCATCGCGATCGGCGCAATCAGGGTAACAACCATCTTGATGTTGTCACCCGGCATTACCATCTCTACGCCTTCCGGCAGTTCGATGGTACCGGTCACGTCAGTAGTACGGAAGTAGAACTGCGGACGGTAGCCTTTGAAGAACGGGGTATGACGACCACCTTCTTCTTTGGACAGTACGTACACTTCAGATTCAAACTTGGTGTGCGGCTTGATGGTGCCCGGCTTGGCCAGTACCTGACCACGCTCTACGTCTTCACGCTTCACGCCACGCAGCAGGGCGCCGATGTTCTCACCTGCACGACCTTCGTCCAGCAGTTTGCGGAACATTTCAACGCCGGTACAGGTGGTCTTGGTGGTATCTTTGATACCCACGATTTCCACTTCTTCACCAACTTTAACGATACCGCGCTCTACACGACCGGTTACTACAGTACCACGGCCTGCGATAGAGAATACGTCTTCGATTGGCATCAGGAACGGCTGGTCAATCGCACGCTCCGGCTCCGGAATGTAGCTGTCCAGGTGGCCAGCCAGTTCCAGGATCTTCTCTTCCCACTGAGCTTCGCCTTCCAGCGCTTTCAGTGCAGAACCACGGACTACCGGCAGGTCATCACCCGGGAAGTCGTACTCGGACAGCAGTTCGCGAACTTCCATCTCGACCAGTTCCAGCAGCTCTTCGTCATCTACCATGTCGCACTTGTTCATGAACACGATGATGTACGGAACGCCTACCTGACGACCCAGCAGGATGTGCTCACGAGTCTGCGGCATCGGGCCGTCAGTCGCTGCTACTACCAGGATCGCGCCGTCCATCTGGGCAGCACCGGTGATCATGTTTTTAACGTAGTCGGCGTGACCCGGGCAATCTACGTGGGCGTAGTGGCGGGTAGCGGTGTCGTATTCTACGTGGGAGGTGTTGATGGTGATACCACGCTCACGCTCTTCCGGTGCCTTGTCGATCTGGTCGAAGGCGAAAGCTTTACCACCGAAGTGCTTGGCCAGCACGTTGGTGATAGCTGCAGTCAGGGTGGTTTTACCGTGGTCAACGTGGCCGATGGTACCCACGTTAACGTGCGGTTTATTACGCTCAAATTTTTCTTTAGACATGATCGTCCCTCTAAACTAACGCTGAGTACGCGGTGGCAAGCTAACCACAGAACAGTTTATATGATGGATTTGAATCTGGTGGGAAAGAGAGAGGTACTGATGGCTGGTTCGCTTGCCGAACTCACCCTAGGGTGCGGCTCTGCTAACGCCTGAGCCATATCAGCATCTTGGAGCGGGCAGCGGGAATCGAACCCGCATCATCAGCTTGGAAGGCTGAGGTAATAGCCATTATACGATGCCCGCATTTCTCTAACCCAAAGAACTCAAACCGCAGAGAAATATGGTGGAGGGAGAAGGATTCGAACCTTCGAAGGCAGAGCCGTCAGATTTACAGTCTGATCCCTTTGGCCGCTCGGGAACCCCTCCAGACGCCAGATTGTCACAGCGGTAATTCTGCTTGCACCCACTGTTTTTATCGCTTTTGCACGGCAAATAGACGACAGACATCCAAGCGTCGCGCATTTTATTGTAAGGATTTGGGGGATGCAACCATTGAACCTGGCAAAATACGCTTTATTGCTGGGAAGTTTGCAAAAAAGCGGCTGGAAATCAGCCAATCCTGCTGCGTCCCTTGTCGCCCCCCCACCCTTGGTGTATGGTCGCCGTGCCCAAGAAACAGTGATGACACCATGACGACAGAGCATAACCCCTATCTGCAATTCACCCGCGATCAATGGGCGTTATTGCGCGATTCGGTCCCCCTGACCCTGACCGAACACGATCTGCAGACCCTGCGCGGGATCAACGAGAAGGTGTCATTGCGGGAAGTGGAAGAGATCTACCTGCCCCTCTCCCGCCTGCTCAATCTCTATGTCAAAGCCAAGCAGCGTCGTAGCCGGGTACTGGAGCAGTTCCTCGGTCAGTCCCGCGGCAAGGGCACCTATATCATCAGCATTGCCGGCAGCGTGGCGGGGGGCAAAAGCACCACGGCCCGTATTCTGCAGGCGCTGCTGGAGCGCTGGCCGGAACACCCTCGGGTGGAGCTGGTCACCACCGACGGCTTCCTCTATCCCAACAAGGTACTGGAAGAGCGCGGCCTGATGCGCCGCAAGGGGTTCCCGGAATCCTACGACATCCGCCATCTGGTGGAGTTTGTCGCTAATATCCGCGCCGGTCACGAGAAGGTGGAAGCACCGGTCTACTCCCACCTTATCTACGACATCATCCCTGACGAGAAGAAGGTGGTAGAGCAACCGGACATCCTGATCCTGGAAGGGCTCAATGTGCTGCAAAGCGGCATGGATTACCCTCAGGAGCCCCATCGGGTCTTCGTATCGGACTTCGTCGACTTCTCCATCTATGTGGACGCCGATGCCGACCTGCTGCGTACCTGGTATATCGAACGCTTCCTCAAGTTCAGAAGCGGCGCCTTCTCGGATCCCGACTCCTATTTCCATAACTACGCCAAGCTGACGGAGAGTGAGGCAACTCGGATCGCCAGCAATATCTGGCAAGATATCAACTATCTGAATTTGCAAGAGAATATCCTGCCAACTCGTGAGCGAGCCAACCTCATCATGACCAAGGGCCATGAGCACGCCATCGAGCAGATCAAGCTGCGCAAATGATGACGGCGGTTGCCGGATAACGAAGAGGGGGCCCGCAGGCCCCCTCTTCTGTTTGGCATCATGAGCGGCCTTGCTGACCCTCAGTCGCCCCGGCGCAGGGAGAGCTCCCCCCCCAGATAGAATTTGACCCCTTCGCCCGTCTCCAGCCGCAGGGCTCCGCGATCGTCGATACCACGGGCGATACCGCGGATCTCCTGATCCCCCATCAACAGACGGACGGGGCGACCAGCGAAATGGTCGAGCCGATTCCACTGCTCGACAAAGCTCGCCAGACCGTGTTGCTCGAAGGTCTGCAGCGCCTGCTGCAGATAGACGATCATCCGGGCGGCAAGCTCATTGCGGTCGACCAGCTCGAGATTGATGTGGCGCAGCTCGGCCCAGGCCTGATCGATCTTCTCCCCTTCACGGGCCGGCATCGCCAGATTGAGGCCGATACCGATCACCAGATGACAGCTGGCACCGGCACTGCCGCTCATCTCCACCAGAATGCCCGCCAGCTTGCGGCCCTGATAGTAGAGATCGTTGGGCCACTTGAGCTCGACGCCTTGATAGCCAAGGCTCTCCAGCGCTTCAACCACTGCCACGCCGACCGCCAGACTGAGCCCCATGGCCGCCGCCATGCCTTGTTCGAGTCGCCAGTACATGCTGAGGATCAGTTGGCAACCGAACGGCGAAATCCAGGGTTTGCCACGACGACCGCGCCCGGCTGTCTGACACTCGGCCAGACAGCTCTCGCCGGAGCGCAGCTCATTGACCCGATCCAGCAGGTGCTGGTTGGTCGAGCCGATGACCGGAAAACAGTGCACCGGCGCCATCGGTGCCAGTTCCTGCAAGGTAGCCTGATCATATAGCGCCATCGGCACCGCCAGCCGGTAGCCCTTGCCGGTCAGGCTAAAGAGATCCAGCCCCAGCTCCTTGAGCGCCGCCATGTGTTTGCTTACCGCCGCCCGGCTGATGCCGAGCTGCTCACCCAGCTGTTCGCCGGAGTGAAACTGGCCGTCGCTAAGCAGGGTGATCAGGGTCTGTCTGATGGGAGTCAACGTCATGAGAGCACCTCGTCGAGCCAGGTTTCACCGTGCGCGCCCATAAAGCGCACCTCGTGCTCCAGCACCACGCCAAACGTCTGCTCCACGCAGTCGCGGACATGGGCCGCCAGCGCGATCAGCTCCATGGCACTGGCGCCCCCCAGATTGACCAGCACCAGCGCCTGCTCCTGATGAACAGCGGCACGGCCAATGGCGAAACCTTTCAAACCGCACTGATCGATGAGCCAGCCCGCCGCCAGCTTGGACTGCCCTTCTCCGGCCGGATAGCAGGGCATCTGCGGATAGCGCGACTTGAGCGACTCCGCCAGCGCGGCAGGCACCACCGGATTCTTGAAGAAGCTGCCCGCATTGCCGAGCACCGCAGGATCCGGCAGTTTGGCCATGCGGGTGGCACAGACGGTATCGAAGATGGCCTGCGCCGAAGGCGCGTCACCGAGCGCAGCCAGTGGGCCATAGCCCTGCACCGGTTGCCACGCCTTGGGCAGTTTGAGCCCGACGGCGGTGATCAGGTGGGAATCCTGATACTCGTGTTTGAAGATGCTGTCGCGATAACCGAAGCGGCAATCTGCCGCCGCGATCCGTTCAATCTCGCCACTCTGCCAGTTGAACGCCTCGACATAGGCGCAGAAGTCGGCCAGCTCAACGCCATAGGCACCGATGTTCTGCACCGGCGCGGCACCGACCGTACCGGGAATGAGCGCCAGATTCTCTAGCCCGAACCAGCCCTGTTGCAAGGTATGGCGCACCAGCTGATGCCAATCTTCACCGGCCGCCACATGGAGCAACCAGTGATCGCCACCATCTTCAGCGGTAATCCCCTTGAGCCGGTTGAGCACCACCAGACCGAGAAAATCGGTGGTGAAGAGCATATTGCTGCCGCCGCCCAGATTGAGGCGAGGCAACTGGTTGAGTTGTGGATCAGCACGCAGGGTCGCCAGATCGGCAACCTGCTCCACCTCGGCCAGCCAGAGGCAATACGCATCGAGGGCAAGGGTGTTGAGCTTCAACAAGGAGGCGTTGGCATTCAGTTTCATCGGTCTATCCCGGCTTGGTGCAAGGGCGCAGTCTACCTCAAGTTGCCCCATGACGAAAAACCCGAGCCCTTTTCGGGGGAATAGCAGTGGTTTAGAGTAGGCGACTTCAACTGCTGAGGAATAACTCATGAACAACCAGTTTGCCGTCATCGGCCTGGGCCTGTTTGGCAGCGCGCTGTGCGAAGAGCTGCAACGGCAAGATGCCGAAGTACTGGCCATCGATATCGACGAGAGCAAGACCCGGCAAATCGCCGCCCTCTGCAATCACGTTATCGTGGCCGACGCCACCGATGAGGCCACCGTGGCCGAGCTGGGACTGGCCAATTTCGATATCGTCTTCGTTGCCATCGGTGACAACCTGGAGACCAGCATCCTCACCACCCTCGTCTTGAAAGAGGCGGGCGTGAAGAAGGTGTGGGTCAAGGCGCGCGACAAGTTCCACGCCAAGATCCTGCAGAAAGTGGGCGCCGACAAGGTGATCAACCCGGAGTGGGACATGGGCCGCCGGGTCGCCCAGAGCATGCTGGACAACCGGCTGTTCGACTATCTGGAGCTGGGCCACGACATGGTGCTGACCGAGTTCGTGATTGGCCTGCAACAGAACGGCCGGGAACTGGGCGACTTCCACCTGCTGCAACAGAGCGATTTCCAGCTGCTCGCCATCAAGCGTGGTGACGTGCTGCACAACGTGCTGACCGGCAAGATGGAGCTGCAACTGGGCGACATCCTGATCCTGGCGGGCAACAAGCACGCCATCGACCACTGGCTCGAAACCCTATGATCAACTGGCGCAGCAGCTACGCCTTCGCCCTCCATCGGGAGCAGGACTCTCGCTGGAGCGAAGCCCGGCTGATCCTCGGCAGCTTTCTGATCATTCTGCTGATTGGCACCATCTTTCTGGTGCAACCCTCCAGCCACAATGGCGAGGTCACCTTCGTCAACGCCCTGTTTACCGCCACCTCGGCCATCAGCGTGACAGGTCTTGGCGTGGTGGATACCGGCACCGCCTTTACCCTGCAGGGGCAGATTTTCCTGCTGATGCTGATGGAGATCGGCGGTCTGGGCCAGATGACCATGACCCTGCTGCTGATCGCCATCTTCAGCAAACGGGTCGGCCTACGCCAGCAGGTACTGGCCAAGGAGGCGCTGGGACAGGAGGGCTCGGTCAACATCATCCAGCTGGTCAAACGGATCGTGCTGTTCGCCTTTATCGCCCAGCTGATCGGCACCGGCATCATGGCGATCCGCTGGGTGCCCGAGATGGGGTGGGTGCACGGCCTCTATGTCAGCTTCTTCCACGCAGTATCGGCCTTCAACAACGCCGGGTTTTCGCTCTTTGCCAACAACCTCATCGACTATAGGGACGACCCCATCATCAGCCTGACCATCGCCGGTCTGCTGATCCTGGGGGGGATCGGCTTTACCGTCATCGTCGATCTGGTGCGCAACCGCCGCTGGCGCAAGCTCAAGCTGCACAGCAAGCTGATGCTGCTGATGACCCCGGCACTGCTGCTGGCCGGTACCCTGATGTTCTGGCTGCTGGAACACAACAACCCGGGCACCCTCGGCAAGGCCGGTGTCGGTGGCCAGCTGCTGGCTGCCTTCTTCCAGTCTGCCAGTGCCCGTACCGCCGGTTTCAATACCATAGATATCGGGCTGATGACCCCGGCGGCGCTGCTGTTCCTGATGATGTTGATGTTTATCGGTGCCGGTGCCACCTCGACCGGTGGTGGTATCAAAGTCACCACCTTCGCCGTGGTGCTACTGGCGACCAAGGCGTTTCTGACCAAACGGCCCCATGTCACCGCTTTTGGCCGCACCCTGTCGCCCCAGATCGTGACCCGCTCGCTGGCCATCATCATCGTCAGCACCATGGTGCTGATGCTGGCGATGTTCCTGCTGATGGTGACCGAGGATCTGCCGTTCGACAAAATCATGTTCGAGACCATCTCGGCATTTGCCACCGTCGGCCTCTCCACCGGCATCACCGCCTCCCTGAGCGAGCCGGGCAAGCTGATCCTGGTGCTTGTGATGATCTGCGGCCGTCTCGGCCCCCTGACCCTGGCCTTTATGCTGGCCCGCCCGGTCGAGACCCGCATCCGTTATCCGGAAGAGAACGTCTATACTGGCTGACCAGCCATGAACACGGGGCAGCCACTGGCTGCCCCGTTTTTTTATTCGGCTTGTTGCTGCGCCTTGAGCCAGCGCCCCGGGCTCACCCCCAGCTCCCGCTCGAATGCCCGACCAAAGGCGACACTGCTGCTGTACCCCGCCCCCAGCGCCACCTGTACCACGGGCTCCCCCGCCAGCAGTTGCTGGCAGGCTAGCGCCATACGCCAGTGGGTCAGATAACCAAGCGGCGCTTGACCAACCCGCTCCTGAAACCTCGCGGCAAAGCGGGCCCGCGACATGCAGGCCTCCCGCGCCAGCGTGGCCACCGTCCAGGGTTCATCCCCACGCTGATGCATCACCGAGATCGCCTTGGCCAACCGGGGATCGGAAATACCTGCCAGCATCCCCTGCTGACACACTCCTTGCTCGACCAGATGACGCAGCAGCAGGATCAACAGTACCTCCAGCAAGCGGGAGATCAGCGGATCCTGCCCGTAGCGGGGGTGAAACGCCTCGTCAAACAGCTGACTCAGCACCGGCGTCAGGGCAGGCAACTCACGTAGCGGCAGCACCAGCGAGCCCGGTAATGCCAGCTGCAACGGCGATGCGCCCCCCTTGCCGAATGCGACATTGGCACACACCAAATCACAACCCCCCAACGTTCTGGGTTCAAGCTTGTGAGGACGTCCCCGAGGGAACAGGATCAGAGTCGGCTCCTCGAGCAGCAAGCTGGCGCCCCCCTCTTCACGCAGCATGACGGCGCCGCTACGCAGCAGATGAAGATGTCCGCCGCTCGGGTAATCATCACTGGAGGAGTTCTGGCACAGGTTGCCGGCGAAGAAGATCTTGGCTTCGGGGGAGGCATGAACCAACAGGGCAGAGAGCGGATCCATATTTGAGACGAATAGTATTTATTTGCAGACGATGAGTGATAAACCGTATCACGAATGACGGCACACTGTCTCCCGTACCTTCACTACCACAGGAGAAGAACATGAGCCGTATCCAACCCGTATCCCAGCCGCAACCCGCAGCCGCCCAGACCCTGGCCACCCTGCAACGCAATCTGGGTATGGTGCCCAACCTCTACGCCACCCTGGCCCACTCGCCAGCCCTGCTCAATGGCTTCCTGGGCTTTGCCGAGGCGCTTGGCAAGGGGCGCCTCACTGCCCCACAACGGGAATTGCTGGCACTGGCCATCGGTCAAGCCAACGCCTGCCAATACTGTTTGTCTGCCCACACACTACTGGCGGGAAAGGCCGGATTCTCGGCCCAGGAGATCCGGGCAACCCGACTCGGCCAGGCCTCGGCTCCCCTTGATCACGCCCTGCTGCAACTGGCAACGGCGCTGGTCAAGCAGCGCGGGGTGATCAGTGACGAGCAACTTGCTAGCGCCCGTGCCGCAGGCGTAGATGACGAGCTGCTGCTGGAGGTGCTCGGCCAGGTGGTGGTCAATACCCTGACCAACTATGGCAACCACCTGGCGGCGACCGAGATCGACTTCCCGCCCGTCACTCTGACCCCTTAAACAAGGAGCCCCCCATGCAGCAACATGACAAAGGCTTTCTGGTCGCCCTGGCGGGCGTGGTATTGACCCTGCTCTGGATCGGCGTCTTCAAGTTTACCCCGACAGAGGCCGCCACCATCAAACCACTGGTAGCCAGCCACCCCTTGATGAGCTGGCTCTATGGCCCCCTGTCGGAACAGAGCGTATCGAACCTGATCGGGGTGGTCGAGATAGTGATCGCCATCGGGCTGGTCGTGGGCCTGTGGCAACCTCGCATCGGTTACTGGTGCAGCATGGGGGCTATCGTCACCTTCCTGGCGACGCTGAGCTTCCTGCTGACCCTGACAGGTGTCTGGAAGATGGTTGACGGCGTGCCAGTCACCGAGTTCTTCCTGTTCAAGGATCTGGTGTTTCTCGGTGTGGTGCTGCACTACCAGCACAGGATCCGTGCCAGCTTGTCCACTCAGGCAGCCTGACAACAATGCCTTTGGCGCCCTGGATGGGCGCCTTTTTTCGTTATGCCGCCCTGGTCTGGCGCTTGCTGGCCGTCTTGCGCGGTCGGGGCCCGCCAGTCGTGCTGGCCGCCGGACTCTTGCGCCTGGTAAAACGCCGCTTGCCGGCACCCGGCGCCTCCTTGGGCAGGGCGCTGAAGCTGGCACCGGAGTCCTGCCGCGCCCCCTCGATCAGGCCGTTGAGCTGCTCGGTGAGCGGCCCCATAAACTGCTGGTAGCTGCCGTGGCGCTCGGCGATCTGGGCGAGGCTCTGCTCCCACAGCGCCGTCATATCCGGCGTGGTAGCTGTCGCGGGCAACGCCTGAACCAGCGCCCGTCCGGTCGGGGTCGCCTTGATGCTCTTGCCCTGACGCACCAGAAAGCGGCGCTTGAACAGCAGGTCGATGATACCGGCACGGGTCGCTTCGGTGCCGAGGCCATCGGTGTCGCGCAGGGTCTTGCGGATCTCGGGATCCTGCACATAGCGGGCGATGCCGGTCATGGCCGCCAGCAGGGTGGCATCGGTGAATGACTTGGGCGGCTGGGTCATCTTCTCCTGCAGCTCGCCCCGCTCGCAGAGCAGTTGTTCGCCCTCCTTCAGAGCCGGCAGGGTACCGGCCTTCTCTTCGTCGTCATCCTCCTCCACTCCGAGCAGCGCCTTCCAGCCCGCCTTGAGGATTCGCCGCGCCTTGGCCTGAAACAGGCCACCGGCGATGCGCAGCAGCACCTTACTGTCGTTGTATTCGAACGGGGGATAGAACTGCAGCAGGTACTGGCGGGCAATCAGGCCGTAAAGCTTCGCCTCGTCGGCCCCCAGCGTAGCGGGGTTGCCCTGCTTCTCGGTGGGAATGATGGCGTGGTGGGCATCCACCTTGCTGTCGTTCCACGCCTTGCTGCGGATCTTGCCGTCTGTCTCGGCAACTGCCTTGGCCAGCGCGGGCGCTGTGGCGGCGATGGCACTGCGCACCTGCTCAGCCCGCTTGAAATGGTCGGTCGGCAGATAGCGGCTGTCGGAGCGCGGATAGGTGATGAGCTTGTGACGCTCGTAGAGGCTCTGGCAGATGTCGAGCACCCGCTTGGCATCCATGCCGAAGCGCTTGGCGGCATCGATCTGCAGGCTGGAGAGGTTGTAGGGCAGCGGCGCCGCCTGCTTGCGGGCCTGCTCCTCCACCGATTCGACCTGTGCGGGCTGACCGTTGATCCGACTCACCACCTTGTCGGCCAGCGCCCGGTTGAGCACCCGCCCCTCCTCATCTTGCCACGGCAGGCAGGCTTCCGACGGCAGCCACTTGGCGGTGAAGCGCTCGTTGCCGTCGGTCAGCAGATGGGCCAGCACCTCGTAGAAGGGTTTGGGCACGAAGGCCTCGATCTCGAGATCCCGCCGCACCACCAGCCCCAGCAGCGGGGTCTGCACCCGGCCAACCGAGAGCAGCTCACTGCAACCGGCCTTGCGCCCGAGCAGAGTGTAGGCGCGGGTCATGTTGATGCCGTAGAGCCAGTCGGCCCGACTGCGGGCCAGCGCGGAGACCGCCAGCGGCACGAACTCCTTGTTGTCCCTCAGCTTCTCGAGAGCGCGGCGCACCGCGGGCGGGTTGAGATCGCTGATGAGGCAGCGCTGCACCGGCTTGGTCTTCGGGTAGCCGAGAAAGTCGATCACCTCATCAACCAGCAACTGCCCTTCCCGGTCCGGGTCACCGGCGTTGACCACGCAATCCGCCTGTTTGATCAGCCGCTTGATGACGGTGAGCTGGGTTTTGGTCTTGGGCTTGGCCACCAGCTGCCACTGGGCGGGGACGATGGGGAGATGCTCCATCCGCCACTGCTTGAAGGCGGCGTCATAGGCATCGGGCTCGGCCTGCTCCAGCAGATGGCCGATGCACCAGGTGACCACATCCCCCTGGGCTGTTTCGATAAAACCGTCGCCCTTCTTGTGGGGCTTGGGCAGGGCATCGGCAATGGCGCGGCCCAGCGTGGGCTTCTCGGCGATAAAGAGTCGCATCGGTGGCTACCTGCAATACTGTATATGCAGACAGTATACAACCGCCACTGCGAAAGCCCAACTGCCCCTACTCGTCGAACGGATGATCGTGGATGGCGGCAAACAGCCGCGCCTGATTGAGCAGCGGTGCATAGTGGAAGGCATTCTCGCCATCTTCCGCCAGCAGGTAGTCGGTCAACTGTTCGCGCACCGCCTCTTGCAGGGTCTCCAGCTTCCACGGCTTGGCGAGGTAGTAGTGCAACCCGCCGCGATTGACCGCTTCGACGGTGGCCTCCAGCCCCGCTTGTCCGGTCAGCAGCAATTTGCGGCTGGCACGGGTGGTGGCACGCCGGTTCAGCTCCACCAGAAAATCGACCCCCAGGGTTCCCGGCATGATGTGGTCACAGAGGATCAGCGCCAGCTTGTTGCCGTCGCGCTCCCACTCCTCCACCACCGCTCGCGCCTCATCGACGCTCTCGGCGGCTTCCAGTTCGAAGTGGGAACGGAACGGGGCGAGATCGTGGATCACCGCATCCAGCACCTCCCGCTCATCGTCCACACACAGGATCAGATAGTGTTTGTTCATTGCTCCTCCTTGGCGACATGGTTTGGCACGCCGCGCGATTGATGCTGGCGACGGCTCAGGCCGCATGCTCCTTGTTGTGATGAGGTTCGCCCCCGTAACCGGCCTGCCCCATGCCATCCAGCGGCAGACAGACCCGCATCCGGGTGTAATGGCCCGGTTCGGAGGCCACCTCAATCCGGCCGTGGTGCTGCTGCACTATCTGCAGCGAGACGCTCAGGCCAATGCCGAGACCGAAGTGCCCCTCCCGCTTGGTGGTGAAGTTGAGATCGAAGATCCGCTGCCACAGCTCGGGCTCGATGCCGCAGCCGTTATCCTCGATCTCTACCATGATCCACTCGGGATCCAGCAACCCGGTGCGGATGGTGAGTCGCCCCGGGCCGCTCATGGCATCCAGACTGTTGGCGATCAGGTTGGTCCACACCTGTTGCAGGGCGATAGGGTGACAGCGTACCAGCGGCAGCGGCTGGTACTCCTTGCAGAGCTCATGATGCTTGAGGCGGTTTTCGAAAATCATCAGGGTATCTTCCAGCCCCTCGTGCAGATCTACCAGCGAGGGTTCGGCCCGATCCTGCCGCGCATACTGCTTGAGGCTTTTGACCAGATCGCCGATGCGACGGGCGCACACCTCTATATTGCGCAGGAAGCTACCGGTCTGCTGGAACAGCTCCAGCCGGGAGAGCAGCGCCTCCCGCTCAGCGGCGGTGCGGCTGGCAAACCAGCGCTGCCAGTTCAGCTCGTCATCCAGATTCATCTGCACCGCCAGTCGTGCCTGCTGACGATCGCCAAAGCGCCCCTCCGCCTGCCGGGTCTTGTCACGGATCTCGCTGGTCGAGAGCGGCTGGGAGGAGAGCGCCTGACAGAGGGTCTGGTTGCCCAGCCCCTTGATGGGTGCTGGCAGCTCGAGATTGACCAGATCGGGGATGGCGGCCCGCAGGGTCTCGCTGCCACGGATAATGGCCGCCACCGGATTGTTCAGCTCGTGGGCGACACCGGCTACCAACTGACCCAGCATCGCCATTTTTTCGCTCTCCACTAGCTGGGCGTGAGCGGCATCGAGGGAGTTGAGGGTCTGTTGCAGCCGCATCTCGGTGCGGATGCTGTTTTGCAGACGGCGGTTGAAGTGGCGCAGCAGCAGGTTGGTAAAGGAGGGGAGCAGTTCGCTGCGCGCCTGCATCACCCGGGAGAATTGCAGCTTGTCGAGCTTGATCACCTCGGCACCGGTCAGAGTCACGCCGGTGGTGAAGGCGGGTTCGCCAGTCACAAAGGACATGCCCCCCACCAGCGAGCCGGTACGGTAGTGCACCACCTCCTGATCGATCCCCTGCTCGTCCCGCTTGCGCAGCACCACCTCCCCCTTGGCGATAAACCAGAGAAAGCTGTTGGGCTCCCCCTCGCGGGTCAGCACATGGCCCGGACTGTAGTGGCGGCAGACCCGCTCCTCGTCATTGCCCTCGAAAAACTGGTAGAGGCCGTCGATCACCACCCGCGACAGCTCTTCATCACTGCAGTGGGTGTAATCCATAAAACCCTGCCGATAGGCCGCCAACTGGCGATCGACGTGGGCTCGCAGCAGCTTCTGGTTGTCGAGCACGGCGGCATAGCTCAGCAGATCCGCCTCGGGACGCTGCAATACAAAGTGGCTCGCCTGCTCGATCACCGCCCGGCGCAGGCTGCCATCGCGCCAGGGGCGTTGCAGGTAGTAGTCGAGACGACCGAGGTTCACTGCCTCGATGATCGATTTCATCTCCGGCTGGCTGCCGAGCAGGATCTTGCGGCACGCCTCGTGACGGCTGCCGAGGCGGATCAGAAAATCGGCCCCTCTCCCATCCCCCAGCTCGCTGTCACACACCACTACGGCGGGTGGCTGCCCCTTGCGATCCTGCTCGTCCAAGGCCAGCTCCGCCGACCCCTGACCGACCACCACCACCAGCGCGAAATGGCCGAGCAGCGGAGCCAACTCCTGTTCGAATTCGGCCAGCAGTTGCACGTTGGCGGCGACACACAGCAGTGAGAAAGGGCTCATCAGCGACACTCCGTTGAGGCTCACTGCTCACTATATCAGCGAATCTTGTGGGGTTTTGCGAGGGGGCTAACAGCTGTCGCGGAAAGTGCACAAATAGATAAAACAGAAAACAACTGAATTTAATTCGACAAATATATCAATAGCAAAATAAAAGACAAAATGTGACAACAATCAAAAATATAAACCATGATGGAGGTCAACGCCTTATCCCTATCATTACTACTACTATTGGACTAGTACTATGTAGGTAATTATTGACCGTAGGAAAACGCCGCCATGATTGGAAAACTGATAAGAAAAACCTGGTTCTGGCTCCTGCTGCTCGGGGCCCTGCTGGGTGTCGCGGCACTGGGTGTCACCGTGACCGTGCTGCACAAGACCAGCTCCACCGAATTCTGCGTCTCCTGCCACTCCATGCAGACTCCGCTCGCCGAGTATCAGGGCAGTGTCCACTTCCAGAACACCAAAGGGATCCGCGCCGAGTGCGCCGACTGCCACATCCCGGGCGACCCCACCTCCTACCTGTGGACCAAGATCCGCGCCGTGAAGGATATCTATCACGAGGCGATCGGCACGCTGGATACCCCGGAAAAGTATGAAGCCCACAAGCTGCGGATGGCTCAGTCCGTCTGGGACGAGCTGAAAGCCAACGACTCCGCCACCTGCCGCAGCTGCCACAGCTACGAGGCGATGGACATTCTGGCCCAGCGCCCCAATGCCCGTGCCGAGCACCCGGTCGCCATCAAGGAGGGCCAGACCTGTATCGACTGCCACCGCGGTGTCGCCCACATCATGCCTGACATGAGCGGCCTGGCTGCCGCCGGTGCCAGCGAGCTGGCGCAGGCTGCGGCCCAGACCCCGGCCAACGTCACCACCCGCTACGCCATCGCTACCACCCCGCTGTTCCTCGATGCCGCCGCCAAGACCGACGAAGGCACCCTGATGCCCTCCACCAAGGTGGAAGTGCTGGCCAACGAAAACGGCCGCGCCAAGGTGCAGATCGAAGGCTGGCAACAGGATGGTGTGAGCGAAGTGTTCTACGCCGCACCGGGCAAGCGGATCCTCAGCGTACTGGTCGGCGATGCCGCCAAGAAAGCGCTGGTCACCGGCCAGAGCGAAACCGACAGCGCCACCAACCTCACCTGGCATCAGGTCAAGCTGACCGCCTGGGTAGACCAGAGCCAGCTCATCGGCGATCAGGGCAAGCTGTGGCAATACGCCTCCACCCTGATGTCCAACAACTGTACCGGCTGCCACGGCCTCACCGCGCTGGATCACTTCAATGCCAACCAGTGGATCGGCGTCATCAAGGGGATGGAGTCTCGTACCTCCCTGACCCCGGAACAGGCTCGCATGTTGACCCAGTATGTCCAGAAACACGCCAGTGACATGAGCGCGGCCCACTAAGGCTGGCACAGAGGAAAACCGTTATGACTTTTTTCAATGACAAGAAGACCAATCTGTCCCGCCGCAACCTGCTCAAGGGGCTCGGCGCCTGCGCAGCCCTGCCCCTGCTCGGCGGCATTTTTCCCAAGAGTGCGCTGGCGCAAGCCATCAGCACCGCATTGAGTCAGTTCCCGACTCTGGTGCCCGCCCAGAAGGGCATTCTGACCGGCGCCCACTGGGGGGCTTTCGAGGCGATCGTCGAAGATGGTCGCATGGTGCGCGTCCAGCCGGTAGCCGATGATCCGGCACCGAACGATCTCATCGACATGGCGCCGTTCCAGGTGCACGCCAAGAACCGCATCAAATACCCCATGGTGCGCAAAAGCTGGCTGGAGCATGGCCCGGGCGCCAAACCCGAGCTGCGCGGTGCCGACGAATGGGTGCGAGTGAGCTGGGACAAGGCGATCGAACTGGTGGCCGGTGAAATCCAGCGGGTTCAGAGTGACTTCGGTCCGCAGGCGATCCACGCCGGTTCCTATGGCTGGAAAAGCGTCGGCATGTTCCACAACAGCCGCACCCTGCTGCACCGCCTGATGAACCTCTCCGGCGGTTTCACCGGTTATGCCGGTGACTACTCCACCGGCGCGGCTCAGGTGATCATGTCCCACGTGATGGGCTCCATTGAGGTGTACGAGCAGCAGACCGCCTGGCCCAATGTGGTTGAGAACGCCGAACTGGTGGTGCTGTGGGGGGTCAACGCTCAGGTGACCCTGAAGAACAGCTGGAACATGCCGGATCACGAGGGTCAGGCCGGTTTCATGGCGCTGAAGGAGAAAGGCACCCGCGTCATCAGCATCGATCCGGTCTACAACGAGACCGCCAAGCTGGTCGGCGCCGAGTGGATTGCCCCGAACGCCTACACCGACGTGGCCATGATGCTGGGGGTGGCCCACACCCTCTACAGCGAGAAGAAGCACGATCAGGCCTTCCTCGATCGCTACACCGTCGGCTTCGACAAGTTCCTCGCCTATCTGCTCGGCAAGGATGACGGTCAGCCGAAGAGCGCCGAGTGGGCGAGCAGCGTCTGCGGCGTCGATGCCAAGGTGATCCGCCAGCTGGCCCTCGACATGGCCGCCAAGCGCACCATGATCATGGCCGGTTGGGGCATGCAGCGTCAGCAGCATGGCGAACAGCCCAACTGGATGCTGGTCACTCTGGCCTCCATGCTGGGCCAGATCGGCCTGCCGGGCGGCGGCTACGGCTTCAGCTACCACTACTCCTCCGGTGGCAGCCCCACCGCCAAGGGCGGCATTCTGGCCGGTATCTCCGCCGGCAACGCGCCGAAGAACAGCCCGGCCCCGATCCCGGTGGCGCGCATCGCCGACTGTCTCGCCAACCCGGGCAAGACCATCGACTTCAACGGCCGCAAGGTGACCTATCCGGACATCAAGCTGGTCTACGTGGCGGGTGGCAACCCCTTCCACCACCATCAGGACACCAACAACCTGCTGCAGGCGTGGCGCAAGCCGCAGACCGTGATCGTTCACGAGCCTTACTGGACCGCTACCGCCAAGCACGCCGATATCGTGCTGCCGGTCACCACCAGCTACGAGCGCAACGATCTGGAGATGGGTGGCGACTACTCCCAGCGCTATGTGTTCCCGATGCACCAGTGCGTGCCGCCCCAGCACGAGTCCCGCAACGACTTCGACATCTTCAGCGCCATCGCCGCCAAGCTGGGTGTGCAGGAGCAGTACACCGAAGGGAAGGACGAGATGCTGTGGCTCAAGCAGATGTACGACGGCATGGCGGCGCAGGCCCGTGGTGCCCGGGTAGCGCTGCCGCCGTTCAACATGTTCTGGGAGTCCAACAACTACATCCGCTTCCCGATCCCGGAGGCCAACCGCCAGTGGATCCGTCACGCCGATTTTCGCGAGAACCCGCTGCTCAACCCGCTCGGTACCCCGTCCGGCAAGATCGAGATCTTCTCCAACACGGTGGCGGGGATGGGTTATGCCGACTGCGCCGGTCATCCCAAGTGGTATGAACCCAAAGAGTGGGTGAAGAGCGAGGTGGCGGCGCGCTATCCGCTGTCGCTCAACACCTCCCACCCGACCCAGCGGCTGCACTCCCAGCTCGACAACACCCCGCTGCGGGACAAGTTCGCCATCGCCGACCGCGAGGCGATCATGATCCATCCGCTGGATGCCAAGGCTCGTGGTATCGCCCAGGGGGATCTGGTGCGTGCCTTCAACGAGCGCGGCCAGATCCTGGTGGGCGCCCTGCTCTCCGAAGATGTGCGCCAAGGGGTGGTGCGGATCTGCGAAGGGGCCTGGTACGACCCGGCCAAGCCGGGCGAAGCGGGCAGCATCTGCAAGAACGGCAACGTCAACTGCCTCACCTTCGACGAAGGCTCGTCCAGTCTGGCACAGGGCAACTGCGGCCACATGGCCCAGTTGCAGATCGAGAAGTACACAGGACCTGTGCTGGCCAACACCGCCCACGCGGTACCGGCCAACGGCTAAGGCGATTGCCACCCAATAAAAACGGCGCCATCAAGGCGCCGTTTCTTTATCTGTCTGCCAAAGAGCACACATAGTCCGGACAGATTTAAAAATCCCCCTCTTCCATATACTCCTGCGCGCACTCCACCAGCTGCGGCCACAGCTCTTCCGGCACCCAGGCGTCCGGGTCATCTTCATCGCCATCGTACTGGCTCCAGAAGTAACGGCGCAGACCGGAAGCAAAGTCGTCGCTGATCTCCGCCAGCTCCGAGAGTGGCCCCAACCAGGCGATGCGGCGCAAGCCGGAGGCGAGATCGTTGATAGCATCCATCAGGGTGCGATCGTCGAAGCTCTGCTCCACCAGCAGGGTGAAGCGCTCGCGCGCCTGCTCGGTCTGCTCCTCGTCCAGTTCGCCCACATCGGCCAGCAGGTCGACAAAATCTTCCAGCAGATAGGCAATCAGGCCATCCCGATCTTCAAACCACTGGATCTGGGCGCCCTTGACCCCCAGTACAGAGGCATCGAATGAATCGTCAAGATGGCACAGGGCCCACGGATCGTCGGTCATGGTTCTCTTCCTCAGGCTAAAACAAATGCCATATCTTATGCCTAGCTCTCGACCCTTGCCACCTTGGGCAACGAGAGGGAGGCGGCCAGCCCGCCCAGTTCGGCGCGGCCCATAATAAAGCTGCCGCGATAGGCTTCCGCCAGATCGGAGACGATGTTGAGACCGAGACCGGAACCCGGCACCTTCTCGTCGAGCCGCACCCCGCGCAGCACCGCCTTGGCGATCTGATCCTCGCTCATGCCGGGGCCGTCATCCTCGATACGCAGGGTGATCCAGCCCCCCAGCTCGGCGCTGGAGATACGCAGCTCGCTGGCGGACCATTTGAAGGCGTTCTCCAGCAAATTGCCCACCATCTCGTCGAAGTCCTGCTCCTCCACCCCGACCGCCAGATTGGCGGGCACTTGCAGATCCACCGTCTTGCCCGGATAGAGGCGGGAGAAGGCGCGGCAGATATACTCCACCCGCGCCCGCACCGGGGTCGACACCCCGAGGATCTTGGCGGCGCCGGTCACCCGCGCCTTACCGAGGTGATAGTCGATATGGCGCTGGATCTGGTCGAGCTGCTCGCCGATGGCGGCCTGATCCTCCGGCGGCAACTGGGCAACCTGATTGCGCATGATGCTGAGCGGCGTCTTGAGGGCGTGAGCCAGATTGCCGGTGTGGGCACGGGCACGCTGCAGCAGCTCGCCGTAGTGGTGCAGCAGCCGGTTGATATCCTCAACCAGCGGCTGGATCTCCAGCGGATAGCGCAGCCGGAATCCCTCCTGATGACCCTCGTGAACCCGCCCCAGTTCACGGCGCAGCAGATGCAGCGGCCGCAAACCATAGACGATCTGGAACATGAAGCCGAGCACCAGACCGGCGGCGGCAAAGCCGAGACCGAGGAACAGGCTGATGCGAGTTTTCTTCAGGGTCTGGATCAGGGTGCTGCTGTCCTTGGCCATCACCAGGGTAAAGACCCGATCCGAACCGGGCAACAGCACGGTGCGGGTCATGATCAGCAGCGGCTCCTTGTTGGGGCCCTTGCCAAAAAAGAGGTCAGGATCGCCAAAGGCAGACTTGAGGCCACGGCTCACCAGATGGGTGTCCCACAGGGATCGGGAGCGGCCCACCACATTTTCCCCCAGTTCCAGCTGCCAGTAGTAGCCGGAGTAAGGTTGGCTGAAACGGGGATCGGCCATCGGTTCGATCACCACAGGCAGACCACTCTTCTCCACCTCCAGCCGGGAGAGCAGATCGTAGAGTTGCAGGCGCAAGCCGTCAGCCTCTGCCTCCTGCCAGTAGTTGCGCATCATGGTCTGCAGGCTGAAGCCGGTGGCGAACAGGAACAGCCCGCACCACACCAGCGCAATGGCAAGCAGCCGCCCCCGCAGGGTTCGGACCAGCCTCATTCGTTGATCCGGTATCCGAGACCACGCACTGTCTCAATCAAGTCTGGATGGGTCTTCTTGCGGATCCGGCCGATGAACACCTCAACGGTGTTGGAGTCACGATCGAAATCCTGGGCATAGATGTGGTCGATCAGCTCGCTGCGCGATACCACCTTGCCCCTGTGCTGCATCAGATAACCCAGCACCCGGAACTCGTGGGCGGTCAGCTTGATGGGGGTCCCTTCGTACCACACCTGGGAGGCCGCCATATCGAGCCGCACCCCGCCAATCTCCAGAACGGAGCTGGCATTGCCGGCAGCCCGTCGCACCAGCGCATGGACCCGCGCCACCAACTCGGCCACCTGGAACGGCTTGGTGAGGTAGTCATCGGCACCGGCGTTTAGCCCCTCAATCTTCTCGTGCAGTTGGCCACGGGCGGTCAGCACCAGCACCGGCGTATCGATCCCCTTGCTGCGCCACTCCTTCAACACGCTCAGGCCATCGCGTCCAGGCAGGCCGAGGTCGAGAATGATGGCATCGTAGGGTTCGGTCTCGCCGAGAAAACCGGCCTCGTTGCCATCATGGCAGAGGTCGGTGACAAAGCCGGAGAGGCGCAACTGCTCAGCCAGCTGGCCGGCCAGGATTTTTTCATCTTCAACAATCAGAATTCGCATGAACAGATTTCCACTCTGGGGTTATTCATCATCCTCGATCGGAGAGACAGGCGGTTCGAACAGACGCTCCAGGTGGTGGCCCTTGGCCCACACCAGCTCAAGGTTGTCGGCCCGATAGGCTACCTTGATCACGCTGTTTTCCCGATCGATGACGCGCAGTTCATAGAGCCAGATACCATCCTCTTCTCCCAGATCCACCCGCAACACCCGTACCGGCAACCTGGCCGCCACCTCCATCATTTCATGGAAGGGCCGAACCCGTCCCTCATGGACAGCTTGCTGCAGCTGGGCTTCATCAGGCGTGACCGCCTGTGCCAGCACCGGCAGCAATAACCCGAGCAGAGGGAGCGCTCTATTCATGGATGATTCATCTCCAAAAACCTAACATAATGGCGTTTATAGTCTGCCAGCCATGAATCCGGAATGAATATGATCCCGCGCAGTTTCCTGCTGATCCTTTGCCTGTTGAGCGCCACAAGCTGGGCGGCACAGAGCCGTCTCGACATGGCCGGGCTGGTCAAACTCCTGCTGGCGCAAGGGTATCACGACATTCGGGAAGTGGAGCTGGAAGGGGACAAATTCGAGGTCAAAACCCTCAATCGCCAGGATCAGACGGTATATCTCATCATTGATGCCTACACAGGCGAGATCAAACAACAAGAGGCCGATTAGGCCTCTTTTGCGTTCCAGCGTCCTCGCATGGGGCGCAGCAGCTTCTCCCGCCTCGGCCAAAGCAGAGCGCAGGCCAGCAGCAGGTAGATGAGGGGCTCCCCCCAACCGCTCTTGAGCGACCACCAGTAGTGCACCGGCACCAGCAGGGCTACCGCATAAACCCAGTTGTGTAGCTTCTGCCATGCTGCGCCCATTCTGCGCTGCAATGCGGGCAGCGAGGTGATACTAAGGGCAGCCAGCAGCAGCAGGGCCACCATCCCCACCACTATGTAGCTGCGCTTGACCAGCTCGCCGCCAATCAAGCCCCAGTCAAACTGCAGATCCAGCCCCAGCCACGCCATGAAGTGGAGCAACGCCCAGGCAAAACACCAGAGCCCGAGGGGGCGGCGCAGCTTGATGAGCGGCCCCTGCCGCCAGCGCTTGGCCAGCGGTGACACCAGCAGGGTGAGCAGCAGCAGGTTGAGCGCCCCCTTGCCGAGGTAGTGGATAAGCTCGGGCACCGGATCGCCCCCCAGCAGACCTGCCGGAATGGCAAAAACCAGCCAAAGCAGGAAGCCGAGGGAGCCCAGATGCACCAGCGCCCGCAAGCCGCTAACATGGGCCGGTTTCAATCTCAGTACCATTGGCGCAGATCCATCCCCTGATAGAGCGAGGCGACTTCGTCACCATAGCCGTTGAACATCAGGGTCGGCTGACGCTTGGCGCCAAACACTCCACCCTCGCCGATAAAGCGCTCGCTGGCCTGACTCCAGCGCGGGTGATCCACCTGCGGGTTGACGTTGGCGTAGAAGCCATATTCGTTAGGAGCCAGCAGGTTCCAGGTGGTCGGAGGCATCTCCTCTACCAGCCGGATCGAGACGATGCTCTTGATGCTCTTGAAGCCGTACTTCCACGGCACTACCAGCCGGATCGGCGCGCCATTCTGGGCGGGCAGGGTCTTGCCGTAGAGCCCCATCGCAAGGAAAGAGAGAGGGTGCATCGCCTCGTCGATACGCAGACCTTCCACGTAGGGATACTCGATGCCGCCCCCCAGACTGGAGGCCTGCCCCGGCAGCTGTTTCGGGTCAAACAGGGTCTCGAAGGCGACAAACTTGGCGCGACTGGTGGGCTCGGCGCGGCGGATGATCTCTGCCAGCGAGATGCCGTTCCAGGGCAGTACCATGGACCAGGCTTCAACGCAGCGTAGCCGGTAGATCCGCTCCTCCAGCTCGCTCTTGTTGATGAGATCCCACACATCTAGGGTAAAGGGCTTGGCCACCTCCCCCTCCACCTTGAGGGTCCAGGGTTCGGGCTTGAGGTAATGTGCGTTGCGAGCCGGGTCGGACTTGTCGGTGCCGAGCTCATAGAAGTTGTTGTAACTGGTTGCCTTCTCTTCCGGTGTCAGCACCAGATTGGCCGGGCGCTCCGCAGGCTTGCTGTTGAGCGGCTGGGTGGCTAATTGGGGAGCATCCTCTTTACCGCGCAGCAGATCGAGTACTCCGGCCTGAGTGGGAAACGCCAGGGTGGCCGCCCCCAGACCCAGCCCCTTGAGAATGAGGCGGCGGTCCTGATAGACGGCTTCCGGGGTGACATCCTGTTCGGTGAGGGGGTGGGCGGTACGACGCTTGATCAACATGAAAAACTCCCAGGGCTGAGTGAGGCACTATGGATAAGACCCGCCCCGGCAGATTTTTATTTCACACAAGATTACATTATGTGGTGCAGAGGCAGCGCCTTGGCCATATTGCCGACCAGAAACAGGACTACGAACACCAACAGGGGAACGATCACATTGGGCGCCATCAGACTCACTCCATGAGCAGGACAGGGCCTCTAACTATGGTCGAGTGTCAGGCCGGTCACCAATGAATTTTTTTCGCGAGCGCAAGCGTATTCCTGAGTTGAAAAGAGTGATGTAGATCACACACAATTCGGCCCCCGCTTGCCGGCCCGATTGCCGGAGGTAGGCTGCCCCTTTTGCGAAGCCAACTGAAGAGTCGCCCCATGAGCCCACTGATCGCCATCGCCATCACCACTGGAATTCTCTCCGCCGTCTGGGGCTGGATTGCCGTCGCGTTCGGCCTTATCTCCTGGGTCGGCTTTCTCGGCTGCACCAGCTATTTCGCGTCAAGCGGTGGCTACAAGGCGCTGTTGCAGACCATCTTCTGCAACACCAGCGGCATGCTGTGGGCACTGCTGCTGATCCATGGTGACAGTCTGTGGGGGGCGGGTGTGGCGGGTTATGTGATGACGGGGGTAGTCGCAACCCTGATGTGCGTGCAGGCCAAGCAGCAGTGGCTCGGCTACATTCCAGGCACCTTTGCCGGTTGCTGTGCCACCTTCGGGGCGGCTGGCGAGTGGCGGTTGATCCTCCCCTCCCTCATCATCGGCGCCTTGTTCGGTTACCTGATGAAGGCAAGCGGCTTATGGCTCTCCCATAAAACCCAAAAAGCCGATGCTGCTCCGGCAGCGATTGATCCCGCCTGATTTATCCCTTCGATTTGAAGTTTGCTGCCTCGATACCGTGCCGATTCAATAGTTTGTAAAAATCGGTACGGTTTCTGCCCGCCATGTTGGCCGCCAGGGTCACATTGCCCTCGGTGGTGCGCAGCAAACGGATCAGATACTCCTTCTCGAATTCGGCCCGCGCCTCGTTGAACGAGGGGATGCCGCCGCCACCACCACTCAACGCGGACTCCACCATGGAGACCCCGATCACCGGACTGCAACAGAGGCTGGCGAGTTGCTCCACCAGGTTGCAGAGTTGACGCACATTACCCGGCCAGGCGGCTGCGGCCAACATCGCCAGCGCCTCCGGTGAGAAGCCCATAGCCGCACAGTCGCTGTGGCGGCAGCGATAATCATCCAGCGCCTGTCTGGCAAGCAGCGGAATGTCCTCACTACGGGCACTGAGAGAGGGCAAAGTGATGTTGGCAACGTTAAGACGGTAAAAGAGATCGTCCCGAAAGCGCCCCTCCTCCATCGCCTTGACCAGATCCTGATGGCTGGAGCTGAGCACCCGTACCTCAGGCGTGCCCTGGCCATACTCTTCCATCACCTGCAGCAGCTTGGCCTGCAAGGATTCAGATAAGCTGCCAATCTCGTCAAGAAACAGGGTCGCCCCCTTGGCCTGCTCGAACAGACCGGATTGGCCATCTTCACCAAACAGTTGTAGATCGAGGGAAGCCCAGGGAATGGCGGCGCAGTTGATGGTATAGAGCGGCTTGTCGCGCCGCTGGCTGGCCTGGTGCAACGCCTGTGCCATTGCCCCCTTGCCGGAACCGGATGGCCCCATGATCAGCACAGGGACCTCCATAGTGGCGATGCTGTGGGCCTGAATCAGCAACTGTTCCAGCTGGGGGTTGCGGGTCAGGATCAACGACTGCCACTCCTGCTGCTGTTTCGGCCGGGTCAGGCTGAGAGCATGCTCTATGGTGGCCAGCAGCTCATCCTTGTCAATGGGCTTGGTCAAAAAGCTGAAGACGCCGGAGCGGGTGGCCTGAATAGCGTCCGGTATGGTGCCGTGGGCGGTCATGATGATCACCGGCAGCCCCAACCACTGGGCCTGGATCCGCTCGAATAGAGCAAGGCCATCCATCCCCCCCATCCGCAAATCGCTCAACACCAGATCGGCCCGCTGCTGACGAAGCCGATCAAGGGCTCCCTCCGCACTGTCGGCGGTATCCACCTCATAACCCTGACTGCGCAGCCGCATGCTCATCAGTTTGAGCAGGCTGACGTCGTCATCCACCAACAGGATCCGGCTCATGGTATAGCCTCACGATTCTCATTCAGCTTGCGCTGGTTGAGCTGGTCGTCAATGGCAGTCAGCTGCTCGATCTGACGACGCAGCCGCTGGATCTCCTGGCTCTGGTCATCGCGACGGCTGTCGCGGGCCAGCAGCTGTTCGCCGAGGGCGATCCAGCTACGTAAAAAGGCCTGCGCATCGAGCCCCAGCTCGGGCAGCATCTGCTTCAGGCGCGCCAGACCGGCGGTGCGATTGGCCACCGATTCGGCGGGGTGGGAGTCCACCATGGCCAGACTGACCCGGCTCTCCAGATCGTCGGCCCCTTTCAGACGCTGACGCTCCTGCACCCGTTGCTGGGGGTGACTGGCCAGCAGCCAGTCGGAGTATTGCAGACGCACCTGCATCTCCTTGTTGGCAAACTCCATCCGCTTGGCAAAAGCGATATCGGAGGAGTCCCGCTGTGCCTGCTGCGGCAGCAAGGAGCAACCCGCGAGCAACCCCATCATCAGGGCTGGAAATACGCGCTGTATCTTCATAGTTCTCTTTTCAACGTCAACCTGAAGCAGACATCCGCCTGTTCATCTTTCACCAGAACCAACTCACCTCCGAGACTATGGGCAGACTCCCGTGCGATAGAGAGGCCCATACCAGAGCCTTTCAATACACCTTGTCGCACTGTACTGCCTTGTTCGAAGGGTTCAAAAATACGTTGCTGATCGGCAGCGGGGATCTCTGGCCCCTCGTTGGCTACCTCCAGCCAGCTTGTCTGTTCATCCTGCCCTGCCCTGATCCAGATATTGCCCCCGCTGGCGCCGTAACTGACAGCGTTGGAGAAGAGGTTATCGAGGATCAGTCTCAACCGGTAGGGCTCCGCCCACAGGGCAACCTGCCCAGTCGGCAAGTGTACACGGATCTGCTTGGACTCCAATGCAAGCCGATATTCCACGATGAGTTCTGACAGCATGGGCTGCAGGGGAACGGACTCCAGCTCGAAGGCTTCCTGCTGGCTGAGGCGATTAAAGTCGAGCAACCGCTCGATCAGGGTCTGCAGACGACGGCTACTCTCGTCAAGCATCTGACAGATCTCCAGCTGATCCGGCGTCAACGGCCCGACCAACTGCTCGCAGAGCAGATCCGAGCCTTCCCGCAGCACTGCCAACGGGGTCTTGAGCTCGTGGGAGACATGGCGCAGGAACTGGTATTTCTGCTGCTCCAGCTCCTTGAGTTTGTCGTGCAACCAGAGGATCCTCTCCCCCAGCAACACCAGCTCGGCAGGGCCATCGACCGGATGAGGATCGGGCTCCACCCCCGCCCCCAGACTCAAGATGCGCGACTCAATCTGTCGTACCGGGTGGATGATGAGGTAAGTGAAGATAAAGACCAGCAGCAAGCTGATGGCTGCCACGGCACCGCTCACCCACCAGAGCTCCCTGGTCAATCCGGCGATGGTGAGACGTACCCGATCCATGTGCTCATCAACCCGGCTGCGGGTAACCATTTCGAGCTGCTTGTTGGCATCGTTAAACAGCTCTAGCTTGTCCCCCGCCACCGCAGCCTGGGCCAGCGCGGCATCCTGCAAGCTGTCGAGCCAGGCCAGCCCCTGGTCGAGCCCGCTATAGAGCTGGCCGTCGGAGATGGAGTTGCGATGCTCTGCCAGCAATACCCGATACCCGTCGAGTTGCTGCTGATAGCTGGTGAGGCTGCGGCGATCCCCCAGCACCGCGAAGCGGCGCAAGGTACGTTCAATGTCGATAACCTGCGCCGTCAGCAGGGTGGCGCGACGGGTATCCTTGACCGCCCGCTCCATCTCGTCACTGGTGAGCTGGCTGAGGTGGGCAAGGGCAGTACTGTTGTGCCAGATCATCCCGCCCAGCGGCATCAGCACCAGCACGAATCCCATCAATACCACTTGCAGCAGGGAGCGTGGGCGAACCTTGGTCATCATCTCTTCTCTTGCTTTCTCACCGGTGCGCCAGCATAGCCGCAGCGCCCCGAAAAACAAAACCGGCCAACGGGCCGGTTTGGATTATCTGGATTGTGATGATTCACGCTAACGCGACAGAGGCCAGACAGATGGTCAGGATCATCGCCAATGCACCCGAAGCGGTCAACAGCGCCCATTTCAGCTCCACACTCATGCAAACCTCCTTTCTGCCAATCAGTGCCGGATCACAATAGATAAGACAATGTTAAGCCATAGTTAATCCGATAACCGTGAGCTGCGTATACATTTCAGATGAGCCCAACCCCGGGAAGGTGAGCATGTTCTATCTGTGTAGCATTGGATCCAATATTGACCCGCACATCCATGTCAGCCGCGCGCTGGCCGAGCTGTTTGTGAACGTCGGCCCCCTGCGGCTGAGTTCGGTGATCCGCACCAAGCCGGTGGGAATGCACTCCTGCCACGACTTTCTCAACTGCCTGCTGGTGGTGGAGAGCCCGCTCGATGCCGCCCGCCTCAAGCAGCACTTTGTCGCCCTTGAGGTAGCTCACGGCCGGGATCGCAGCGATCCACTCTGCAAGGTGCACGATCGGCCGCTCGACATCGATATTCTGGCCAGCAACAGGAGCGGTGACTTTGCCTCGGCAGAGGTCGATTCCTATCTGGCGGAGCTGCTGGCCGAGCTCTATGGCCATGGCGAGGTGCATGAGCCCAAGGTGGCGCTGCAAGTGACGCTCCCCGCCCCGTCGGGCAAACTCAAACCCGGCAAAGGCTTGCTGACTCGGCAGGTCGGGCTGGGGCCGCTGGTGCTCGGCAACCTATCAGAGGGTGGCCAGCGCCCGCCCGCCATCTACCTTGATGCTGGCCCCCGTCATATAACTGTTCCCCATCAGTAACTGCACCGCCTGCCAGATGGGCTCAAGTCCACCCTCCCGCGCCAGCGGTGTTTTCGCCAACACCTGCTGGCGCCATGCCTCGTCATGCTCGTCGAGAAACAGGATCGGCCCCGGCTCTATAGTGTTGACCCGCACCGCAGGCGCCAGCTCGCGGGCAAAGCTCATGGCCAGCGAATGGGCTCCCGCCTTGGTCGCCACATAGCTGGCAAAACGGGGGGCCGGGGCATGGATATAGATATCGGTGATGTGAATGATGCTGGCGTTGGGGTTGCTGGCAAGCTGGGGGGCCAACGCCCGGTTTAGCTGGAAGGGGGCCGCCATGTGTACCCGGTAGAACTGCTCGAATTGGGCCAGTTGCGCCGCCGGATCAGTTGCCTGCGGCTCGAAGGCCGAGGCGTTGTGGATCACCAGCGCCAGATCCTGATGGGCAGCCAGCACATCGATCAGCTTGCCAACGTCATCTTCCCGGCCAAAATCCGCCAGCACCAGTTCGACCCCCAGTGCTGCCAGCGTGGCTAGCTCCGGCCGCTCGCTGCGATAGCTGCCCGTCACCTGCCAACCCGCTGCCACCAGCTGTTCACAGAGATAAAATCCGAGTCGACGGCCGCAGCCCGTAACCAATGCACGCATACGATCTCCTTTCCCTTTCATGGTCTTGCATGAACGAAGCCCGCCTGCCAGCGGATCACCGCCGATGGCCGGTGCCTATCAATCTCTGCGACACAAGCCATTGGTCGCGGGCCACCCACCCGCGTCATAGTGGCGGCATCCCCCTCTTGCGGAGTTACCACCATGCTGAAAGTACACCACCACATGGGTCGCCTGACCCACTCCCTGACTGCCGGACTCGGCCTGGCCGAGGCGCTGGATCGCCTGCATCAATCGGGTCTTGGCGGCCTGCCGGTGCTGGATGAGCAGAAACGGCTGATCGGCTTTCTTTCCGAACAAGATTGCATTCCCAGCCTGCTCACCGGCAGCTACCACTGCGATACCCGCACCCGGGTGGAGGATCTGATGAACCGTTCGCCCCTCTCGGTCGGGCCGGATGACAGTATTCTGGAGCTGGCCCGCCAGATGGCTGACGCCAAGCCCAAGATCTACCCGGTGCAGCAACAGGGCAAGGTGGTCGGCATCATCAGCCGCCGTCAGGTGATGCAGGCCCTCAACCAGCAGATGAAGGTGTGCCAGCAGACCTAGATCTGGTAACGCCCCTTGTCACCGATATCGAAGTGCAGGGGCATCCGCCACTTGGCCAGCGCCAGCAAGGTCAACAGGGCCCCGCAGGCCAGCGCCACCAGTGCGGCGGCCCACTCCACCCGCAACCACTCCAGCAGCCATAACGCCGGCAGCAATACGGGCACCAGCTTGATGCCGGGAATGGCGAAGCAAAACTGCTCCTTGAACGCCAGCCCGGAGAGGGTCGCCAAGGCCGCTCCCAGCACCAGCGCATCCGGCGCTCCTACCGCAGCCAGGGCCAGCGCGCCCCAACCAAATCCCTGCAGAATCAGGCGAATCCGCTTGTCGTAGATATGCAGCGAGAAGCCGCAGATTGCGCTTGCCACTGCCAGCGACATCAACCATTGTGCCGACGGGAGCAGTGCCATCCCGCTCAGCAGCGCCGCACCGCGGCAAAGCAGCAACAGGGCAGCTGCACTCAAGCCAAGGCGGTAGAGCGAGACGGTCAACTTGTCGATCCCGTCCAGCGGGCTCTCGATTTCAGGATTTGCCATAAACAGTCGCTTCTAACGGATCAGGTGCCATCCAATATACTGGAATCAGGTCTTGGAATATCTTCAAACGGGCTCAGGAGACGTAGTTTGCGTGTGATCCCCCTGTTTTGTTTGCTGTTTCCACTCGGATTGCCCGCCAAAGAGCTGGTGATCTGCGGCACCATGGAGCCCCCGCTCAAGTATCTCGATGCCGATCAGAAACCCCAGGGTCTTGATATCGATATCGTCACCGCCATATTCGACAAGCTGGAGACGCCCTTTCGGATCGAGCTGGCCGACTCCGGTGCCCGCCTCACCCGCAATGCCGAAACCGGCGCCTGCGACCTGGTGATGACCCACTCCTACAAGGCGGAGCGGGAGAGTTATCTCATCTATCCCCAACAGGCCCATCTTCGCCACAGCTGGCACTTCTTTGTACGCAAGGCGGACCTGATGAAGATCCGCTACGAAACGCTGGCCGATCTCAAACCCTGGCGCATCGGCGTGACCAAGGATTTCTCCTATACCCCTGAACTGGCAGCGGCCATGACCGACCCGGCCTATCAGTTTCAGGAGATCACCATGAACCAGCTGCAACTGCGTAAACTGCTGGCCGGACGGATCGATACCGTGCCCATGCCGCTGGTCACCGCCTTCACCCAGATCAAGGAGGAGGGGCTGACGGGTAAGGTCGATTACCTGCCCAAACCGCTCAAGAGCAGCCCCTACTTCAACACCTGGGCCCGCGCACGAGCAGATGCACAGACCCCCGCCCTGATGGCGGCCTACGATGCCGAACTGCTGCGCATGAAGCGAAACGGCAGCCTCAAGGCCCTCTACGACAAGTACGCCATCCCCTATATCGAACCCTGATCAAGGGGTCAGGGTTTCACATCCCGCAGGATCGGGTTTTGCAGTGAAATCAGGGTTTCAGTGGACTGGATCTCGTCGATGGTCTGGATCTTGTTGATCAGCACTATCTGCAGCTCGTCGATGGAGCGTGTCATCACCTTCATGAAGATGCTGTAGTGGCCCGTGGTGTAGTAGGCTTCCACCACTTCGTCCAGCGCCTGCAGCTTGGCCAGTGCCGAGGGGTAATCCTTGGCACTCTTCAGATTGATCCCGATAAAGCAGCAGACGTCGTAACCCAGCTTCTTGGGGTTAACCTGCACCCGTGTCCCCTCGATGATCCCCGCCTGTTTCATCTTCTCCACCCGCACATGGATGGTGCCCGGGCTGACTGCCAGTTGTTTCGCCAGTTCGGCATAAGGAATACGCGCATTCTCCATCAGAGCGGAGAGGATGGCTTGATCGAGATTATCGATCCGGTAATTTTCCGGCATTTTTTTGTCCTCCCGTTAGCGATACGTCATTAAAAGCATCCTTATTTTGAAGAAAAAAACAAACAAAGCCTATTTTTATTATCGAATATTGAATTTGGTTGGCAATCCGTTGAAGAATCACCACATCCAACGGGGTTTGAAACAGGAATTCAGCATGAAACAGCACTACATTCGCAGCCAACAGCAGATCAGCTTCGTCAAAGAGATGTTCTCCCGCCAACTCGCCCAGCAACTGGGTCTGATGGAGGTGCAAGCCCCCATTCTGAGCCGTGTCGGTGATGGCACTCAGGACAACCTCTCTGGCCATGAGAATGCAGTGCAGGTCAAAGTGAAGACCCTGCCGGAGCACAGCTACGAAGTGGTCCATTCACTGGCCAAATGGAAGCGTCAGACCCTGGGTCGCTTCGGCTTCGGCCCGGGCGAAGGGATCTACACCCACATGAAGGCACTGCGTCCGGATGAAGACAAGCTCACCCCCATCCACTCCGTCTACGTGGATCAGTGGGACTGGGAGAAGGTGATGCCGAGCGAGCGCCGCGATCTGGCCTATCTGCAGGAAACCGTGCGCGGTATCTGGGCCGCCATCAAGGCCACCGAGCGCGCAGTCTGCGCCGAGCATGAGCTGACCCCCTTCCTGCCAGCCGAGATCCAGTTCCTGCACAGCGAAGAGCTGCTGGCCCGTTACCCGGACCTCGATGCCAAGGGTCGCGAGCGTGCCATCGCCAAAGAGCTGGGCGCCGTGTTCCTGATCGGTATCGGCGGTGCCCTCTCCCACGGTGAGCGCCACGATGTGCGCGCCCCGGACTACGACGACTGGAGCAGCCACAACGAGCTGGGTCTGGCGGGTCTGAACGGTGACATTCTGGTGTGGAACCCGGTGCTGCAAGACAGCTTCGAGATCTCCTCCATGGGGATCCGGGTCGATGCCGAGGCGCTGCGCCGCCAGCTGGCCATCACCGGCGACGAGGATCGCCTGCAGTATGACTGGCATCAGGATCTGCTGGCCGCACGGATGCCGCAGACCATCGGCGGCGGCATCGGCCAATCCCGTCTGGCCATGCTGCTGCTGCAAAAAGAGCATATTGGTCAGGTGCAGGTTGGTGTCTGGCCGGCCGAGATGAAAGCCGCCGTGCAAGGCATGCTGTAACGAATGAAGGCTATGCTGGCGTCATCGCGCGGGCATGGCAACAGGCAGGTGGCCGTCGGGGTTGAGCGAGCGCATCCCCGGCAGGCTGTAAGAGGCAAGACCGGCAGCGGCCTTGCTTCGCAATCGGGGGCTTGCCCCTGCGACCCGCTCAACCCACGTCAGGTCGCGTCACTACATTCCTCCCGGCAATCTTCTGATTGCCGTTTTTTTGCGCCCGAATCCCCGCCACCAGATACGACAACGCCAGCCCGAGGGCTGGCGTTGCAAATATAGATGCGAGACTAGTTACTGGGTCATGGTGAGGCCGTTGCTGTCGGCCCCCAGCACCAGTTTTTTGCCCGGAACGATGCGACCGGAGAGCAGCGCCTGCGCCAGCGGGTTCTCCACCTTCTGCTGGATCGCCCGTTTGAGAGGCCGCGCCCCATAGACGGGGTCGAACCCAGCGTGGACCAGCTTCTCGAGCAGCGCTTCGCTCACCTCCACCTCGTAACCCTGAGCCTCGAGACGGCCCATCAGGCTCTTGAGCTGGATGCGGGCGATGGACTTGATGTGCTCCTCGCCGAGGGGGTGGAACACCACTGTCTCGTCGATCCGGTTGATAAACTCCGGCCGGAAACTGCGGGTCAGCACATCCATCAGCATGGCCTTCATCTCGTCGTAATCCTTCTCGGAGTGGTGCTCCTGAATCAGATCCGACCCGAGGTTGGAGGTCATGATCACCACCGAGTTGCGGAAATCGACGGTCCGACCCTGACCATCGGTCAGGCGGCCATCATCAAGCACCTGCAACAGGATGTTGAACACATCCGGATGCGCCTTCTCCACCTCGTCCAGCAGGATCACCGAGTAGGGACGACGGCGCACAGCCTCGGTCAGATAACCACCCTCTTCATAACCCACGTATCCGGGAGGCGCCCCCACCAGACGGGCCACGCTGTGTTTCTCCATAAACTCGGACATATCGATCCGCACCATGGCATCCTGGGTATCGAACAGGAACTCCGCCAGCGCCTTGCACAGCTCGGTCTTGCCCACCCCGGTGGGCCCCAGGAACAGGAAGGAGCCGATGGGGCGATTCGGATCGGAGAGACCGGCACGAGAGCGACGAATGGCGTTGGAGACCGCATCGACCGCCTCCTCCTGACCAATCACCCGGCTGTGCAGCTGATCTTCCATCCGCAGCAGCTTGTCGCGCTCCCCTTCCAACATGCGGGCGACCGGAATACCGGTCCAGCGGGCCAAGACGTCTGCAATCTCCACGTCGGTAACGCGGTTGCGCAGCAGACTGGTCTCCTGCATCTCGGCCTGAGTGGCGAGATCCAGCTGTTTCTCCAGCTCCGGAATGCGGCCGTACTGCAGCTCGGACATCCGACCCAGGTCGCCTGCGCGGCGCGCCACATCGAGATCCTGACGGGCCTGCTCCAGCGCAGCCTTGATATGCTGGGTGCCGGCAAGGGCGGCCTTCTCGGCCTTCCATACCTCGTCCAGCTCGTTGTATTCCCGATCTTTTTCGCCAATCTCCTGATTGATCAGCTCCAGACGCTTGCGGCTGGCGTCATCGTCCTCCTTCATCAGCGCCTGCTGCTCCAGCTTGAGCTGGATGATGCGCCGCTCGAGACGATCGAGCGCCTCGGGCTTGGAGTCGATCTGCAACCGGATGCTGGCTGCCGCCTCGTCGATAAGGTCGATGGCCTTGTCCGGCAACTGACGATCCGCAATGTAGCGGTGCGACAGCTGGGCCGCCGCCACAATCGCGGGGTCGGTGATCTGCACATGGTGGTGCAGCTCGTAACGCTCTTTCAGGCCGCGCAGGATGGCGATGGTGTCCTCCACGCTCGGCTCTTCCACCAGCACCTTCTGGAAGCGACGCTCCAGCGCGGCATCTTTTTCGATGTACTGACGGTACTCATCCAGGGTGGTGGCGCCGACGCAGTGCAGGTCGCCACGGGCCAGCGCAGGTTTGAGCATGTTGCCCGCGTCCATTGCCCCTTCGCCCTTGCCGGCGCCGACCATGGTGTGCAGCTCGTCGATAAAGAGGATGACGTTGCCCTCCTCCTTGGCGAGATCGGTCAGCACGGCCTTGAGCCGCTCCTCGAACTCACCGCGATACTTGGCCCCCGCCACTAGCGCCCCCATGTCCAGCGACAGCACCCGCTTGTTCTTGAGCCCCTCCGGCACCTCGCCGTTGATGATGCGCTGGGCCAGCCCCTCGACGATGGCGGTTTTACCGACACCGGGTGCCCCGATCAGCACCGGGTTGTTCTTGGTACGACGTTGCAGCACCTGAATGGTGCGGCGGATCTCGTCATCCCGGCCGATAACCGGGTCGAGCTTGCCGAGTTCGGCCCGCTCGGTCAGATCGATGGTGTACTTCTCCAGCGCCTGACGGTTCTCCTCGGCGTTGGCATCCTCCACCTTCTTGCCGCCACGCACCTTGTCGATGGCCGCTTCGAGTTTCTCTTTGGTCAGCCCCTGAGCGCGCAGCAGCTCGCCCAGCGTGCCCTTCTCGTCGAGGGCCGCCAGCACGAACAGTTCGGAGGAGATGAACTGATCCTTGCGCTGCTGGGCCAGCTTGTCACAGACGTTGAGCAGGCGGCCGAGGCCGTTGGAGAGCTGTACATCCCCTTCCACACCGCTGACGCGCGGTAGGCGATCCAGCTCCTCGCCAAGGCGCGAGCGCAGGGCATTGATATCCATCCCGGTCAGAGTGAGCAACGGACGGATGGAGCCGCCATCCTGATTGACCAGGGCGGTCATCAGATGAACGGGTTCGATGAATTGGTGGTCACGACCCAGCGCAAGAGACTGGGCATCGGAAATAGCAATCTGGAATTTGCTGGTAAGGCGATCGAGGCGCATTGCACTCCCCCTTCAAACAGGCAGACGCCGCTTGCGCGGCAAACAACATAACTTTCTGAGATGAAAGATGAGGCCCGTACGGGCTATTTCAAGGGGCGATGCTGGTTATTTTTTCTGCAAGAGGGGGCGAGAGCAGGATCCCCGCCCTTGCCAGATGCAGGGCGGGGAGCTTCATCAGGACGCCAACCAGATGATGGAGGCCATCCGGCCGGTCTGGCCGTTGCGACGATAAGAGTAGAACTGCTCGCTGTCGCTGAAGGTGCAGTATTCGCCACCATAGACGGCGGTGACGCCGGCGCGGGCAAGGCGCAGCCTGGCCAGCTGGTAGATATCCGCCAGCCATTTACCCTCATTGGACGAAGGGACGAACGCAGCAGCAGCCTCGGCCTGCTCCGCCATAAAGGCCTCGCGCACCTCGCCACCCACTTCAAAGGCAGTGGGGCCGATGGCCGGGCCAAGCCAAGCCAGGATCTCACCCTGCTCGCAGCCCATGGCGGCGATGCTCGCCTCCAGCACACCATCTTTCAGTCCGCGCCAACCGGCGTGAGCGGCAGCCACCACTGTGCCGGCCCGATCGCAAAACAGTACCGGCAGACAGTCGGCGGTCATCACGATGCAGGCCTGATCCGCCTCATGGGCGCAGGCGGCATCGGCATCCGGCGCCTGCTCATAATGGCTGCTGACCGGATGAACGACAGTGCCGTGCACCTGATTGAGCCAGTTGAGGGGCCCCGGGATGGCGGCCACCTGCTGTAGCCGGACCCGGTTGGCCTCGACCCTGGCCGGTTCGTCCCCTACGTGGGCGCCCAGATTGAGACCGGCAAAGACCCCTTCGCTGACACCACCGTCACGGGTGGTCGAAAGCGCCCGGACGCGTGCTGGCGCCGGCCAGTCGGGTTCAATCCATTTCATTGCTCACTCCTTCACGCTCTATCGTTCAAATGGAAACGGGGCTCTTGGCTGCAACCAGTCAAGACGCCCCGTTTCAAGGTTCTGTGTGCTACGCGCTGTATCGGCGGGTTACGGCAGAAGTCGTCGCAACACTGCCAGATTCACCACTATTTCCAGACCAATTCATCCGGATTGGCGAGGGTATCCGCGCGCAACACCTCCATCAGCTCCACCATATCTTGCGGTGTAGCTGAGTGCCACTGCATCACTTCACCCGTGATGGGGTGAGCCAGTTGCAGCATGGTGGCATGCAACGCCTGGCGGTTGAAGTTGCGCAGTGCCAGGGTCAGCTCGGGGGTCGCGTTGCGCAGCGGGCGCAGACGGCCACCGTAAGCGGGGTCGCCCACCAGCGGGTGTTTGATGTGCGCCATGTGGACACGGATCTGGTGGGTACGACCGGTTTCCAGCCGCAGACGCAGACGGGTGTGGCCGCGGAACTTCTCGTGAACCCGGTAGTGGGTGACGGAAGGACGGCCATTGGGCACCACGGCCATATGGGTACGCTGGGTCGGGTGACGGCCGATGGGCGCATCAACAGTGCCACCTGCGGTCATGTGACCGATGGCGATCGCTTCGTACTCACGGGTGATCTGGCGCGCCTGCAACGCTTCCACCAGATGGGTCTGGGCGGGTACGGTTTTGGCAACCACCATCAATCCTGTGGTGTCTTTATCCAGACGGTGCACGATACCGGCGCGAGGCACCTCGGCAATGCCGGGGTAGCGGTGCAGCAGGGCGTTGAGGATGGTGCCATCCGGCGTACCTGCGCCCGGGTGAACCACCAGTCCGGCCGGTTTGTCGATCACCAGAATGTGTTCATCTTCATAAACGATGTTGAGCTCGATATCCTGGGCATCCCAGCGGGTATCATCTTCCAGCTCGACATTCACATGCACCTGCTGCCCGGCCAGAATCTTCTCGCGCGGGGTGTTGGCAACCTGACCGTCCAGGGTCACTCTGTCCTGTAAAATCCACTCCTTGATGCGGGTGCGGGAGTAGTCTGGAAACAATTCGGCCAGGGCCTGGTCGAGTCGCTGCCCGAATTGGTGATCCTGGAATTCGCCTGTCAGTTCAATATGCTGGCTCATGTATGGTCTCTTGAGCGGGGGGTATCAATTCGAAATAATCCGGGTATTCTAGCTTTTCTTTTAGCCAAGCATAACGGATACTTTGCCAATTTCGTGGAAATGGACCGGATGTTGTTGATGGGAAAGAAGTCTCACCTGCTGATGTCGCTCGCCTTGGTCGCTACCTTGATCACAGGCTGTTCCAGCACCAAACCCAAGGTACCCGACGAACCGCCGGAGACCCTGTACCAGAAAGCACGCCTCAAACTGGACGTTGGCAATTACGTGCAAGCCACTGAATTGCTGGAGGCTTTGGACTCTCGCTACCCGTTCGGTGCCTACTCCAACCAGGTGCAGCTTGACCTCATCTATGCCTACTACAAGCAGGATGATACCGCTCAGGCGATCGCCAATATCGACCGTTTTATCCGCCTCAATCCGGCGCATAAAAATATCGATTACGTCTTCTATATGCGCGGCCTGACCAACATGGCGGCGGATTACAACTTCTTCCAGAGCCTGTTCGGTATCGGTCGTGACGACAAAGACCCGGCTTATGCCCGTCAGGCATTCCAGGATTTCAAGACCCTGCTGCAAAACTACCCCAACAGCGTCTATGCCGCCGATGCCCGCGCTCGCATGATTGGCCTGAAGAATCGTCTGGCCCGATATGACCTGAGCGTGGCCGAGTATTACGTGAAGCGTGATGCACTGGTCGCGGCCGCCAACCGGGCCAAGCTGATTGTCGAGACCTACCCCGACACAGCCGAAACCGAGAAGGCACTGGAGATCATGGTCGAGTCTTACGACGCCCTGAAGATGCCGCAGCTGGCCAAGCATGCCCGCGAAGTGCTGGCCAAGAACTACCCGGAGAACCGCCTCGGCCGTAGCTGAGTGATACGGATAAACCGGTAATAAAAAAACCGATGCCAAGGCATCGGTTTTTTTATCTTTGCAATCCACCAATCCGGCTGGGTGAAGTTCCTGCAACCCATAGCGGTCGCGGCCCCTCACACCCCATCTATCCCATTCATTAGCCACCTGCGAGATGGCCGCATCGTGAAGTTCGCTTATCACCAAGGGTTGCAAACCCGCTGTCAGCCCGACGCCAGGCCGGGAAGAGCGGAACCGTCACCACACGGCCATATTGCCTCATACAGTGCCCCTGAATGGGAATAGATGGCTTAATGGCACTGTAATCCTGTCACCAGAGTCAGTAGTTGCCCTTTGTCCGAGCGCAGAGCGGTCTGGGCCAGCAACTGATAGGGAATCCCCTCCAGCAGCTTGACCCTCTCCCCGGCCGTACCATTGACCAACACGGCATCAAACCGGGCATCACGACAGGCAACCACATCCCTCACTTTCTCCCTGTCCAGATTCATTACCCGCATCTCTTCATAGGCAGATAGCAGACCAAGCTCCGTCTCCCCCAATTGCCAGCCGGCGATGCGATCCCGCTTCTCGAGCGGTATTCCCTCAAGCAACCGGGCCATCTTTCCCGATACTCCCTTGGCGGCATCGATCAAGGGGTAAACCAGTGTAAAGGTGAGCAGAAACATGATGGCCACCGAGCTGGCAACATGAGTAGCGCCATGCACCTCCTTGCGCCGCAACAACAGCGCCAGCGCAATCACGAAGAGCATACTGGCGGGGATATAACGCCACCCCAGCTTGCTGGCGACCTGTAGCACGTCTGCCGGAACATGACTGGCCACCGGTAGTGAAGGGCCCAGCAGAGGTAGCCCTATGACCACGACACAGAACAGCAGCATGAAACAGAGCCATCCCCGACCATAGCGAGCCGTCCATCCCGGCCAGTTCAGGCTGACCTGACCCAGCATGATGGCAAATACCGGCAACAACGGAAAAAGATAGAGGGTGCGCTTGGTGGATGAGAGGGTTAACAGCAAAAGGGTGCCCACTGCCCAGCACAACAGAAATAACCTCTCACGACTCCAGCGTCGCTGTTTGATGGTTTGCCAACCCCAATAGAAAATGAATGGCAACCAGGGGATGGTATATTCAGCCATCCCCAATAAATAATAGAGATAGGCCCCTTTCTTGATATGGCCGAGTTCGGTCGAGGTGCCTGTCAGGCGGCCTACCTGATTCTGCCAGAACCACTCATTCCATAAAGCATCGCCATCGACATGATTAATTAATTCACGAATCCACGCTGCCACTGGCAATATAAAACAGAGCAGCATCAGCAGATGCTGCCAGATAAATCCTGGCAGTTTTTTGTCGATGGCGGCACATCTTGCAGCGAAGAAGAATAGCGGGAACCAGCCAAAAAACACTGTCAGCGGCCCGATAGGACCTTTTGCCATAAAACAGCCCGCCAGCCCTATTCCAGCCAATATCGCCATCCACCAACGGCGTGCAAGGTAATATTCTGAAAATGCCCAGAGGGTAAATATGACAAAGAAGGCGAGCGCACTGTCCGTTCTGATCCAGTGCGTGTTGATAATAAATCCCTCCATGGTGCCCAGTGCGATGACCGACCAGAGTGCCGCAGACCTGTTGCCAAGCAGGCGATAGGCCAGCAGGCCGGTAAAAAGCAGCATACCCGCCGCCCAGACCACGCCCGCCAACCGCAGGCTATTGGTCACCCCCAGCCAGGATTCAAACCCATCAAGAAACGGCAGAGCGGCCATGTAAAAGAGTGGTGGCTTCTCGACAAAGCTGCGCCCGCCAAGGGTTGGTACCACCCAGTCACCACTGCGATACATCTCGAGTGCAATAGCCGCTTCGCGAGGTTCATCAGGCGTCCAGAGCTGATGGTCAAACTGGCCAGACAGCAGCACCAGTGCAACCAGCAGCAACATCCAGCAGAGAGTGCGCTGCGAAATATCAGCACTCTGCATGGCTCATCCCTTCTGCAATGGTCTCCCCACGCCCGATGGCATAGTAGGAAAAACCCAGCCCCTTCATCTTGAGCGGATCGTAGAGATTGCGACCATCGACAATGAGGGGGTGCGCCAGCATCTTCCTGATCTGGGCAAAATCGGGCGCCTTGAACTCGTTCCACTCGGTACAGATGACCAACGCATCCGCCCCCGCCAGCGCCGCCTCCCTGGTCCCCATCAGCGACAGCTCGGGCTGGCAACCATAGATACGCTGGGCCTCCTTCATCGCCACCGGATCGAAGGCCTGCACCCGCGCCCCCTCCTGCCACAGCGCCTCCATCAGCACCCGACTCGGCGCTTCGCGCATGTCATCGGTATTGGGCTTGAAGGCGAGTCCCCAGATGGCAATGGTCTTGCCTACCAGCGACTCGCCCTGCTCGTGAAAGTGGCAGGCCAGGGTGTCGAAGAGCTTGAACTTCTGCCGCTCGTTGACCCGCTCCACCGCACGAATAAGCGGCGTGTCGTAGTCGAGGGCCGCTGCAGTCGCCAGAAATGCCCTCACATCCTTGGGGAAACAGGATCCACCATAACCACAACCGGGATAGATAAACTGGTAGCCGATACGCTGGTCGGCACCAATCCCCTGCCGCACCAGCTCGATATCCGCACCGACCCGCTCGGCCAGTCCAGCCATCTCGTTGATAAAGCTGATCTTGGTGGCCAGCATGCAGTTGGCGGCATACTTGGTCAGCTCGGCACTGCGAACATCCATAAACAGAATGCGGTCGTGATTGCGATTGAATGGCTCATACAACTCACGCATGACGGCTCTGGAGCGCTCCTTACCGGTGCCGATGACGATGCGATCCGGACGCTGGCAATCACGGACGGCCGCCCCCTCTTTGAGAAACTCGGGATTGGAGACCACATCGAACTCGAACTGCTTGCCAAGCTCGGCCTGCTGCTCCATGACCCAGTGGAATACCTTGTCTGCCGTACCGACCGGCACGGTGGATTTGTTGACGATGATCACCTCATCTGAACGATGCAGGGCAATCGATCTCGCCACCGCCCTGACGGCGCTCAGATCGGCCGAACCATCCTCATCAGGAGGCGTACCGACGGCGATAAATTGCACGTCACCGTGGGTAACCGCCATGGGAATATCCGTGGTGAATGTCAGCGAGCCATTTTGCAATGTCTGGTGTAATAACACATCCAGTCCCGGCTCATATATTGGTAATTCGCCATGGGATAATCTATTTATTTTATCTGCATCAAGATCGATACAGACAACTTGATGTCCCACGTCAGCCAATACAATTGCCTGTACCAGTCCAACATAACCACTGCCAAATACTGTGATATTCATAACAACCTTCCCATAATGCGTAATGATGGAAACTTTACATCCTTTACCCAATTGCACTATGGGCAATTTGTAACAAGCAGTGTCAATTTGAACGACAACCAACCCGTTCAGCAACAGCTGATAATTCTGGTTGTGAACCTAGGCAAATGGCTAAACACCAACCAAAAACAAAACCAAGCAATTTTTTGTTACGAGATATTTCCATATTAACTTACATCACCAAAGCGGCAGTAATTGTTACCAAGTGTTGCTGTGCGCTTGAATAAAAACTCGTTATTCAGCTACTTTCAAAATATATCGAGCAATCTCGACACTTTCCCCAGGCATATTTCCAGTGAAAATCGGTAATGCCGATTTTCATCGTCATTTTATTTTTTGCGACATTAAGACCGGAGTCGTATGAAAGACTTTCTGCCATTCTCAAAGCCTGCCATGGGCGAGGCCGAGATCCGTGCCGTCAGCGAGGTGCTGCAATCGGGATGGATCACCACGGGTCCGAAAAATCATGAGCTGGAGCAGCGTTTCTGCGAGACCTTTGGCTGCCAGCATGCGGTCGCGCTCTGCTCCGCGACCGCGGGCATGCATGTCACCCTGATGGCGCTGGGGATTGGCCCGGGTGACGAGGTGATCACCCCCTCCCAGACCTGGGTCTCCACCATCAACATCATCACCCTGCTGGGGGCCACCCCGGTCTTTGTCGATGTGGACAGGAATACTCTGATGGTCAGCGCCGACCAGATAGAACCGCTCATCACCCCCAACACCCGGGCCATCATCCCGGTCCACTACGCAGGGGCACCGGTCGACCTCGACCCCATCCTCGCCCTAGGTCGCCAGCACGATATTCCAGTTATCGAAGATGCCGCCCATGCAGTCGGCACCCGCTATCGCGCGCGCTGGGTCGGGGAAACCGGCACCGCCATCTTCTCCTTCCACGCCATCAAAAATCTTACCTGTGCCGAGGGAGGCATGCTGGTGACCGATGACCAGGTGCTGGCCGACAAGGCTCGCATGCTGAAATTCCACGGCCTGGGGGTCGATGCCTTCGACCGCATGACGCTGGGACGCAAGCCGCAGGCGGAGGTGCTGATGCCGGGCTTCAAATACAACCTGGCCGACATCAACGCCGCCATCGCTCTGGTGCAGCTGGCCCGACTGCCCGAGCTCAATGCCAAGCGGGTCGAGCTGGTGTCTCGCTACCATGAACGTCTGGCCAACCTGCCGCTGGCACCGCTTGCCATTCCCACCTACCCCCATCTGCATGCCTGGCACCTCTTCATGGTGCGGGTCGACCCCGAGCAGTGCGGCCTCAATCGCGATCAGCTGATGCAGGCGCTACAGGAGCGAGGCATCGGTAGTGGCCTGCATTTTCGCGCTGCACACACCCAGAAGTACTACCGGGAGCGCTATCCGGATCTTTCGCTACCCAACACAGAGTGGAACTCGTCACGGCTCTGCACCCTGCCCCTCTTCCCCGACATGACGCTCTCCGACGTGGATCGGGTCGTGGCAGCCCTGACCGACATACTGGAGTAACAATACGTGAACCATAACGACATCAAACGGGTCTCAGTCATCATCCCCATCTACAACGAGGAGGCGAGCCTGCCGGAACTGCTGCAACGGGTGACCGACACCTGCGAGCAGCTGAGCCAGGATTACGAAGTGATCCTGATCGACGACGGCAGCAATGACCGATCCGCCACCATCATCAGCGAAGCCGCCAATCGCGAAGGGAGCAAGCTGGTCGCCGTGCTGCTCAACCGCAACTATGGCCAGCATGCCGCCATCATGGCCGGCTTCGAGACGGCAACAGGGGATCTGGTGATCACCCTGGATGCCGATCTGCAGAACCCGCCGGAAGAGATCCCGCGGCTGGTCGCCAGCGCCATGGAAGGGTATGACGTGGTCGGTACCATCCGCCGCAACCGGCAGGACTCCTGGTTTCGCAAAACAGCCTCCCGCTTTATCAACAAGTCGGTACAGCGGGCCACCGGCGTCCAGATGAGCGACTACGGCTGCATGCTGCGTGCCTATCGCCGCCACATCATCGACGCCATGCTCTGCTGTCAGGAGCGCAGCACCTTCATCCCCATCCTAGCCAACAGCTTTGCCCGCCGTACCACAGAGCTGGAGGTGGGCCACGCCGAGCGGGCCCACGGCGAATCCAAATACGGCCTGATGCACCTTATCAACCTGATGTACGACCTGGTCACCTGCATGACCACGGCCCCGCTACGCCTGCTCAGCATCGTCGGCAGCGTGGTGGCGGGGATCGGCTTCATCTTCTCGATCCTGCTGCTGCTGCTGCGCCTGTTACTGGGTGCCGACTGGGCAGCAGATGGCGTCTTCACCCTGTTTGCCATTCTCTTCACCTTTGTCGGCGTACAGCTGATCGGGATGGGACTGCTGGGTGAGTACATAGGCCGAATGTATACCGATGTGCGCGCCCGTCCCCGCTACTTCATTCACCAAATCGTTCGCTCCACCCCGGATGCTTCGCAACAGGAAACTCAATCATGAACGTTGTCGTCTTTGCCTATCACGATATCGGCTGCACCGGTATCGAGTCCCTGCTTCAGGCCGGCTACCAGATCCAGGCGGTCTTTACCCATGCCGACGATCCGGGCGAGAACCGCTTCTTCGACTCGGTCGCCCAACTCTGTGCCGATCACGACCTGCCGGTCTTCTCTCCCGAAGACGTGAACCACCCGCTCTGGGTCGAGCGTATCCGCGAACTGGCGCCCGAGGCCATCTTCTCCTTCTACTACCGCAACCTGCTCAAGCAGGAACTCCTCGATATCCCGACCGTCGGGGCCTTCAATCTGCATGGATCCCTGCTGCCTGCCTATCGTGGCCGGGCGCCCATCAACTGGTGTCTGGTCAACGGCGAACGCGAAACCGGCATGACCCTGCACCGGATGACAGCCCGTGCCGATGCCGGCGATATCCTTGCCCAACAGGCAGTAACCATTGCCCACGATGACACCGCGCTGACCCTGCATGGCAAGATGCGCCAGGCAGCCCGCGCCCTGCTGGAAGGGGAGCTGGTCAAACTCAAGCGCGGTGACGCCACCTTCACCCCGCAGGACGAGAGCAAGGCAAGCTACTATGGTCGCCGCACCCCGGCCGATGGCGAACTGCACTGGGATAAGCCCGCTAGGGATCTCTATAACCTGGTACGTGCCGTTACCCAGCCCTACCCGGGAGCCTTCAGCTTCGCCGGTGATCGCAAGCTGACGGTCTGGCAGGCAAAGCCGCTGGCGATCCAGAGCGACCAGCAGCCGGGCACCATTCTCTCCCACGACCCGCTGCGGGTGGCCTGTGGTGAGGGGGTGCTGGAGATCCTGACCGGCCAGGCCGAAGGGGGACTTTATGTACGCGGTGCCCAACTTGCCCGCGAACTGGGGCTGGTCGAAGGGATGAAGATCGGCGCCAAGGCGAGCAATGCCCTGCGCAAGGCGCGCCTGACCCGAGTGCTGATCCTCGGCGTCAACGGCTTTATCGGCAACCACCTGACCGAGCGCCTGCTCAAGGATGGCGGCTACGAGGTCTATGGCCTCGACATCGGCTCCAGCGCAGTGGAACGCTTCATCGGCCACCCCCACTTCCACTTCGTGGAGGGGGACATCAGCATCCACACCGAGTGGATCGAGTACCACATCAAGAAGTGCGACGTGATCCTGCCGCTGGTGGCCATCGCCACCCCCATCGAGTACACCCGCAACCCGCTGCGGGTGTTCGAACTCGACTTTGAAGAGAACCTCAAGATCGTCCGCTACTGCGTCAAGTACCACAAGCGCATCATCTTCCCCTCCACCTCCGAGGTGTACGGGATGTGCGACGACCACAGCTTCGACGAAGATGAATCCCGCCTCATCGTCGGCCCCATCAACAAACAGCGCTGGATCTACTCGGTCTCCAAGCAGCTGCTGGATAGGGTGATCTGGGCCTACGGCAAAAAAGAGGGGCTCAACTTCACACTGTTCCGTCCCTTCAACTGGATGGGCCCACGCCTCGACAGCCTGGACTCTGCCCGCATCGGCAGTTCCCGCGCCATCACCCAACTGATCCTCAATCTGGTGGACGGCACCCCGATCCAGCTGGTGGATGGCGGCGCCCAGAAACGCTGCTTCACCGATATCGAGGATGGCATTGAAGCCCTGTTCCGCATCGTCGAAAACAGGGGCAATCGCTGCAACGGCCAGATCATCAACATCGGCAACCCGGATAACGAGGCGAGCATTCGCGAGATGGCGGAGGTGCTGCTCGCCAAATTCGATGCCCACCCGCTGCGCGACCACTTCCCGCCGTTCGCCGGCTTCAAGCTGGTGGAGAGCAAGTCCTTCTATGGCGACGGCTATCAGGATGTCTCCCACCGTCGTCCGAGCATCCGTAATGCCCGCAAGCTGATCGACTGGGAACCGACCATCGAGATGGAAGAGACCATCGGCAAGACGCTGGACTTCTTCCTGCAAGGGGCGGTCACCACAGGAGTCGAGCATGACTGAGGTGGGTCTGCGGATCGACGTCGATACCTTCAGGGGGACCCGTGACGGGGTTCCCCGCCTGCTGCAGTTGCTCGACCGGCATCAGGTGAAGGGGAGTTTCTTCTTCTCGGTCGGTCCCGACAACATGGGGCGCCACCTGTGGCGCCTGCTCAAGCCCCGCTTCCTGCTCAAGATGCTGCACTCCAACGCAGCATCTCTGTATGGGCTCGATATCCTGCTGGCCGGCACCGCCTGGCCCGGCAAGCCTATCGGCAGAGAGCTGGGCTCCCTGATGCGCGACACCGACAGCGCCCGTCACGAGGTGGGGCTGCACGCCTGGGATCACCACGGCTGGCAGGCCAACACCGGTCGCTGGAACGAGGCCGAGCTGATCCGCCAGACCCGGCTCGGAGTCGATGCCCTGAGCGAGATCCTGGGGCACGCGGTGGATTGCTCCGCCGCCGCCGGCTGGCGGGCCGATCCTCTCACCACCCAAGCCAAGGAGCAGTTCGGCTTTCGCTACAACAGCGACTGCCGCGGCTGCGGCCTGTTCCGCCCCATTCTGGAGGATGGACGGCCCGGCACCCCGCAGATCCCGGTCAACCTGCCCACCTTCGACGAGGTGGTGGGGCATCAGGTGACGGTCGACGGTTTCAACCATTTCCTGCTGGAGCAGCTGAGCGCGACACCGCAACCGGGACCCCATGTCTACACCATCCACGCCGAGGTGGAGGGGATCGTCATGGCGGATCAGTTCGATGCCCTGCTCGGTGAGGCCAAAGCGCGTGGTATCCGCTTCGTCCCCCTTGGCGAGCTGCTCCCGTCCGACCCGACTCAACTGCCGACCGGTCATCTGCTGCGCGGCACCCTGCCGGGACGCGAAGGGTGGCTCGGCTGCAAGGCAGCCCCATGAACCCGCTCACCAGATTGCAACCGAGGATCTCATGAAGATGACCCGATGGGCCCTGCCCCTTTTCTTTCTGCTCTTTTACCTGCTGCCGCTCAACCAGCGGATGCTGTGGAGCCCGGACGAAAACCGTTACGCCGAAATCAGCCGGGAGATGCTCACCACGGGTGACTGGGTGGTGCCCCACTTCCTCGGCCTGCGCTACTTCGAGAAACCCATCGCCGGTTACTGGTTCAACAGCCTCAGCCAGCTGATGTTCGGCGAGAGCAACTTTGCCGTCCGCTTCGCCTCAGCCGCCTCGACCGGGCTGAGCGCGTTGCTGGTCTTCTGGTTTACCCTCCAGCTCTGGCAGTGCCGGCGCAAGGCGTGGTTCGCCAGCCTCATCTATCTCTCGACCCTGATTGTCTACGGCATCGGCACCTACAGTGTGCTGGATGCCATGGTGACCCTCTGGCTCAACGCCGCCATGGTGAGCTTCTACCTCATCCGGCAGGAGGGGCCACCCGGTCGCAGGATGGCGGGCTATCTGCTATTTGGTCTCGCCTGCGGTATGGGTTTCCTCACCAAGGGCTTTATCGCGCTGGCGGTGCCGGTAATCGTACTTGTCCCATATATGCTGACCCAGGGACGCCTGCTCGAGCTGGTGCGCTTCGGGCCGCTGGCCATCCTGAGCGCCGCCCTGCTGGCCGCCCCCTGGGCCATCGCCATTCATCAGCGGGAGCCGGACTACTGGCACTACTTCTTCTGGATTGAGCACATCCAGCGTTTCGCCTCGGAAGATGCCCAACACAAATCCCCCTTCTGGTACTACCTGCCGATGGGACTGCTCGGCACCCTGCCCTGGCTGGGACTACTGCCGGGAGCATTCCGACAAGGGTGGCAGGAGCGCAAGGTAGGTCCGCAGACTCTCTATTTGCTGGTCTGGCTGGTACTGCCCTTCATCTTCTTCAGCATCGCCAAGGGCAAGCTGCTCACCTATATTCTGCCCTGCTTCGCCCCGCTGGCCATCCTGCTCGCCAACAGCGCGGTCAATGCCCTGAAGGAGGGACGGGATCAGCCATTTCGCCTCAACGCCTGGATCAACGGCCTGTTTGGCCTGATCTGCGTGGGAGTGCTGGCGGTACTGGCCTTCTCGCCGCAACATGCGGTCTACGGCCGCCACGAGATGGGCAAGCTGGCCATCGCCATGGCCATCTTCGTCGGCTGGTCGCTGCTTGGCTTTATCCAGCTGGTAGCCCCCGCCCGTAGCTGGCAGCTGAGTGCATTCTGTCCCATGGTGCTGGCCATCGCCCTGCCGCTGGCGCTGCCGTTATCGCTGGTGGACTCCAAACTGCCGGAGCACTTCATCAAGGCCAACCGGGAGATCCTGATGGAGTCCCACACCCTGCTGGCCAACGAGGTGGGTACCGCCTCCTCCATCGCCTGGGAGACCAAACGCAGCGAGGTCAACCTGCTCGATAGCATGGGTGAGCTGAGATATGGCCTTGACTATCCCGATGGCAAGGGGCGCTACATCACGCAAGAGGAGTTCCCGAACTGGCTGGCACAGGCACGCAAGAAGGGGCAGTTAGCCCTGTTGCTGCGCACCAATGATGACGAGGAGATCGCTGCGCTGCCTCCGGCAGACCAGACCATCCGCAGTCACCGCTTCACTCTGCTCGTCTACCACGGGAGTCGCTGATGGATATCCTGCTCCTCCTGCTGGTCAGCCTCCTCACCAGTGCGGGACAGATGCTGCAAAAGCAGGCGGTCATCAGCTGGCAACGCACACCGCACGACCACTGGCAGAAGCTCGCTTCCCCCTGGTTGCTGGGGAGCGTTGCAGCCCTTGGCAGCGGTATGCTGCTCTGGATCTACCTGCTACAGCGGCTGCCACTGAGCATGGCCTACCCCATGCTCAGCCTCAATCTGGTGCTGGTGATGCTCGGCTCGCGCCTCTTTTTCCGCGAGCCGGTGAGCAGCCGCAACTGGCTGGGGGCTGCCGCCATCATCGTCGGCGCCCTGTTGTTGGGAGGTCTGCTATGAAGGGTTATCTCTACGTACTGGGCAGCATAGTGCTGGTGACGGTGGCGCAACTCTGCATGAAGTGGGGGGCAATCAGCCTCCCTGAGTGGCAAGCCGATCCCGCCGTGATGCTGGCTCACCCCCTGCCGCTCCTCACCATCGCCATCGGCATCCTCTGCTACGGGCTGTCGCTGCTCTGCTGGCTGGCGGCGCTGCACTCGACGCCGCTCAATATCGCCTACCCGCTGCTCAGCACCAGTTACGGGCTGGTCTATCTGCTGGCGGTGAGCATGCCGGCCTTTGCCGAACCGCTGGTGGCGAGCAAGGCGGCAGGCGTTGCGCTTATCTTCTTCGGCGCAGTGCTGGTCGGCAGCAAACCGGCGACAGGCAAGCCGGAGCGGCAAGATCCCCCTGCCAATCCCTGAGGCAGCTTTAAACAAAAAGAAGAGGCGGCCCCCTGTGCCGCCTCTTCTCATTTTCCGCCTGACCAGCGCCTGTTACTTCGCGACGTTGCCCGCCACGTTCAGGGCATCCCAAGTGCGGGAGAAGGGCGGCGCGTAGGCAAAGTCCAGCATGCCGAGCTGCTCGGTGGTCACCCCCATGGTGATGGCCACCGCCAGAGCGTCAATGCGGTGTACCGCCCCCTTGCGACCGAGGATCTGGCCGCCCAGCAGCCGCTTGCTGCCCGCCTCGTAGACCAGCTTGACGTGAATGTCGGACTGACCCGGGCAGTAGTTGGTGTGGCACTTGTCCTTGATCACCACGGTGCGATAGTCGATGCCCATCGCCTTGGCTTCCTGCTCGGAGAGGCCGGTACGGCCCGCCTCCAGCCCCAACACCTTGAGCGCCGCAGAACCGAGGGTACCCGGGAACTCCTGCTCGGCCCCGGCCAGGTTCTCACCCACCATGCGCCCCAGCTTGTTGGCGATGGTGGCGAGCGGTACATAGACCTGCTGCTGCTTTACGCTGTGCCAGACGCTGGCACAGTCGCCGGCCGACCAGACGTTGGCCAGCGAGCTGCGCCCCTGACGGTCCACCTTGATGGCACCATTGCCGAGCCGCTCGATGCCGGTATTAGCCAGAAACTCGGTGTTGGGCTTCACCCCGGTGCAGACCACCACGATATCGGCCTCGTACTCGCCCTGGCTGGTGCGCACGCCGGTCACCCGACCATCCCCCAGCAGTGCTTCAACTCGCTCACCCAGATGGAGAGATACCCCCTGCTCGCGCAGTTCTGTTTCGATGTGCTGGGTGATCTCGCCATCAAACGCATCGGGGATGACTCGATCCGTCAGTTCGATGAGACGCACCTCTTTACCCTGATGGACCAGCGCCTCGACCACTTCCAGCCCGATAAAGCCGGAGCCGATCACCACGGCGCGGCGATTGTTCTTGTCTTGCACCGCCGCCTTCAATGCCAACCCATCGGCCATCCGGCGCAGACCGAATACCCCTTGCTGCTGCAAACCGGGGATGGGGGGCATCACTTCGCGGGCACCGGTGGCGATCATCAGCCGGTCGTAGCGATCGGTGAAGGTGTCGCCGTTATGCTCCACCACCAAGGTCTGGGCAGTTGCGTCAACGCTCAGCACCCGATGGCCAATCTTGACCTCGATCCCCTTGGCGGCGAACTGCTCGGGGGTGAACTCGGCCATGTAACCGGGCTCCTGAAACTCGTCACCGACGAAGTAAGGCAGGCCGCAGGCACCAAAGGAGATCACCTCGGAGGCCTCATACACCACGATTTCGGCATCGATGGCCAGACGGCGTGCCTTGGCCGCCGCACTCATACCGGCGGCTTCGCCACCGATGATCAGAATTCTCATAGTTTTTCCTCTCGATGGCGCAGGGAGGGCATGCCCTCCCTGCGGTCTATGACGGGAAAGAGTCACCCCTTTCCACGGGCAGATCAACCGACAGCAAATCAGACGGTGGACTCTTCGCCGTCCAGACTCACTTCGTGATCGCTGTTGAACACATGCATGTCGGTCTCGCCCATCAGGCGGCTGGTGACCGTCCCTGCGGTGATGGAGCCGGAAACGTTGAGCGCGGTACGGCCCATGTCGATCAGCGGCTCGATGGAGATAAGCAGACCGGCCAGCGCCACCGGGAAGTCCAGCGCGGAGAGCACGATCAGCGCGGCAAAGGTGGCGCCACCGCCAATCCCGGCCACCCCGAAGGAGCTGACTGTGATGATGGCGATCAGGGTCATGATAAAGCCGGGATCCATCGGGTTAACCCCGACGGTCGGCGCAATCATCACGGCCAGCATGGCCGGATAGATACCGGCGCAGCCGTTCTGGCCGATGGTGGAACCGAAGGAGGCGGCGAAGTTGGCGATCCCCTCAGGAATACCCAGCGACTTGGTCTGGGTCTGCACGTTCATCGGGATGGAGCCCGCACTGGTGCGCGAGGTGAAGGCAAACGCCAGCACCGGCGTGATCTTCTTGAGGAAGCGCAGCGGGTTGATGCCGACCATGCTCACCAGCAGCAGGTGCACGACAAACATGATGGCGATAGCGCCGTAAGAGGCCATCACAAAGCTGAGCAGGTTGAGGATGTCAGCATAGTTGGAGCCGGAGACCACCTTGGTCATCAGCGCCAGTACGCCAAACGGGGTCAGGCGCAGCACCAGGGTCACCATTCGCATCACGATGGCATGAGCCACGGCCACGAAGTGGCTGAAGCTGGCGAAGATCTCCGCCTTCTTGCGGGCGATGCCGGTAGCTGAGAGGCCAATGAAGATGGAGAAGATCACCACGGCGATGGTGGAGGTCTTGCGCGCCCCGGTCATGTCGAGGAAGGGGTTGGAGGGAATGAACTCCAGCATCATCTTGGCGAAAGACATGCTCTCGACGCTGCCGAGGGTGGTCTGCAGCGCGGCGCCCCGGGCGCTCTCGGCGGCACCGGAGGTGAGCCCTTCAGCAGTCAGGCCAAACAGGTTGGACATCAGGATGCCCGCCCCGGCGGCGATGGCGGTGGTGAAGATTAGCACGCCTATGGTCATGGCGCTGATCTTGCCCAGCGCAGTGCCACCATTGAGCTTCAAGATAGCGCTGATGATGGAGACCATGATCAGCGGGATGATGATCATCTGCAGCAGCTTCACATAGCCGCTACCCACGATATCCAGATAGTCGATGGTCTGAACAATGACGGGCGAACCTGCACCGTAAAGCAGTTGCAACGCGGCGCCGAACAGAATACCGAGCCCCAGACCGGCAAATACCCGGCGGGTGAAGCTCACATGTTTTTCCTGTAACCGGTAGAGAAAGAACAGCAAGATGGCGGCGATGGCCAGATTGCCGATAACGCTAAATGTCATGGTATGACTCCCCAAAAAGCGGGCTTGCGCCCGAGAAACAAGAGCAAGCGCCATGCTTGCCCTGGCAACCGTGTCAGACGGTCTGCGCCGTCGTGACAAGAACAAGGGGGTCTATCGCCCCCTTGTCACAGATTCACTGCTTCTGCTGTTTCGCTCGCATGATGTTGATGATTTCGATGTCGGTATCCAGCATCCCCTCTTTGGAGAGGCGGCCCAGATTGGCGATGGTCTGGTCCACATCGTCGGAGACGATCCCCTCGCTCTGGGGCACATGCAGATTGTTGATGGCCATCAGGGAGGATTTCACCGCCGCCGAGGTGGAGGTAGAGACCTTCATGGAGCAGGCGCTGCCGGCGCCGTCACAGATGATGCCGGAGACATCGCCAATCATGTTGTTGATGCAGTGGCTGATCTGCTGATACTGGCCGCCCAGCAGCCAGGTGATGGCGGCACCGGCCCCCATGGCGGCGGTACTGGCGGCACAGAGGGCCGACAGCTTGTTCTGATAGGTCTTGATGTAGATGGCCACCAGATGGCTCATCACCAGTGCCCGGGTCAGCTGCTCGTCGCTCGCCTTGAGGAAGCGGGCAGCCGCGACCACAGGCATGGTGGCGGCAATGCCCTGATTGCCGGAACCGGAGTTGGACATGGCGGGCAGCATGGCACCATCCATCCGCGCATCGGAGGCAGCGGAGGAGAGGCGCATCGCCAGGGTCATCAGGTCATCGGAGAGCAGCTTGCGCTCCACCTGCTCGGTGAGGATCTTGCCGATCTTCAGGCCGTAACCCTGCAACCCTTCGTCCGCCAGCGCCTGATTCATGGTGGCGGCCTCGCGGATAAAGTCGATCTCCGCCAGCGGCACTTCCAATGCAAAATCGACGATCTCCCGCAGGGTCATGGCCGGTTTGGCGGATTTGGCTGGCTGGATCTGCACGCCGGGGGCACTGGCCTGCTCCATCAGAACCTCGCCATCCTTCTCCATCAGGATGATGCGGGTGTGGTCGGTACAGATCACCACCCGGGCGCTATGGCCCTCCACTTCGGCCAGCACCTCGGCGTAGAGCACGTCAGGCACATCCTTCACATCCACCTTGATGACCGGCAGCAATGCCTTGGCCGCTTCCACCTGTTCTGGTGTGAGGGTCTTGAGCACCTCCAGCCCGGCATCGGGATTGCCGCCGGTGATGCCGACCGCAGCGGCCACCGGCAAACCGATCATGCCGGTACCCGGCACCCCGACCCCCATGCCGTTCTTGAACAGATTGCCACTGACCCAGACGCTGATGCGGGTCGGGGTCTCCCCCAGCAGCTTGCGGCAGTTGGCCGCTGCCAGCGCCACCGACATCGGCTCGGTACAGCCCAGTGCCGGCACCACTTCACGCTTGAGCAGGGTAATAAAGTCGGTCCATTGTGGTTTCATCTGTGCATTCTCATCTTGGTGGCGCAATGCCTGTCATCGCCACAGGCAACAGCATGGCAAAAAAGGGTGACACGGGATCAACATCAAGCAGGAGCGCGTCGCCAAGGCGTCGCGAGAGAGGTGGCCGTCTGATGACTGCCCCATGCAAATCAACTTAATTTGATTCTAATATCAATAAAATCAAATTAAGTTGCGCAACATCGCTTTTTTAGCGCCATTATGCCCGTCTTTTAACAAAGCGCGACAATTTGTGATGCAACGCACAGACGATGGAGTCACCTAGAGATGATAGCGGGCCAGCAGCTGCTGGTAGGCCGGGGTCTGCTTGAACTGTTTCAAGGCGGCCGAGAAGCGCCTCGCCAACTGGTCATGGCCGGGCTTGTGGGTAAATCCGAGAAAGTTGCGGTTATCGTCGGTCAGCAGGCGGCGACCATTGAACACCTGATCCTGCAGCCCCTGGGTACGCAGCAGATAACGACCAACTTGTTCATTGAGCACGACACCATCCAGTCGGCCGGCCATCATCAGATGCAACTGCTTGACCATCTTGCCATCGCCCGTCATGGCGACCCTGATCACCCCTTCATCGGCCAGAAAATCGGGGCTGTAGGCATAGTCGGCCTGAATGCCGATCCGCAACCCCTTGAGGTCGGATAATTGCTCGAATTTCACCGGACGATCCACCGGATAGAAGAGCACTTCGCCACTACGAGAGAGCGGCTCTTCGGGATAGTGGAGCCACTCTTGGCGATCCTTGTTATAGAAGACGTCGAGTACCGCATCCCCCTGCCCGAGGCGGGCCTGTTGCAACACCCGCTTCCATGGCAGCACCTTCACCTCGGTGCGATAGCCGAGCTGCTGCAGCACGGTGCGAGCCAGCTCGAGATCTGCGCCCACCAGCTCCCCCTTGTCGCTGTGCATCACATAGGGAGGCCACAGTTCTGTCAATATGGTCAGGGTCGGCTTGTCATGAGCCATAGCCATGCCACCGACGAGAAGAGATGCCAGCAGCCAGCCGTACCACCCGATCCTTCGCCAACCCTGACACCACATCATGGAGATCCCTCATGGTCCGTATGGATTGAGGATATACAAGGGATGGGCAATAAAAAAGGAGGCCGAAGCCTCCTTGATATCCACTCTCTGAATGGCACTTACAGTGCTTTCAGGATTGCCTCGACGCTGGCCTTGGCATCGCCAAACAGCATCTGGGTATTTTCCTTGAAGAACAGCGGGTTCTGGACACCGGCGTAGCCAGTGTTCATGGAGCGCTTGAAGCCGATGACATTCTGCGCTTTCCACACTTCCAGCACCGGCATACCGGCGATCGGGCTGCCCGGATCTTCCATCGCGGCCGGGTTGACGGTGTCGTTGGCACCGATCACCAGCACGGTGTCGGTATCGGCGAAGTCCTCGTTGATCTCGTCCATTTCCAGCACAATGTCATACGGGACTTTCGCTTCCGCCAGCAGCACGTTCATGTGGCCAGGCAGACGACCGGCAACCGGGTGGATACCGAAGCGCACCTTGACGCCGCGGTCACGCAGCTTCTGGGTGATCTCGGCAACCGGATACTGAGCCTGTGCCACCGCCATACCGTAGCCCGGGGTGATGATGACGGAGCTGGAGTTCTTCAGCAGGTCAGCCACTTCCTCGGCGCTGGTTTCGCGGTATTCGCCCATCTCCTGATCAGCCGTGGAGGCCACGCCATCGGAGCCGAAGCCACCGGCGATCACGGAGATGAAGGAGCGGTTCATCGCCTTGCACATGATGTAAGAGAGGATGGCACCGGAGGAACCCACCAGCGCACCGGTGACGATCAGCAGGTCATTGGAGAGCATGAAGCCCGCCGCTGCTGCTGCCCAACCGGAGTAGGAGTTCAGCATGGAGACCACGACCGGCATGTCGGCACCACCGATGGAGGCAACCAGATGCCAGCCGAAGGCGAAGGCGATCAGGGTCATCACCAGCAGAGCGAAGGTGGAGCCACCGGCGTTGACGAAGTAGACCATCAGGGCCAAAGAGGCGACCACGGCCAGCAGGTTCAGCTTGTGGCGGTGCGGCAGCATCAGCGGCTTGGAGGAGATCAGACCGCGCAGTTTGCCGAAGGCAACCACGGAACCGGTAAAGGTTACGGCACCGATGAAGACGCCCAGGAAGATCTCGACCAGATGGATGTTCAGCATGGCGCCGGTCAGGTGCTCGACCTGAGCAACGCTGTTGGCCTGCTCGAACGCCGCACGGGCGGCTGCCAGGGTGGCATCCAGATTGGAACCGACGGAGACGACGACCTCAGCAGGTGCAGAGGGGTGCAGATCGATGAAGCTGTTGAAGCCCACCAGCACTGCCGCCATACCCACGAAGCTGTGCAGCACGGCCACCAGCTCGGGCATCTCGGTCATTTCGACCTTGAGCGCCAGACGCACGCCGATGGCACCGCCGATCACCATGGCCAGAATGATCCAGTGAACGCCACTGGTCTCCGGGTTGAATACGGTGGCGAGTAGGGCGATAGCCATACCCGCGATACCGAACAGGTTGCCATGCTTGGCCGTTTCTTGCTTCGACAGTCCCGCGAGACTGAGGATGAAGAGCACGGCGGCAACGATATAGGATGCTGTTACCAGTCCTTGAGACACGTTAAACCCCCTTAATCCTTACGGAACATCTTCAGCATGCGCTGAGTGACGGTGAAACCGCCGAAGATGTTGATACTGGCAATCAGCACGGCGATGAACGCCAGCGCGGTGACCAGGGTCGACCCTTGCCCGATCTGCAGCAGGGCACCGACCACGATAATGCCGGAGATGGCATTGGTGACCGACATCAGCGGCGTGTGCAGGGCGTGAGAGACGTTCCACACCACGTAGTAACCGACCACACAGGCCAGGATGAATACGGTGAAGTGGGAGAGGAAGGCTGCCGGGGCAACGGAGGCGATCCAGCCGAAGGCGGCGATGCCGAGGGCACCGAACACGAACTTCTTGTTGGAAGGCTTGGCCTCTTCCTTCTTGGCGGCCGGTTTGGCGGCGGCCGGTTTCTGCGGGGCGGCAGAGACGGAGATGGCGGGCGGCGGGAAGGTCACTTCACCGGCCTGGATCACCGTCATGTTGCGCTGAACCACGTCTTCGAAGTCGATGGCAACGTTGCCGTCCTTCTCCTTGCACATCAGCTTCATCAGGTTGACCAGGTTGGTACCGTAGAGCTGGGAGGATTGGGCAGGCAGACGGCCCGGCAGATCGGTGTAACCGATCACCTTGACACCGTTGGCGGTGACATGCAGTTCACCAGGCACTGTGTATTCACAGTTGCCGCCAGCCTGAGCGGCCATGTCCACGATGACGGAGCCCGGCTTCATGCTGTCGACCATCTCTTTGGTGATCAGCTTGGGAGCAGGCTTGCCCGGGATCAGGGCGGTGGTGATGATGATATCCACCTCTTTGGCCTGCTGGGCGAACAGCGCCATCTCGGCCTTGATGAACTCATCGGACATGACTTTGGCGTAACCATCGCTGGATGCACCGTCTTCGCCACCGAAGTCCAGCTTGAGGAATTCCCCACCCATGGATTCGATCTGCTCGGCCACTTCCAGACGGGTATCGAACGCACGCACGATGGCACCGAGGGAACCGGCCGTACCGATGGCGGCCAGACCGGCTACGCCGGCACCGATCACCAGTACCTTGGCAGGCGGCACTTTACCGGCTGCGGTGATTTGACCGGTGAAGAAGCGACCGAACTGGTGCGCAGCTTCAACCACGGCGCGATAGCCACCGATGTTGGCCATGGAAGAGAGGGCATCGAGGGACTGGGCACGGGAGATCCGCGGCACCATATCCATCGCCATCACATTGATGTTGCGCTCGGACAGCTTCTTGACCAGCTCAGGGTTCTGGGCAGGCCAGATGAAGCTCACCAGAGTGGCGCCATCTTTAATTTGTGCGATCTCGGCATCGGTCGGCGCATTGACCTTGAAGATAAGGTCGGCTTGCCAGACATTCGGCACCACGCTGGCACCGGCAGCCTCGAAGGCGGCATCATCGAAGCTGGCCGACAGGCCTGCGCCGGTCTCGATGGCGACCTCGAAGCCGAGCTTTTTCAGCTGCTCGACGGTAGCCGGGGTCGCTGCGACCCGGGTCTCACCGGCGAGACTCTCTCTCGGTATTCCAATCTGCATGACTATTCCCTGATGGTTAATAAACAATCGCTGCCCAGTGTCTCACTTCTGACGAAACAAGACATGACCAAAGTGCAGGTCCAGGGCTCTTTGTTATGAAAATCAGTAGGCTTTACCTCAACCTCCTGTCATGGTCAGGCCCCCGCTTTTCAGGCGCGAAGGTGATTAGTATCAAATTTTGGAGTTTTATTACAACCGCAGTCCCGACGGCACTCGTACAGAATTCAGCCCATCCCTGGCTACGATTAAAAAAAACAAACCAAATTAGAGGCTTATACCAGTAAAAACGGCTGAAAAAAGTGATCCAACCAGTCAAAAAAAATGTTTTACCGGCCCTCTATCTTAGCGTTTTTTGTTCTTACGAAATCCGCTTTCGTCTCACTTCTCGCAGCGAAACGCCGAAAAGTAACATTTTCCCAACAAAAGCGGGGCCACTCAGCCGCCAGAAGGCGGGAGAGGGCCCCAGCAATTCAATCGTTTCGCCCGTTTGGCACCGATTGGCGGCCCTTACCAGGCCGCTTCATAAATATGCTGGCTCTGCACCAGATCGATATCGCTGTGCTCGCCCAGACGGGTCATGCCGTGCTCACCCAGCTTGCCGATCAGGGTGTCGATACCCAGATCTTTCAGACCGTAGTCGCGCAGTCGGGTCTTGACCCCCATCCGCTCGAAGAAGTCGCGGGTCGCGGCGATGGCATCATCGATGCGCTCCGCTTCGCTGCCGCTGTTCAGACCCCACACCCGCTCTGCGTATTGCAGCAGCTTGGCATGTTTCTGTTTGCGCTTGGCCTGCAGCAGGGCAGGCAGCACCACCGCCAGAGTCTGGGCGTGGTCGAGGCCATGCAGGGCAGTCAGCTCGTGACCCAGCATGTGGGTCGCCCAGTCCTGTGGTACACCGGCACCGATCAGGCCGTTCAACGCCATGGTGGCGCTCCACATGATGTTGGCGCGCACCTCGTAGTTGTGCGGCTCGGCCAGCGCCTTGGGCCCCTCTTCGATCAGGGTCAGCAGCAAGCCTTCAGCGAAGCGATCCTGCACCTTGGCGTTGACCGGATAGGTGAGGTACTGCTCCACGATGTGAACAAAGGCATCCACCACCCCGTTCGCCACCTGGCGCTCCGGCAGGGTGTAGGTGAGCACCGGATCCAGCACGGCGAAGCGCGGCATCACGAACGGAGAGAAGAAGTGCACCTTGTCGCCACTGCTGCGACGGGTGATGACGGCGCCCATGTTCATTTCGGAACCGGTCGCCGGCAGGGTCAGCACTGAGCCGAGCGGGATGGCGGAACGCACTTCGCTGCCAACGGTCTCGAGAATGTGCCAGGGATCCTTGGCCAGATCGTAGTGCGCGGCAGCAGCGATAAACTTGGTGCCATCGAGCACGGAACCACCACCAACGGCGAGCAGGAAGTCGACCCGCTCGGCACGGGCCAGCTCCACGGCGCCCATCAGGGTCTCGTAGGCCGGGTTCGGTTCGATGCCGCCAAATTCAAACAGGGTCATGCCGGCCAGCTCGTTACGGATCTGCTCCAACAAGCCGCTGCGTACCACGCTGCCACCACCGTAGGTGATCATGACGCGGGAATCGCTCGGAAGCTGCTCGCGCAGCTGGGCGATCTGCCCTTGGCCGAACAGGATTTTGGTCGGGGTATGGAGAGTAAAGTTGTTCATCGACATTGCCTTCTTCTGATAGTCAGGGCGGCCTGGCCGCGAAATCGTGATTGCATTTTTCTCCAGAACAACCCTACCATCAAGACAACATCCTGCTTGATTCTTGCCTATTTCTACAAAGCAGCGAAAACCGGAACTATCGAATCAAAGAGCGCCCATGCAAAACCGTTACAGCGACCTCGCAACCAGATTGACCCGCCACGTCACCGCACCCGGCATCACCCCATCACCGGTGAAACAGGTCAACCTCATCTATACCACCGAGCACCATGGCCGCACCCCGGTGCTCTACCAACCGCGGATGATCGTTATCCTGCAGGGACACAAGGTGGGTTATCTGGCGGATCAGGTGTTTCGCTACGACCCCAACCACTACCTGCTGATGACCCTGCCGTTGCCCTGCGAGTGCGAGTGCTTCGCCTCCCCCGAGCAGCCGCTTATCGGTTTTACCATCGAGATCGATCTGGTCACCCTGCAAGAGCTGCTGCTGGAGCTGGGCGATGCCCTGCCTGCCCCCGCGCCACAAAAGAGCGGCGTCCACTCGGTCCCCCTGTCGGAAACCATGTTCTGCGCCGCCGAGCGACTGATCGAGCTGATGGACAACCCGCTGCACGCCAGGGTGCTGGGACCGCAGACGGTGCGGGAGATGCTGTTTCACGCCCTCACCGAGGGGGGCGGCCCGGCGCTGCAGGCGCTCGCCAATCGCCACAACCATGTGGGCCAGATCGCCCGGGTGCTGCGTATGATAGAGTCCCGTTATGCCGACAACCTCACCATGGAGGAGCTGGCGCGGGAGGTGAACATGAGCGTCTCCGCCTTTCACCACCACTTCAAGGCGGTCACTGCCACCTCGCCGCTGCAGTACATCAAGTCGTTTCGCCTGCACAAGGCGCGGATGATGATGCTGCACGACGGTATCAAGGCGGGTACCGCGGCGGCCAGAGTCGGTTACGAGAGCAACTCCCAGTTCAGTCGGGAGTACAAGCGCTTCTTCGGCAGCACGCCGACGGATCAGGCCTCCCGCTTCCGGGATGGCCAGCTGCGCATCATCGAGGGATAACAACAGAGGGATTACTTATGCGTTCACTGCTTTGCCTGTTCACCGCTTTGCTGCTGACAGCCTGTACCGGGATTGCCGATGGCATCCGCCCCGTTACCGGCTTCCAGCTCGATCGTTATCTCGGTACCTGGTACGAAATCGCCCGCCTCGACCACAGCTTCGAGCGGGGGCTGGAGCAGGTGAGCGCCACCTACAGCCTGCGGGACGATGGCGGCGTCAAGGTGCTCAACCGCGGCAAGCAGAGCGATGGCAGCTGGCGCGAAGCCGAGGGCAAGGCCTACTTCGTCGGCAACCCGGACGAGGCGCGGCTCAAGGTGAGCTTCTTCGGCCCCTTCTACGGCGGCTACAACGTCATCGAGCTTGATCCCGATTACCAGCTCTCGCTGGTGACCAGCTACAACCACGACTACCTCTGGATCCTCTCCCGCTCACCCAACCCACCCAAGGCGAAGGTGGATGCGCTGATCGCCAAGGCGAAATCGCTGGGCTTTGCCACCGACCAGCTGATTTGGGTCAAGCAGACCCCCTGAGACAGCACCGGTGGCGATGCCGTCGCCACCGGTTCTCTCCGCCTCTCCCTTTCACTTTCCTCACCCCAGCTCCGCACAACCACAGTCATACCCAGCCATTCGCTGACGGTTGCCAGATAGACATTGCGCAACAATCCCCATCCCCCACCAACGGAAGAGAATAGCGATCATATTGTCAGCCCAATATTGTCGCCAGGCACCCCAAAATAATCTGAATGACTGATTAGGGGGCAAAAAATAGCCTGGACGGTGCAGGACTCACCATTTACCAGCGAACAATAAACCGGCAAAAACCCCCAATAGAAAACCAATCGAATCCCTTTTTGGGGATTTTTTGTTGCCATCGCAGTAACCAGATGATAAACAGCTCGGCCACCCCCAAATGCATATAAATATTCACTTTAACGAGGTGATTAATTGGAATTTATTAAATTAAGCGGAATTCTTATTATTTTATTGGGATTTTATTTCAAACTCGACACTCTGGCCGTCGTACTGGTGGCCGCCGTCACCACGGCGCTGGTCTCCGGTCTCTCCATGACCGATTGCCTCTCCCTGCTGGGGGAAGCCTTCGTCTCCAACCGCATGGTGACACTGTTTCTGCTGACCCTGCCGATGATCGGCATCTGTGAACGCTACGGCCTCAAACAGCAGGCGGTCACCCTGATCGAACGGATCAAGAAGCTCACCCCGGGCAAGTTCATGACCCTCTATATGTTTATCCGCGAACTGGCCGGTCTCTTCTCGGTGCGGGTTCAGGGTCACACCCAATTTATTCGTCCGCTGGTCAACCCCATGACTCAGGCAGCCGCCACCAAGGTGCACGGCAAATTAAGCGAAGAGGACGAGGAATATATCAAGGCGCGGGTTTCCGCCACCGAAAACTACGGCAACTTCTTTGCCCAGAATACCTTCGTCGCCTCAGCCGGGGTATTGCTGATCGTCGGCACATTTGAATCTCTTGGATATAGCGTCTCTGCCGTCGATATTGCCAAGGCATCCATGCCGATCGCCATTATCGCCCTGCTGATGGTGGCTATTTCCAATATGTGGTTTGACCGTCAGATGGCCAAGACATATACCGTGAGCAGCGACAAGGAGGGGCAACAATAATGGCGACCCTCATCCCCAACATGCTCGAATTCTTTTATGTGCTGATCGGCGTCATCCTGTTCAGCAGCGCCTGGCGCGTCCTGCGTGACCCCAGCCACCCGGCCAAAATCGGTACCGCCCTGTTCTGGACCATTCTGGGTGTACTGTTTGCCTTCGGCAGCTATATCCCCAATGTCATCAATGGCGTGCTGATCCTCGCCATGGGGGTCATCACCCTGCTCAAGCAGGTGAAGATCGGCAAGCTGGAGCAGGCGAGCGAGGAGGAGTCCCAGCGCCACGCCAGCCGCATCGGCAACCGGATCTTCCTCCCCTGCATCCTGCTGGCCGTGCTGGCGGTGGTGATCGCCCAGTTCACCCCCCTTGGCGGTCAGGTCGGTATCGGTCTGGCGGCGGTCATCGCCTTCGTCATCACGGTACTGCTGACTCGTGCCACCCCCTCTACCGTAGTGGGTGACTCCGACCGGATGATCCAGCAGGTCGGCATTACCGGCATTCTGCCGCAACTGCTGGCCGCGCTCGGGGTGATCTTCAACAAATCCGGCGTGGGCGATGTCATCTCCCACGGGATCTCCACCGTGGTGCCGGTCGGCAGCCCCTTCGTCGGGGTGGTGGCCTACTGCCTCGGCATGATGGTCTTCACCATGATCATGGGCAACGCCTATGCTGCCTTCACCGTCATCACCGCCGGCATCGGCATCCCCTTCGTCATCGCCCAGGGCGGTGACCCGGTGGTGGCCGGTGCGCTGGCGATGACCGCCGGCTTCTGCGGCACCCTGATGACCCCCATGGCCGCCAACTTCAACGCCCTGCCCGCCGCCCTGCTGGAGATGAAGGATCTCAACAAGGTGATCAAGGTGCAGGTACCGATGGCGCTGACGCTGGTGCTGATCCATATCGCACTCATGTATTTCTGGGCATTCTGACCATTCGGGAGAAGATGATGAAAGTACTGATTACCGGTTTTGACCCCTTCGGCGGCGAGCCCATCAACCCGGCATGGGAGGCGGTCAAACGCCTGCCAGAGACAATTCTGGACGCCACCGTGATCAAGGCGCAGATCCCCACCGTATTCGGCAAGTCAGCCACCCTGCTGGCGGAGCTGATGCGCCAGCACCAGCCTGACGTAGTGATCAACGTCGGTCAGGCAGGCGGCCGCTTCGCCATTACCCCGGAGCGCGTCGCCATCAACATCGACGATGCCCGCATCCCCGACAACGAGCAGCAGCAGCCCATCGACGAAGTGATTCAGGCCGATGGCGCACCGGCCTACTTCTCCCGTCTGCCCCTCAAGGGGATGGCGCAGCGCATCAAGGAGAACGGTATTCCGGCGGCGGTCTCCAACACCGCCGGTACCTTCGTCTGCAACCACATCATGTATCAGCTGCACTACCTGATCGAGAAAGAGTTCCCGGCGGTGCGTGGCGGCTTTATCCACGTTCCCTACATCACCGAGCAGGTAGCGGACAAGGTGAACCAGCCCTGCCTCGCCATGAGCGAGATTACCCGCGCGCTGGCGCTGGCCATCGAGGCGGTGGTGCTGCAGCAGGATGGCGATATCAAGGTCGTGGGCGGCGAGATCTCATGAGCCTTTGCCAGCCACGCCCGCTGTTCGTCTACGGCAGCCTGATGGACGGGCTGTTCAACTACCGCCGCTATCTGGCTCACCACGTGAGCCAGACGCCGCGACGCGCCCGGGTGCGCGGTGCCCTCTATCACCTGCAGCACAAGGGCTATCCGGCCCTGCTGCAGGGGGATGACTGGGTCTATGGCGAGCTGTTTGTGCTGGACGACTTCCCTGCCGCCATCGCGGCGCTCGACGAGATGGAGAACTTCCACGGCGAGGATGATCCCCAGAGCGAATATCTGCGCCAGCTCATCGAGGTGGAGATCTTCGACCCGGTGCAGGGGCGTTATGTCGGCCAGCAGCAGGCCTACCACTACCGCTACGTGGTGCAGCACGATCCCAAATGGCAGCAGGGCAAGCACTACCTGCCCGACGGCAACTGGCGCGCCTTCCATCTGGCGCAGCTGGAGAGCGCAGCCTGACGGTCAGCGACAATAACAAAGGGCAGCCCGCGGGCTGCCCTTTCTGTTGCTGGCGTGGCGGGATGTTAAAGCCGGAAGCGGCCGATCTCCTGCTCCAGCCGCTCGGTCAACGACTTGAGTTCGGCCGCCTGCGCCGCCTCGCTGCCCGCCTGCTCGGCCAGCTCTTGTGAGACGTGGCGGATATTCTCGGTATTGCGGCTGATCTCGCCGGTCACCGAAGTCTGCTCCTCGGCCGCTGCGGCGATCTGGGTCGCCATGTCGCTGATGGAGCCGATCGCCTCGTTGATCCGGGCAAGGCTCTGGTTGGCCGCTTCGGCATCCTCGACGCTGGTACCCGCCAGCTGACGGCTGGTCTCCATGCCGCCCACGGCGCGACGGGTAGTCTGCTGCAGGGTCTCGATCATCTGCTGGATCTCGTCGGTGGAGTCGTGGGTACGGCGCGACAACACCCTCACCTCGTCCGCAACTACCGCGAAACCGCGGCCCTGCTCACCGGCCCGGGCCGCCTCGATGGCGGCGTTGAGCGCCAGCAGGTTGGTCTGCTCGGCGATGCCGCTGATGGTCGCCAGAATGCCGCTGATCTTCTGGGCATGGCTGTCCAGCTCATTGATGATCTGGCTGGCATCGGCCACTTCGTCCGCCAGACCGGTAATGCTGCGCTGACTCTGGCCAACCTGGGATTGGCCGGCGACCGCCAGTGCAACCGCATCGGTGGCGGTAGTGGCGGCAAACTCGGCGTTACCGGCGATCTCCTGGGTGGCGGAGGCCATTTCGGTCACCGCGGTCGCCACCATTACGATCTCGTCCTGCTGCTGGCGCACCCGCTGACTGCGGGCCTGCGCCCCGGCCGCCTGAGCACGGGACTGGGCCGCCAGCTCGACGGTCACATCCCGCAACCGGCTGACGATACCGTGCAGCCGCGCCACGAACTGGTTGAAGTTCTGGGCCAGCTGACCCACCTCATCCTTGCTGTGGGTGTTGATGTGAACGGTGAGATCCCCCTCGCCGTGGGCAATGTCGTGCAGGGCGTGCGCGACCCGACCGAGATCGGCGAACAGGTATTTGAAGGTGGCGGTGAGCAGGGCGCTGAACACCAGCATCAGCACCAGGGTCAGCCCCACCAGCTCCCACAGCAGACTGCTGAGCGGCGCTTCCAGCACATCGCGATACATCACCATGGCCAGCAGCCAGTCGGTGCCCGGCACCGGTTGTACCGCCAGCAGCACATCCCGCCCGTCGAGGGTGGCGGCGTGCAGCTCGCTGTTTTCGCGGCCCCACTGCTGGAAGGTGGCGGCAGAGAGTCCCGGCGCCAGCTCGGCGATGGGCTTGAGTGCCAAATTCTTCTGCGGATGGCCGACGATGAGGCCGCTGCTGTCGAGCAACATGGCGTAGCCCTCACCCTGCACCTTCATCGCCAGCACTTCGTCGATCAGCTTGTCGAGCGCCAGGTTGGCCCCCACGGCACCGACCAGCTCCCCCTGATGGCGTACCGGCTCGGAGAGGGTGACCACCAGCTTCTGCATGGTGACGCTGACATAGGGGGCGGTGACGATGAGCTGCCCCGCCTTCACCGCATCCTGATACCAGGGGCGCTCGCGCGGGTCATAGTTGCCGGTGTTGAGGGAGGGATCCTGCCGGGTCATCACCCCCTGCGCGGAGCCAAAATAGGTGAGCCCGAAGCCGCCCGAGGTGTAGGCCTGCTTCAGGTGCGGCACCAGCTCGGCTTGGGGGTTATCGCTGATCAGATTGACCAGCGCATGGACGGTGTTCTTGCGATCCGTCATCCATTCGCCGATGGCGACCGAGTAGGCGTGGCCATAGTTGACCGCCTCGCTCTGGATGGCGCTCATGGTGCGGGATTTTAGGGTGTGAAAGGCAACGATGCCGAGCAGTGATGCCATCAGCAGCACTACGCCAAGACTGGTGGCCAGCAGCTTGCCGCGCAGAGAGAGGGTCATGACGACGAATCCTTGTTGTTGTGTCAGGCAGGGAAAACCCTGATGTATCAAAGGCTATCGGCCGCAATATGAACAGACTTTAGTGAATCCGTATATTTTTACATCTATCAACAACAGAGATTGCTACCATAAGTTGGTTGCTCGCTATTCCATGCTATCCAGCAGTGGAGCAATCAGGAGAAGAAACAGGGGGCGGGAGGGACAGACGGTGAACGCCGGAAATGCGAAAGGCCAGCTCAATGAGCTGGCCTTTCTGAAAATGGCAGGGGCGGCAGGACTCGAACCCGCAACCATCGGTTTTGGAGACCGCTGTTCTACCAATTGGAACTACGCCCCTGCAACAAACGAGGCGTAGTATACAAAGCGGGTTTCAAAGGTAAAGGCTTTTTTCACACTTTTAATGCGATTGCACAAATCCCGAACAAGTCGCGCAGATTTGTGCAGCAACAAGGGGTAACTTGCTGTATTTCCAGACTCAGCGGGGTAGGAATGGGGCATAAATGGGGGTAGGGTGAAATCAGGTACCGGGAGGCCACTTATGCTCAATTACCGATTGCTCCAACAACTGGCGCCCCTCAATTTCAGGGATGAACGCAAGACAGAGGCCCTGCCCGCCTATCTTGAACGGGTCGCGCCGCTGGTGCCCTTTATTCCTGAAAATGTGCTCTCCCAGTGGATTTACCGCCATTGGCGCGGTTTTGAGTCCAACTGGAGCTTTATCGATCTCGCCAGCCACCAGTTCGCATGCGAAAGCTGGCCCACCGCGCAACTGGTAGAGCAGGTGGACTCCCGCCATATGGAGGTGATCGAGCGCTGGGGGGAGATGCTGCGCAGCAACCGGTATGTCCGCCGCTCCTGGCTCGGCGAGAAGATGCTGAACGAAGGCACCTGGCCCGAACCTGTCATCGTACTGGCGCCGGAAGAGGGTTCCAGCTACCCGAACGGGCAACCGCTGCCGCAACCCTACTGCCTGCTGGAAGGACACCACAGACTCGGTTATTTGCGCGCCATGGCCCGCGATGGGGAATCGCTGCAAGAGACGCACAAGGTGTGGATTTGTCGTCATGTTTCCGCCACTTAAACGTTTTTCATGCTGAAATTGGCATCGGAAATAAAATTTTGACAATTAAAAAAGCGGCCCTATAATCTGTCCGGTTTTGAAAAAGGTCGGGACGAAACGATGCAGTTTTTGATTCAGAAAACAGCCTTGCAGACGGGTGGTGCGCACCAGAGCGGCCCCGTTGTTTCCGGTTCCCACCCCAAAGATCCCCAGTTATTTTTAAAAAAAGCCCCTGTTTCAGGGGCTTTTTTTTGTGCCCGAAAAACCTCCAATGATGTCAAAGGGAATGCAGACGATGACCAATCCACTCTATAAGAAACATGTCATCTCCATTTCGGACCTGACCCGGTCAGAAATGGAACTGGTAGTCTCAACCGCACAACGGTTGAAGGCTGAACCTGACACCAGCCTGTTGAAAGACAAGCTGGTTGCCAGCTGCTTCTTCGAAGCCTCCACCCGCACCCGCCTCTCGTTCGAGACCGCGGTACAGCGCCTTGGCGGCAACATCATCGGCTTCGCCGACGGTGGCAACACCAGCGCCAAGAAGGGCGAGACGCTGGCTGACTCCATCAAGATCATCGGCTCCTACTCGGATGCGGTGGTGATGCGCCACCCGAAAGAGGGGGCTGCCCGTCTGGCCTCCGAGTTCTCCCGCGTGCCGGTCATCAATGGCGGCGACGGCTCCAACCAGCATCCGAGCCAGACCCTGCTCGACCTGTTCACCATCCATGAGACCCAGGGCCGTCTGGACAACCTCAACGTTGCCTTCGTCGGTGACCTGAAATATGGCCGCACCGTGCACTCGCTGGCCCAGGCCCTCAGCCTGTTCAACTGCCGCTTCTTCTTCATCTCCCCGGAAGCACTGGCGATGCCGGACTACATCTGCGAAGAGCTGGAAGAGAAGGGTATCCAGTTCAGCATCCACCAGACCATGGAAGAGGTGATGCCGGAGCTGGACATCCTCTACATGACCCGCGTCCAGAAAGAGCGCTTCGACGAGACTGAATACAAGCACATGGCCGCCAAGTTCATTCTGGAGCTGGCGACTCTGGAAGGTGCCAAGCCCACCATGAAGATCCTGCATCCCCTGCCCCGCGTCGACGAGATCGATGTAGCGGTCGACAAGACTCCCCACGCTTGCTACTTCCAGCAGGCGGAGAACGGGGTCTATGCACGCCAGGCGCTGCTGGCACTGGTACTGAACGAAACTGTCTGAGCTTAGGGGAATATCATGTCTGACAAGAACCAACTGCAAGTCGAAGCCATCCGTCACGGCTCCGTCATCGATCACATCCCCGCTGGCCAGGGCATCAAGATCCTCAAGCTGTTCCAGCTGGTCGAAACCCAGGAGCGGATCACCGTCGGCTTCAACCTGAAATCCGGTGCGCTGGGCAAGAAGGATCTCATCAAGATTGAGAACACCCGTCTGACCGAACAGCAGGCCAACCAGCTGGCGCTGTTCGCCCCGAAAGCGACCGTCAACATCATCGAAGACTTCAATGTGGTGAAGAAGCACCAGCTGGAGCTGCCGGAGTTCATCGCCGGGGTGTTCCACTGCCCCAACTCCAACTGCATCTCCCATAACGAGCCGGTTGACAGCTACTTCCGGGTGCGCGAAGTGAAAGGCGTGGTACGGATGAAGTGCAAATATTGCGAGAAGTCCTTCACTCAGGACATCGTCAGCGAGCGTTACTGATATCTGATTGGGCCCCGCGGGGCCCATTTTTGAACCCTGTCACATCACCGAATTTCCAGTCAGCTATAATTTGCCATCGCAAGATGGTAATGCCCGCTCATTCCCTGCATATAGGCTGATTATCAGTGTTTTTATCTGATAACTGACTGCTATGGCAGATATCGCGCGTTTACCTCCGGTCATCATCAAAGGAATTCGCCGTGGTCAAAACCCTCAGTCGTCCCGTTGCCCAAGAGCCCGATCTGGCCCAGCTGGATGCCTGTCGCCAGATCATCGGTCAGCACTGCTACAGCACCCAGGAAGAGATCCGCCGCGAGCTGTCGGAGCGCGGCTTTGCCGACATCAGCCAGTCCACCATCTCCCGCCTGCTGCGCCGCCTCGGCGTGGCCAAGGCCCAAAATGCCAACGGCAAGAAGGTCTACACCCTGGTCGACGAGCAGCTGGAACCCGCCGGCAGCACCCGCTCGATCCACGACATGGTGCGCGAAGTGGTACACAACCAGCAGATGGTGCTGATCCACACCACTCCGGGAGCCGCCACCGTGGTGGCTCGCCTGCTGGATCGCAACGCCAATCCCGAGATCATGGGCGCCGTCGCGGGCAATGACGTTGTGCTGGTCGCGCCGCGCCATATCAGCCGCACCCGTCAGGCCCACGCCGCCGTGGTGCGCACCCTGGCGCAGGCCCGCTAACCCCTTCCATCGAATGCATCGAGGCGACCTGCGGGTCGCCTTTTTGTTGCCTGCGACTTTGTGTCCATCACTTCTTGCGCCCATAAAAAACGGGAGCCCGCAGGCTCCCGCTTCATCTTGCATGTCATCCCTCAGGAGAGCACGGCACCCAGGCTCAGGCAGACCACGATCAGCACGGTCAGGATACCGAGCAGCGGAGCCACCCATTTCAGCCAGCGCACATAAGGCACCTTGGCGATGGCCAGACCACCCATGACCACGGCGGAGGTCGGGGTCACCAGGTTCACCAGACCGGAGGCAGACTGGTAAGCAGTCACCACCAGATCGCGGCCCACGTTGGCGAAGTCGGCCAGCGGCGCCATGATCGGCATGGTCAGTACAGCCAGACCGGAGGAGGACGGCACCAGGAAGGAGAGCACCACTTCCAGCACGAACATCACGTTGATAAAGACGATAGTGGAGAGGCCGGTCACGATCCCTTCTGCACTGTGCAAAATGGTGTGAGTGATCATGCCGTTATCCATTACCACCACGATACCGCGGGCGATACCGATGATCAGCGCCACACCCAGCAGGTCGCGGGCACCATCGATAAAGTTGGAGGTCAGCTCCTCTTCGCTCATGCGGGAGATAAGACCAACGATGATGGCGGCAGCCAGGAACACGCCGGAGATCTGCGCCATCCACCAGCCCAGCACGGCCACACCGTAGATCATCACGGCAAAGGCGGCGACGAAGATACCCAGCACGATTTTACGGGTCAGGGTGAACTCCAGCATCTGGTCGCTCTTGTTGCCAAGGAAGTGGGCACGGTTCTCTTCCCACTTGTCAGCTACTAGGGATTTGCTCGGATCGCTGCGCACCATCTTGGCGTAACGCATGACGTAGGCAACGCAGAGCAGCCAACCGGCGACCAGCATGGCGACGCGCAGCCAGATACCGTCGGTGAAGGAGATACCGGCCGCATTGGCGGCAATCACGGTCGCAAACGGGTTGATGGTGGAACCCAGAGTACCGATACCGGCCCCCAGCAATACGGTTGCAGCCGCCACCACAGGGTCGAAGCGTGCGGCCATCATCACCGGCACCAGCAGGGTGTAGAAAGGCAGCGACTCTTCGGCCATCCCGTAGATGGTGCCACCTGCGGCAAACAGCGCCATCAGGATCGGGATCATCCACTCTTCACGGCCGCGCAGGCGGTCGGTCACACGTTCAATACCGGCATCAATGGCACCGGTCTTGGTCACAATGCCAAGAAAACCACCGATGATCAGGATAAAGAGGGAGACGTCGATGGCGCCTGCCTCATAGGTGTCGTGGTTATAGAGGCCATCGATAGGTGCCAGCAGCACATCGACGATCCCCTGGGGATTCCCCTCCACCAGTTTGTAGGTACCCGCCACCGGCACTTCTTTGCCGAGGGCTTCGTTCATGGTCATCTCGTATTTGCCGGCCGGCACTATCCAGCTCAGGGCGGCCACCAGGGCGATCAGCACAAACAGTATCGTGTAGGCTGACGGGAACTTGAATTTGGTCATGGTCCAGCTTCCTTCTGTGGGTGTGGTATCCATGCAGGCTGCGGGTTGTAGGGTTAGAGGTATTATGCCGCTGTCACATGGTCGAAAAGCCGGGGGTCGCCCCCCGGCACCACTACTGCGACCTTAGTCGCCCAGCGTAGCAACCATCACTGCCTTGATGGTGTGCATCCGGTTTTCGGCCTCGTCGAACACGATGCTGTGCTCGGATTCGAACACGTCCTCGGTCACTTCCAGGCCTTTCATGCCATATTTGTCAGCCACTTCCTTGCCCATGGTGGTCTCGTCGTTGTGGAACGCCGGCAGGCAGTGCATGAACTTCACATCCGGGTTCTTGGTGGCGTTGATGACATCCATGTTGACCTGATACGGAGTCATCAGTTTGACGCGCTGATCCCAGGCTTCTTTCGCTTCACCCATGGATACCCAGACGTCGGTGTAGAGGAAGTCAGCACCCAGCACACCCTCTTTCACATCTTCGGTCAGGGTGATGCGTGCGCCGGTCTCTTCGGCGATCAGGCGGCACTTGGCAACCAGCTCCTCTTCCGGCCAGAAGGCTTTCGGTGCGACCAGACGGATGTCCATGCCCATTTTGGCAGCGCCGACCATCAGGGAGTTACCCATGTTGTTGCGGGCATCACCCAGGTAGGCGAACTTGATTTGATCAAGACGCTTGCCCTTGCCGTGCTCCAGCATGGTCATGAAGTCGGCCAGGATCTGGGTCGGGTGGAATTCGTTGGTCAGGCCGTTCCAGACCGGGACACCGGCGTAGGCGCCCAGCTCTTCCACGATCTCCTGACCGTAGCCGCGGTATTCGATACCGTCATACATGCGACCCAGTACACGAGCGGTGTCCTTCATGGACTCCTTGTGACCGATTTGGGAACCGCTTGGGCCAAGGTAGGAGACTTGCGCGCCCTGGTCGAAGGCCGCCACTTCAAACGCACAACGAGTACGGGTGGAGGTCTTCTCGAAAATCAGGGCGATGTTCTTGCCGACCAGATGCTTGCGCTCGTAGCCACCGTATTTGGCTTTCTTCAGGTCGATGGCCAAGTCGATCATGTATTGGATTTCGCGCGGGGTGAAGTCCAGCAGTTTCAGGAAGTTACGGTTACGCAGATTAAAAGCCATGATGAGTTCTCTCTATATATGTTTCAGACCAGTTCGGGCAGTAGTGTTGACTACGCATTCTCAGTACAGATATCGGTAATTACGCATGTACGGTGCGGGTGGCGACGATATTGGTGCCGGCTTCCCCCTTGAGGATGGCGAGGCCATCTTCCAGCGAGCCGATGCCAACCATGCCGCCGGTCGCTTTGACAAATTCACAGGAGGCTTCGACTTTCGGCCCCATGGAACCGGCGTCGAACTTGACCCCGGCCAGCTCGTCCGGGCTGGTGACCCGCAGCGGACGCTGGGTCGGTTTGCCCCAATCCAGATAGACGGCATCGGCATCGGTCAGGATCAGCAGGGCGTCGGCCTTGATCTGCTTGGCCAGGTAGGCGGCAGACATGTCCTTGTCGATGACGGCTTCGATACCGGTCAGGCTCTGGCCATCCCAGGTCACCGGGATACCGCCACCACCGGTACAGATGATGAGGTGGCCCTGGGCAATCAGGGTTTCGATGGCATCGCCTTCAACGATGCGCTGGGGCAGCGGGGACGGCACTACGCGGCGGAAGAACTTGCCGTCAGCCTTGACCACCCAGTGCTTCTCTTCTGCCAGGGTGCGGGCTTCAGCCTCTTCGTAGACGGGGCCGATAAATTTGGTCGGATTGGCAAATGCCGGATCCTCGGGATCGACCTGCACCTGGGTCAGCAGCGCGGTGACGTTGCGGCTCGGCATGAGGTTTTTCAGCTCCTGGATCAGCATGTAGCCGATCATGCCCTGAGACTCGGCACCCAGCACATCCAGCGGATAGGGGGATACCTTGGTGTAGGCGCTGTTTTGCAGGGCCAGCAGGCCGACTTGCGGGCCGTTGCCATGCACCAGCACCACGTTGTACTCCTGAGCGATCAGTGCGATGGTCTTGGCGGCAGTTGCAATATTCTTGCGCTGGATATCCGCTTCCAGTGGCTCACCACGACGGAGCAGAGCATTGCCACCCAGAGCGACGACGACAGTTGGTTTTTTCATAGTGGTTAATCTCGAGTTTGGTTCTGTGTGGCGCCAGCCTCTGCCGGCGCCACGCCGTCTCATCAGATGCTGTCGCGTTCCATCGGGCAGCTCATGCAGCGGGCGCCGCCGCGGCCACGGCCCAGTTCATCACCCGGGATGGAGAGAACTGTGATACCGGCCTTGTCATACTTCTCATTGGTGTAGGTATTGCGCTCGTAGCCCACCACCACGCCGGGACGCACGGTCAGCACGTTATTGGCGTCGTTCCACTGCTCGCGTTCGGCTTCGAAGCTGTCACCGCCAGTGGTGATGATCTTCAGCTGATCCACGCCCAGTGCTTTCTCGATAGCTGTGACGAAGTAACCCTCTTCCTTGATGTTCATGCCGGTGGCGCCGCCCGGAGTCAGGCTCCAGCACTGCACATCCTTGCGGATCACTTCCGGATAGACGGAGAAGGTGTCGATATCCATATGGGTCATGACGGTATCCAGGTGCATGCAGCTGCGGTGTTTCGGCAGTTCCATGGCGATGACCTGTTTGGCCTGACCATGTTTGAACAGGCTGCGAGCCAGATGCTCGACACCTTGCGGGGTGGTGCGCTCGGACATGCCGATCAGCACGGCGCCGCGGCCGATAACCAGTACGTCGCCACCCTCGATGGTGGAGTTGTCGTAGTCACGATCCTCGTCACCGAAGTACTTGATGAAGTCCTGACCGGCAAACATCGGGTGCCAGCGATAGATAGCCTTCACGTGGTTGGTCTCGCGGCGACGGGCTGGCTTGGCCATGGGGTTGATGGAGACGCCGCCATAAACCCAGCAGGAGGTATCACGGGTAAAGAGGTGGTTGGGCAGCGGCTCAATGATGAAATCGGTCGGTGCGTGCATGCCTACTACCATGTTGACGCCGCTGTAGGGCATCTCGGAGTAAGTCAGACCGCCAGAGAGAATGCGGGCCAGTTCGCGGTGCGGCATGTCAGCCAGGAAGCAGCGCACATCGTTGGCAAAAGAAGAGCCGAGGCGATAGTCGGAGACCTGATGTTGCAGCAGCCAGGTTTTGGCTTCCGGCACATCCAGGGTTTCGGCCAGCAGATTGGTCAGCAGGAAAACTTCGACATTCTGATCGCGCAGTACCTGAGCGAATTTGTCGTGCTCCTGACCGGCACGTTCAACAGACAGGACGTCATCGAACAGCAGATCCTGGCAGTTGGAAGGAGTCAGACGCTTCAGACTGAGGTTGGGGCGGTGCAACATGACACGGCGCAATTGGCCAACTTCAGAACCTACATAAAATTTGCTCATGATTATATTCCGTCTAGCAGTGGTCCCTGCGAGTGATTGAATAGATTCCTTCTATTCATGCTCGTGGCTAAGGCGGGATATTCTTTATGTAGGGTAATCGGCTTGTGTTCTATCCTGCCCTTGCCTTTCGAGACCGAGGTTAGCCCTGCTAATCACGACAAACTTAGACATTGATCACATTCACTCAGAACTGAATATATTCACCGTCCAATCTATGACCCCGGTAGCAAATTGCGCATTTTCCACACAAAGCTCACCGAATAATCATGCAAAACCACCCCGCTATATTTCAGGTTGATTCATTTTTTATTCATGCCAGTTCACTGTGACGATTAAATGCAAATAACAAAAACCGTTAAAAATCATTACAATAAGCAAGATTTCAAATATAATTTGAATATTACTCCCTAGGTATTGAATACATCGCCGTAACGAGAGGAATGCGGGAGAAATAAATACTCACATCGACCACATTCACTGCATAAATCTTTTCTTGTTCCAGATCATGGCATTGATGCCAACCCCATCAGGCTCAGCCCCATAAGTCACCACCTCTTTGTGCGGTTCAACTTAATATGCACAAAGTCCGCATCAAGGTGGGCAACCATCCTCGTCGGTCACCACAACGCCTTTTGATACTTTTTTCATTAATTGAATTTATTCGTCTCACCTTGCGCTGGCGCCAACCTCGACTTAACTCAGAAAGTGATCCAGATCACACAGGAATGGCACTACCAAGGAGTTGTTATGAAGATGAAACCCATGCTGTTGCTCGCGACTTTGCTGCTCTCTGCGCTCCCCACCCTCAGCCAGGCTGAAGGTGCCCCTGCCATGCCCATGGTGGTCTGCCATGTCGACAAGGCCCCCCAGATGCTGGTGCCCGACTATGTCTGCCGCTGGCATGGAGGCAGTGTTCACTATTAACCTGCAGAACGAGAGGAGCATCACTCCTCTCGCCTTGTGATGAGCCAACCCCCTCCTATACTGAAATCAGCGGTTTTCTCATGGATAGGGGAACGTCATGATCTTGTTGGTCGGTGGAGAGAAGGGGGGGAGTGGCAAGAGCTGCTTGGCACAAAATCTGGCGGTTTACCTCAGATCCCAATTTCAGGGGGAGGTGTTACTGGTCGACTGCGACCCGCAGCGCACCACCTCTGACTGGATTCAGGAACGCAACGACAACCCGGATCTGCCACAAATCAACTGCGTTCAGCTCTATGGCAATATTCGCAACGATCTACTTAGCCTGAAAAATCGCTATGACTACGTCATCGTCGATTGCGGCGGGCAAGACAACCGGGCACTGCGCTCCACCATGGCTGTCGCCACCCACGCCCTGATCCCCTTGCGCCCGAAACGCCGCGACCTCAAGACCCTGCCCCATATGGAAGATCTGATCACCACCTGCAAGATGGTCAATCCGACCCTCAATGCAGCCGTTGTGTTGACCCAATGTCCATCTTTGCCCAATCAGGTAAAGCGGATTCTCGAGGCCAAAGAGGTATGTGCCTCGTTCGGAGTCGATGTACTGAATTCCATCACCTATGGCCGCAACGTCTACGACGATAGTGAGGAAAAGGGATTATCGGTGATGGAGATAGAACCGGATGGCAAATCTGCCGAAGAGATCCGGGCCATCGCCAAAGAGTTCCTGAAAGTGGGGGTATGAGATGGGCTTGGCGGATCTGAAGAAAAAGCATCAGCTGCATCACCAGAAGAAGTTCACTGTCGATGAATTTATCGAAGATGCTGAGTTCTACGCCAAGGGTAAACCCAAGGTTGTCAGCCTTGAGTTGAGTCTGCATAGGGATGAAGCCTTGTCGGCACTGGCCTTTATCGAGAGTGGTGAGCATCTGAAGCCCAGTTTTAAAAAAGCGACCTTCTCCATGAGTACAGTGGCCATCGATGAGCTGGGTAATCTGACCCAACAAGACGGCATGAACAAGTCCCTGCTACTGCGCCTCTTTACCCACTACTTCTCTTCGCTCACCCCTGAAGAGCGCCAAACCATCTATGAGCGCCTCAACCAGCACCTATAAATACCCCATTCACTGCTCTTTTCCTGCCGTCACACCCACATTGGGTGATCACCATCAGAGCACAGAATCTGTTTCCAAAGTAACCAAAATCCCGTGTAAGAGATCTGCCATTCCACATGTAAGTAAACAGCCTAAAAGATCCTCGAGATAATCGGAAGATAGGATCTTAAAACGTGAAGGCGATTAACTTAAGCATCTGTTTATAAATGAATAAATCGAAACACACCACTTTCGAAACAGCTAATAGAAAAAACGTTTTCCATTCTGACGTTGTAGCCGGTTAGAAAATCCTTATAGTTACTCATGCACGGACGCAATGAAGTCGGTCAGGAAGACTGGCTGCCAGGGTTGGGCAAATGGACTCACCACAGGATGTGGTAAAGGACACCTCCCGGGACGGAGAAAGTGCGACGGGACAGGATGACTCGTCAGGCCAAGATGGCTAAAGGACACCCCAAAGGATTGGGAAGGGGAAACCTAAAGGAAGAGGTAAACAGTCAGGGATTGCAGGGAGCAACTTCGTTCAAGGATCTGAGCGATACGACTACCGGGGGCGACGCAAGTCGCCCCCATCTTTTTATCTGCATTTCACCGTCCCCTTGCTTGGCTCTCAATTGCTTGCCTCAGCGCAGAGACTTCTTACCAGAACCTTTCCGACCCGCTGCTTAAGCAAAAATACATATGAAAAGGGCGCCACGATGGCGCCCTTTTCTGTTTTCTAATCGGCAAACAAGCTTATATCACGCGAGAGAACTGTTGCTGGCGCGCCTTGTTGCGCAAGTACACGTCGAAACACATGCAGATATTGCGGATCAGCAGCTGCCCCGTGGAGGAGACCTCCAGACCATCCTCCGTCATACGCACCAATCCATCGTTGATGAAGGTCTGCAGCAGCTTGAGATCGTCGGCAAAATACTCTCTGAAATTGAGACCGTGCGCCTGCTCGACAGACGCAAAGTTCAGACGGAAATCACAGATAAGCCGCTTGATCACCTCACGGCGGATCAGGTCATCCTGATTGAGCGAGCAGCCTTTCCACTGGGCATGACCCAGCTCTGCAACCTGTGCGTAATACGCCTTGAGCTCTTTCTGGTTCTGGGAATAGGCATCACCGATCATGCTGATGGAGGAGACACCCAGCCCCAGCAGATCGCAATCACCTTGAGTGGTATAACCCTGGAAGTTGCGGTGCAGCTTGCCCTCGCGCTGCGCCACTGCCAGCTCGTCATCGGGTTTGGCAAAATGGTCCATGCCGATGAACTGGTAACCCTGGCCAGTGAGGAAGGCAATGGTGTCCTGCAGCATGGCCAGCTTCTCCTGCGGCGCAGGCATATCAACCTCTTTCAACTTGCGCTGGGCAGCAAAGCGACTCGGCAGATGGGCATAGTTGAAGATGGAGAGGCGCGCCGGATCCGTCTTGAGCACTTCTTCCAGCGTATGGTGGAAGCTGACACGATCCTGATGCGGCAGGCCATAGATAAGGTCGAGGTTGGTCGAGCGGAAGCCTAGTTCACGGGCCCGTTCCAACATGGCTTTAATAAAGTCGTTGTCCTGCTCGCGGTTGACTGCGACCTGTACATCCTTGTTGAAGTCCTGCACCCCAAGGCTGATGCGGTTGAAGCCGACATCTCGCAGCACATCCAGCATGGTAATGGCAATCTCGCGCGGATCGACCTCGATGCTGAACTCCCCCTCTTCGGCGAAATGGAAGTGCTCACGCAGCATGGCCATCAGACGGCGCGTTTGCGCTTCATCCAGATAGGTGGGTGTACCGCCACCCCAGTGCAGCTGGGTGACCAGACGATGCTTGAAGAACGGGGCTTGCGCCTTGATCTCCTGCTCCAGGTAGTCGAGGTACTCGTCAGCCTTGTGCTGATGACGGGTAATGACCTTGTTGCAGCCGCAGTAGTAGCAGAGCTTGTGACAGAAAGGGATATGCACGTAGAGCGACAGATTGCGCTCGGGATACTGGCCAGCAGCGTGGACAAAATCCGGATAGCCGAAACTCTCGTTGAACTCCAGCGCAGTGGGATAAGAGGTGTATCGCGGGCCACTGTAGTTATATTTTTCGATCAGGGCCTGATCCCACACAATCTGTTCTGCTTGCACGCTCGCTTCCTCTCTTGTTGTTATTGTTGGCTCACCGACCTAACTGAAAATCCTTCAGCTGGGCCACATCCTTGAGGATCTGAGCCTCCAGCTCGGCCTCGTAGCCGCTGCGTTCGAGATCCATCTTCATCACTTCATTGCGCTTGAGGGCACGTCTGGCCTCATGAGTCGGCATATCTTTCACCTTCTCATACAGCCCGTACAGACCCGGGAACTCGGCAACAAACGCCCGTCCCCCCTTGATCTGCAACGCATCCAGCAGATTGGTCAGCCGAATGGCGCCTTCGGAGTAATCACACTGCCCCTCCTGCACCGCATGAGCAATGACCCGCACGCTCTCCAAAATTCGTTCATTGCGAGCGGTAATCGCCTGCCACTGCATCGCTTGCTGTCGTCTCAGCCTGGCCAGCAGCATGCCTGCATAGATGGCCAATCCTGACAAAATCAGGCCGCCCAACAGGGCGGCCAGCATCCATCCACTCATCACTTTTTCTTCGGCTCAGGCTTGGGTTCCGGCTTGAAATCGACCTGGTTGAAACGGTCCCACAACTCCTCTTCGGAGGCTGGTTTCTGCTCGTCGAACTCGGCGTCATCGCCATCATCAAACGGCAGCTCGTCATCTTCATCATCGTCGTTGTCGATGATGCCCAGCTCATCCATCAGCTCCTGATAACGGTCGACACGCTGATCAACCCAGGCCTGCTCGGCCGCTTCCAGGGTTTCACCGGCATCAAGACGATCCAGCAGATCATTCAAGCGGTCATCGTTTTCGATGGACGCCAGCTCCTGCTCGGGCGTCATCACCAGCGTCTTCTCTTTCACCGCCTTGGGGGCTGTCGGCTTCTTCTGTTTGTCATCCACCACCAGTACCACCGGCTTGCGGGAACCGATACGCGGATCTTTGGACTGGCTGTTGCCAGACTTGCTCTTCGGCTGTTCAACTTGCTGACGAGAACCAGCCTTCAGGCCCTTGCGCTTGGCAGCCCGTTTACGCTCACGGCCTTCCTGAGCACTGACATCAGATTCTTTGCGCTTGCCAGTAGGCTTGCGAGTGGGTTGTTTAGCAGACATGAATGGCTAACTCCGAAAAATAACTGGTTTGACCCGTACCCGGGATGATCTCACCCGGTGGGATACGATGCGAGGAACAGTAAGGCTGGAACAAGAGCAGGATCCCGCACCAATCCGGCCCGATCAGGCCACTGAACACCGCAGGATCGGTATCCTCTGGGCATGTTGCTGGTATTTTGACACAGAATGGCTAATCGGGTTAATGACCCAAAAGAAAAAAGGCAGCCGAAGCTGCCTTGATATGTTCATGCGTGCGCCATCCTGAATGGCAAAACAGTCTGTTTCGTCCTCTCCGTGACAACTTGTCGCCGCAGCATATCGTTGTGTGGTCATCCTGACCTTATATTGGTCGTTCCTGAATGTGCGTGTGCCTGTTTGACCCGTCTCGACCGCATCCTGCCATCGTGCTGGGGAGCCTGCATCCCGCAACCCCATCCCGCTCCGGAGATGGTCACCATCCTGATCCTTCAATCCTTTGCCAGCTCATACGAGCCCATGGCATCCCGCCACGCCTGCCATCCTCTGCTCACAACACCCTGTTGTGAAACCACCACCCAATCCGTGGGTGAATCCATTAAGTCTACTGTATCAACTCTATAAAACAGCTCAATCCACCCAAAAGATTCTCAACATCTCGAAAAATTTCAATATTCACATAATCAATTGATAAATAATGGATATTTAATATTTTATGCAATTTTATGAGCCTTGGCCTGCCTTGAGAATGGGAGATCTCTTACAGAACGGGGGGATTAAACCGAGAATTATCTGAACACCATAAAAACAACGGGGAGCAAAGGCTCCCCGTTTCAACTCGAATAGACCGTATCGACTATATCAGTGCAGACCCGCTACATATTTGGAGAGGGCTTCGATATCCTGATCAGTCAGTTTCTTGGCAACGTCCCGCATCATGCCATTCGGATCGTTGTCACGTGTCCCGGCACGGAATGCGGTGAGCTGGGCCTTGATATAGGCAGGATGCTGGCCGGACAGGCTTGGATACTTCGCCTGCTCGACACCTGAGCCACGGGGACCATGGCAAGCCGTACAGGCAGCCAGACCGCGACTCATGTCACCGCCCATATAGAGTGCCTTGCCCGCTTCGACCACGTCGTCAGGGACCGCGATAGGGGTAACCTTTAGACCGGAGAAGTAAGCCGCCAGGTCATCCATGTCCTGTTCCGACAAAGGTAACGCCATCGGCCCCATCACTGGCGCAACCCGGCCAATTTGACCAGAAGCGGCAGCCTTCAGTTCAACTAACTGCTTTTTGATATATGATGCGTGCTGACCAGCAATTTTGGGGTACATATCAACCAGGCTGTTTCCGTCCGGTCCATGACAAGCCGCACAAACGGCAGCCTTGGTCTGTCCCGCAGCGGCATCGCCCTTGGCTTGTGCCATCCCCGTTACGCCAACCATCAGAGCAAGAGTAATGACTAGGTTCTTCATGGCGTTCCAACTTTTCGTTATTAGGCTTCCAGATCCCATGCCGCTGAAGGCATGTTAAAATAAACGCGTTTAAGCGACGCTATTTTACACCATTTTACAAAAAAGTAACTCTATAACCCTCTATCTCCATGGGGAATTTACGTTGGATACACAAACTCTGAATTTCAATAAGGTGCATTTTGTGACCAGCGCACCCGACATCCGTCACCTGCCAAATGATGGGGGTGTCGAGATCGCGTTTGCCGGCCGTTCCAACGCCGGTAAGTCATCTGCATTGAACACCTTAACCAAACACAAGAACCTGGCGCGCACCAGTAAGACACCCGGACGTACCCAGCTGATCAACCTGTTTGAGCTGGAACCGGGCAAGCGTCTGGTCGACTTGCCGGGTTATGGTTATGCGCAAGTTCCGCTCGAAATGAAGCTCAAGTGGCAAAAGTCACTGGCAGAGTATCTGCAGCGCCGTGAGTCATTGAAAGGTCTGGTGATCCTGATGGACATCCGCCACCCGCTCAAAGATACCGACATGAACATGCTGGAGTGGAGCTCGCACCGTCAGTTGCCCGTCATGCTGCTGCTGACCAAGGCTGACAAATTGAGCCCCGGCCCGCGCAACAACCAGGTAATCAAGGTGCGCCAGGCCGTTGCCAACCTCGGTTCCCAGATCCAGGTCGAAGCATTCTCCTCTCTCACCAATATCGGTGTGGAGACGCTGGCGCAAACCCTGACCGAATGGTACGTCAGTGGTGACGATACCGACCTGCTGAACGCTGACGAACAACAACCTGCCGAGGAGTAATCTACTCCTCGCTCTCCTTGCAATTGGCGGAGCACTCCTCCGCTGATTGAAAGGGTTTCAGATTGCCGCTTTCACCTGCCTCACGACAAACACCCCGCATTCGCCTCCCCGGCTATATCCATTACCGCTTACAGTTCATATAGATAGGCAGTTAATTCACACAAAGAATTAACTTAAGTAGGCGTTGATAGCGTTTTCAAATTCGTTCTTTCAAAACGAACCAGAATTACAAAAAGAGACAAAAATGAAATTTAATTACAATTTCTAACCGAAAGGGATAAAAATGAGGCCGGACGACAGTGATGCCATCCAGCCTGAAATAATAAGTTCAAAAATTGGGAAGAAGCTGAATCTTGAGTACCAGACGACAGGTATTCCTCAAGAAGCAGCCTCATTCTATCAAATGCATCGTCAATTTAAAGCATTTACTCTAAATGATGCGCATAAAAAAACACCCCGACGAGAACCTCATCGGGGCAGCTATTCAGCCACATTCAATTACGTGAAATAAAAGGTCTGAAAGATAGAACATCTTACCTCTGTACCCTACGCAGACAACTGTACAGCAAAGCAGCAGAAAGTGAAAGTAATTTATGTAATTTAGTTTCACAACTTACAGATTAAGAAAAAATCTTTCATTTTCATGCAGATAAAAAAATCCCCAGTACGAACACCGGGGAGTTATAAAGGTGACTAGCTAGCACTTCCTCAACTATCTAGTTAGTCAGCGCCATTTCAAAGTAGTTCCGCTACAAAACAAAAAAACTTTGAAAAATCAGAGATAGATAGCGCCATCTTCAGCAAACTCTTGTTCTTCAATGAGTTTTTCAGCCATATCTTCAATATCAAAACGCACACTTTCGAAGGCTCTGACGATGTCATCCTCTCTCGTCAGCGCCAGACCTGTCATTCTCTCCAGTCGCCGCTGGCTGATGTAACAATCTATCAACGCCCCCATCTGCTGGGCAGGAAAACGCACCCGCTGTTCGTCAGCCTGCCACTCCATCAGGTCAGGAAACAGAATACCCTGGTTCATATCACCCCCAAGTTACGCTTCAACTCTCTCAATACCTGTTTAGTCCCGGGACGAATTCCGCGCCACACGGTAAACGCTTCGGCGGCCTGTTCCACCAGCATGCCGAGTCCATCCATGGTTTGACGGGCCCCATGCTGTTTGGCCCAACTGATAAACACCGTATCCGAGGCGCCATACATCATGTCGTAGATAGCAATATCCGTGTGGATCAGGGTGAGGGCCAACGGCGGCAGCTCTCCTTGCAGGCTGGCAGAAGTCGAATTGATGACGAGATCGAATGGCCCTGCCAACTGCTCATAGGTCTGGGCAGTCACAGGCCCCAGATCGCAGAATTCGGCAGCCAACTGTTGCGCTTTTGTGTGGGTGCGGTTGGCGATCACCAGCTCGCTCGGCAACTCAGCCAGCAGCGGCACCAATGCACCACGAGCCGCGCCACCGGCACCCAGCAGCAGGATCCGGCTATCCGCCAGCGTCACACCATGGGACTTGAGATCGGCGACCAGACCGGCGCCATCGGTATTATCCCCCAGCAACACGCCATCATCGGTCAGCTTGATGGTATTGACCGCTTGAGCCCGCTTGGCCCTCGGGCTCAAGCGATCGACCAGAGTGAATGCCTGCTCCTTGAAGGGAACGGTGACATTGCATCCCTTGCCCCCTTGGTCAAAGAAGGTGCGCAGGGCTTGGGCAAACTCGTCGACGGCAGGTTCAGCCAGCCCATACTCCAGCTCTTGCTGGGTTTGTCTGGCAAACAGGGTGTGAATGAAGGGGGACTTGCTGTGGCGCACAGGGTGGCCAAAAACCAGATAACGATCCATCAAAGAGTTCCATCAGAGGGCAATATTCCGATTTAACGGGTTTTCACTCTCGGGAACAAGCCGAATAACGGCCAGTAAAAAGGGACCATCATGGTCCCTCTGGTCACAGCCACTCTCGCGGCGTGAGGTAATCGGTGTAGAGCAAGGCTTCAGGAGTGCCCGCCTCCGGCTGCCAGTCATACTCCCAACGGGCCAGCGGTGGCATCGACATCAGGATCGACTCGGTACGTCCGCCGGTCTGCAACCCGAACAGGGTGCCACGGTCATACACCAGATTGAACTCCACATAACGGCCGCGACGATAGAGCTGGAACTCCCGCTCCCGCTCGCCATAGGGTAGAACCTTGCGTCGTTCAATGATCGGCAGGTAAGCATCAAGATAACCCCGACCTACCGCCTGCATAAAGGCAAAGCAGTCGGCAAAGGGCCAGCGATTCAGATCGTCGAAGAAGAGACCGCCCACCCCCCGTGTCTCGTTGCGGTGCTTGAGGAAGAAGTAGCGATCGCACCAAGATTTGAACTCGGGGTAGATCTCATCACCGAACGGCTGGCAGAGATCACGGGAGACCTGATGCCAGAGCTGCACATCCTCGGCAAACGGATAGAAGGGCGTCAAATCGAAGCCACCGCCAAACCACCAAATGGGCTCTTCGCCTTCCTTCTCGGCGATGAAGAAACGGACGTTGGCGTGGCTGGTCGGCACATAGGGGTTATGCGGATGGATCACCAGCGACACGCCCATCGCCTCGAACTTGCGACCGGCCAACTCGGGCCGATGTGCTGTAGCAGAGGCAGGCATGGCATCGCCATAGACATGGGAGAAGTTGACGCCCCCCTGCTCGATCACCGCGCCGTGGCGCAGCACACGGGTGCGACCACCGCCACCGCCTTCACGGCTCCAGGCATCTTCCACAAAGTGTCCACTGCCATCGGCCTGCTCCAGACCACGGCAGATCTCGTCCTGCAACTGCAACAGGAAGGCCTTGACCTGGGCCACATCCGGTTTGCTCATCTTGTCTCCAGTCAGGCAGGATCGTGAACGCCCTGTCCATTTTTATAGTTAAATCAATCCGGTGAGCTCACCGCTCAGCGGATTGATGGCAAATCATGACGTATCCGCCAGCTCAGGAGGGGCGAATAATGGCGCCAGTTCGGGCGTCCTTGATCTCTGATGGATTGGCTTGACCACCCACTTCACCGGGCAGGATATAGGCTAACTTGCTTGCCAGCCGCTCACCGATATCGGCCACCCGACGGGCAGGCTCCTCACCGGTCAGGTTGGCGCTGGTAGAGACCAGCGGCTTGCCAAAGGCACGGCACAACGCCTGTACCTGAGGATGAGCCGTCACGCGCACCGCCAGGGTCTCGAACTGCCCGGTCAGCCAGGCCGGCGTCGTTGCACGGGCAGGCATGATCCAGGTAAAAGGACCGGGCCAGCTGGCTTCAACCCGAGCCAACTGCTCACCGCTAAGCTGACTCAGATCGATGTAATCCTGTAATTGCGCCACGTCGGCAGCAATCAGGATCAACCCCTTATCTACCGGACGCTGTTTGATGGCCAGCAATCGCTGTACCGCCACTTCGGAGTCGGGATCACAACCCAGACCAAACACGGCCTCGGTCGCATAAGCGATCACCCCTTCCTGCTGGAGGGCGGCAACCGCCTGTTCAATTTCATTTGGCATAGGAAAAATGCGGCAGCCTGGCTGCCGCCTCGTCACTTGGTAGCAAGTTGAATTCGTATGGCGGCGACCATGGCAAAGTGACGTGTTGCTGTAGCACAGAAAATACGACACTTCCGGATCGCCCCCCGTTCACTTACTTGAGTTGAGCCTGCAGGGCGGCATCCTTGGCCATCACCTCTTCGGCATTCTTCTGGCGTTCGGCCCGAACCTTGGCCGCCAGTTCATCATCGGCTACTGCCAGCATCTGGGCTGCCAGATAACCTGCGTTCTTGGCACCGGCTTTGCCGATCGCCACGGTAGCCACCGGTACACCACCCGGCATCTGCACGGTAGAGAGCAGCGCATCCAGCCCCTTGAGCGGGCCACCATCGATGGGCACTCCGATCACAGGACGAGTCGTGATGCCGGCTACGGCACCCGCCAGGTGCGCAGCCAGACCGGCAGCACAGATAAAGACCTTGCAGCCACGGGCCTCGGCATCGGTCACATACTGATGGGTCGCAGCCGGCGTGCGGTGCGCGGAGGTGACTTTGACTTCCACTGCGATATCAAATGACTTGAGCACCTCGAGAGTACTCTGCATCACGGGGAAATCAGAATCAGAGCCCATCAATACGGCAACAAAGGGTTTATTCATGGTGGGAATTTCCTTACTCCAAGTGGGGGGTTGAAGTTCACCGAAAACGTTTCAATCCGGTTGCGGCGGCGGGATTATACCTGCTCACTTTGGTGGCCGCATTTCTTTTGCGGACAGACCCAACGCAGCGTTCCCCTCACTTTTTTCTCGACCATGATGCCCCAACCACACGAGGGACAAGGCATGGGGATCGGCTTGTCGTTCACCACATATTTGCAATGGGGATAGCCATCACAGGAGTAAAATTGCTTGCCGTAGCGGGAGGTCCGGCTCACCAGATGACCCTTGCCGCACTCGGGGCAGAGGATCTGGGTATCATCGCTCTCCTGCAGGGATTCGATGTGCTGACAGGCCGGATACTGAGTGCAGCCGACAAACAGACCGTAACGCCCCTTCTTGATCGCCAGCGGCTGTCCGCAATCGGGACAGGCAGAGCCTTCGAGCACCTTTTCGATGTCGCGGCCGGATGGCGTCAGGGAGCGGATGTAATCACAGGCAGGATAGGCAGAACAGCCGAGAAAGGGGCCATGTTTGCCCTGGCGGATCACCAGCTCGGCCCCGCACTGCGGGCACGGCTCGCGCTCGAAGGCATGTTCGTGGGCTGAAAAGAGGTGATGATCGATTTTTGACATGGGCCGCGCCTTGAAATCCAGATGGCCTGAATTCTACCAGCGCGGCACCGGACTGTCAGTGAATGACGCCGTCTGACTCATCAAACACCAGCTCTTCCATCTGCTGGTAGGCATTTTCACTGCCCGGTACGTTGAACAGCACCATCATGACGACCCACTTCAGGTCATCCAGCTCGATATCCGGCTTGTCCAACTCGAGCAGACGCTCGATACAGATCTCGCGGGTTTCGGCATTCAGTACCTGGGCCTGTTCCAGAAAGAGCAGGAACCCGCGGCACTCGGTGCTGAGGCGTGCCAGCTCTTGCGGGGCATAGATACGCATCGAGCCTTGCGCGCTGGCGGCCACATAGACCTCCCGCTCGCTATCATGCAGATTGGCCAGTCGCTCCAACCAGTCGAGCGCCTTGTCGATCTCCTCCTTGTCAAAACCGGCTCGGCTCAACTCTTCGGTGAGTTCATTCTGCTCGACCATCACATCTGCATCGCTGTGGATGTAGGTCTCGAAAAGGTACATCAATACATCAAACATGATTCGCCCTCCTCGCTCTGACGTATCCACCGGCTACCGCCATCACTGCACCGACCAACTCCAGCTCTACCAACCTGCCCAATACCACTTCGACAGGAAGCTGGGTCCGCTCGGCAACGGTATCCACGCTCGTGGTCTCGTAATCTACGTTATCCAACAAATCAGCATAAGGCAATTCGCTATTATGCTGTTGCTCAGATGGTATGGCCGACGGATCTAGCCGTGCCCCCCACTCCGGCAGCTCTTCCACTATATCGGCCACACTCAGCACAAGTTTGGCCCCCTGCTGAATTAATCTGTTGCATCCTATCGCTTGGCCATTTTGCGGGGCGCCGGGTACCGCAAACACTTCGCGCCCCTGCTCCAGTGCATAGCGAGCGGTGATCAGCGAACCACTCTGCTCGGTCGCCTCCACCACCAGAGTTCCCAACGACAGACCACTGATAATACGGTTGCGACGAGGAAAATGTTCAGCCAGCGGCCCTTTATCCGGCGCCAGTTCGGTGATAAGCAAACCACCTTTTTCCAGAATCTGACCTGCCAGTCCCTGATGGCGTTTGGGGTAGAGGCAATCCAGCCCGGAGCCCAACACGGCAAGGGTGATACCACCACAAGCCAGCGCCTGCTGATGGCAAACACCATCGATACCGAGCGCAAGGCCCGAGGTGATGGCGAACCCGCATCTAACCAGTTCGCTACAGAGACGGGACGCGTTATCTTTGCCTGCATAGGTGGGATGACGTGTCCCCACCATCGCCAGCTGGGGTAGCGACAGCGCTTCAAGATCGCCACGGCAGTAGAGCAACAGGGGGGCCGCGGGAATTTCACGCAACAAGGGCGGATAAACAGGGTGATCTTGCGGAATAAGGAGATTGCCAGGTAACGCGGCCCAAGCCAGACTCTGCTCAACAATCGGCGAGGGCCAGCGCAGTTGCCTGATCTGCTCTGACGACAGCCCCATACCGTGCAGCTGTGTTTCATCGCTCTGAAACAGGGCATCAATCGAACCGCCGATCTGCTCCAGCAGCCGAGCGGCGGTCACCGGACCGATGCCGATGACCGCATTGAGGGTTAGCCAGAGAGCTAGACGCCCGTCGGGGTAGTTCACGTCAGAAGTGAGTGACCTGATAACCCGAGCTCACCATGTCCTTGCTTTGCATGATGAGGCCATAACTCAGCTTGTCATACACCTTGAACAACATAACCCTGGCAATCGCTTCTGAAGGGAGTGACTCCTTCTGGTTACCGCTGTAGAACACCTTGTCGTAGACAGAGGAAAGCTCCTTGTATTGCACTGCACCATTCTTGGTAACCAGCGCAGCCCCCGGACGACGGACATCAAGCACATCGCCCGCGGAAAGTTGATCCCGAGCACCTTTGTTAATCAAGACCACATCAAACTTGCCTCCTCCCCTGGCTTTGCTCGGCAAGTCGATGATGTAGCCCGGAGCAATCGCCGGGGCAGCCTTGGGCATGAAAACCGCGGGCATGCTCTCCTGGGAGGGCAACTCCATGACCTTGTCACCCTGCAACACTTCCCGCTGGTTGTGAGTGAGGGTCACTTCGGTCCGATCACCATCCAGCAGAGCTACCGCCCGCACCACGCCGGCAAAGACGGCCTCCTGACCCAAAAGCTCACCCGTCTCGCGATCCTTGTAGACCACCCCGGGATGATAGATGCCATACATCTTGCCCGGTATGAGAGCTCCCTGCACATAGAGGGTATCCCCCTCCAGCATTCCAATATGTTTCTCGTCGGAACCCAACAAATAGGGCAACATTTTCTGCTGCTGACTGTCGGCCAAAATATGGTCCGTCTGCAAAAAGGGGCCTATCTCGCTGAAGGGCAGAGTAGGGATAGGATTTGCCTTGCTCTCATAACGGGTTTTCGGGCCGAGACGGATGACCTGTTTACCCCCTTGCACGGCTTTGCCGAGCCGAGGCTCACCATTGACCCAGCTCAGATGCAGCACATCCCCCGGGTAGATCCAGTGAGGATTGGCAATCTGCGGATTGATGTTCCAGAGCCGGGGCCACAGCCAGGGCTCAGAGAGATATTTGCCGGAGATATCCCACAGGGTGTCACCTTTTTGCACTACATAGCTTTCGGGATAACCCGCTTTCAACCTCAGCTGATCGGCCAGAGCGGCTTGGCTCATAGTCACCATCAGGCAGGTGAGGATGGTTTGCTTCAGATACATAACACTCCCTGTTACCTCTGCACGCAAAGTGTTGCTGTTTTTTGTTGGCGTAAATGACTAGAATTACGCCAATATTGACTGCATTTATACGAAACTAAAGAAAAAACTATGGCCATTCTAGATGTATTGCGTTTCCCCGATGAGCGTCTGCGTACCGTCGCAGCCCCTGTCGAGACCTTTACACCCGAGTTACAACAAATTGTAGATGATATGTTCGAAACCATGTATGCGGAGGAGGGCATTGGCCTGGCCGCAACGCAGGTGGATATTCATCAACGCATCATAGTGATCGATGTCTCTGAAAACCGTGAAGATCCTCTGGTATTGATCAATCCGGAAGTGATCTCCCAGTGTGGCAGCACCGGCATTGAAGAGGGTTGCCTCTCCGTGCCCGGCAGCCGTGCTCTGGTACCGCGTGCCGAGCAGATCAAGATCCGCGCACTGGATCGCCACGGCAAGCCGTTCGAGCTGGAAGCCGACGATCTGCTCGCCATCTGCATCCAGCATGAGATGGATCATCTGGTCGGCAAGTTGTTTGTGGATTACCTGTCCCCGCTCAAGCGCCAGCGCATTCGCCAGAAGCTGGAAAAGATGGCCCGCGAAGATCGCAAAGTCCTCTGAGGATCTGCTCCATTGAATAAGCTGAAACTGATTTTTGCCGGTACTCCCGACTTCGCCGCCCGTCATCTGGCGGCGTTGTTGTCTTCCGACCATGAGGTCGTTGCCGTTTATACCCAGCCGGACAAGCCCGCTGGCCGTGGTCAGAAGCTCACTGCCAGTCCGGTAAAAGAGCTGGCACTGGCCCACAATCTACCGGTCTATCAACCGGCAACCCTGCGCAAGGAAGAGGCGCAAGCCGAACTGGCCGCCCTTGGTGCAGACCTGATGGTCGTGGTGGCCTATGGCCTGATCCTGCCCAAGGCGGTACTCGATACCCCGCGTCTGGGCTGCATCAACGTCCATGGCTCCCTGCTGCCGCGCTGGCGTGGCGCGGCACCGATCCAGCGCTCCATTTGGGCGGGCGATAGCGAAACCGGCGTCACCATCATGCAGATGGATGTGGGGCTGGATACCGGCGCCATGATCCGCAAGGTTAGCTGCCCCATCGCCGCCGACGAGACCTCCGCCAGCCTCTATGACAAGCTGGCCAAGCTGGGTCCGCAGGCTCTGGTCGACACCATCGATGCCATGGCTGCCGGTGAAACCGCTGCCGAGGCGCAAGATGATGCGCTGGCCAACTACGCCGAAAAGCTCTCCAAGGAAGAGGCCCGCATCGACTGGTCGATGGATGCTGTTGCCATCGAGCGCTGCATCCGCTCGTTCAACCCCTGGCCCATCAGCTGGTTTGAAGTGGCTGACCAGACCGTCAAAGTATGGCAAGCCGCCGTCATTGACAGCGACCACGGCCAACCCGCCGGCACCCTGCTCAAGGCCGACAAGCAGGGGATCGATATCGCTACCGGCAAAGGGGTACTGCGCCTGCTGACCCTGCAACCGCCCGGCAAGAAGGCGATGTCCGTTTCGGATCTGCTCAACTCTCGCCGCGACTGGTTTGAACCCGGCACGCAATTGAATTGAACTGGATTGAATTGACACAAGCGGGGCTCAGGCCCCGACTTGCGCATCTAAGGTAACTCTATGAAAACACGTGCACAGGCCGCTCTCGTTATTCAACAGGTGCTGGATCAGGGCCAATCCCTCTCCGCTGTTCTGCCTGCTGCCCAGGAGAAGGTCGCGCCTCGCGATCGCGCTCTCCTGCAAGAACTCTGCTACGGCACCCTGCGCTGGCTGCCCCGCCTCGATGCGGCAGTTAACGAGATGATGGACAAGCCGCTCAAGAACAAGAGCCGCATTTTCCACTACCTCATTCTGGTCGGTCTCTATCAGCTCATCTACACCCGCATTCCGGCTCACGCCGCGGTGGCCGAGACCGTCAACGCCGTCAAACTGCTCAAGGGCACCTCCCTGCGTGGCCTCATCAACGGCGTGCTGCGCAACTTCCAGCGCAGCGCCGAAGTCATTCTGCTGCGTATCGACCGCGTTCCCAGCATTCGCCTCGGTCATCCGGAGTGGCTCACCAAGCGCCTGCGTCAGGCCTATCACGATGAGTGGGAATTCATCATGGAGGCGAACAACCAGCGCCCCCCCATGTGGATCCGCAACAACAGCCAGCGCCAGAGCCGCGATGCCATGCTGGCTCGCATGGCCGAAGCCGGCATCAATGCCGTGGCCGGTGAAGAGGGTGAGGATTGCATACTGCTGGAGCGTCCTTGTGATGTGACCAAGCTGCCCGGCTTCGAAGTGGGTGACTGCTCGGTACAGGATGGTGCAGCACAACAGGCTGCCGCCCTGCTCGACCCGCAACCGGGCGAGTGGGTGCTGGATGCCTGCGCAGCCCCCGGCGGCAAGACTGCCCACCTGCTGGAGCGTCAGCCCAGGCTGGCTGGCGTGGTTGCCGTCGATGCCGACGAAAACCGCCTCAAGCGAGTGCAGGAGAACCTGGACCGCATCGGCCTGACGGCCAAGGTGATCCATGGCGATGCTGCGGCGCCGGAACAGTGGTGGCCGGAGGGTCAGTTTGACCGCATCCTGCTGGATGCCCCCTGCTCCGCCACCGGCGTCATTCGTCGCCACCCAGACATCAAGTGGCTGCGCCGGGATCAGGACATTCGCGAGCTGGCCGAGCTGCAACGCCGTATTCTGAGCGCCCTCTGGGGCAAGCTGAAGAGCGGCGGCACCCTGCTCTACGCCACCTGCTCCGTATTGCCGGAAGAGAACCGCGAACAGATCCGCACCTTCCTTGCCGCGACCAAAGATGCCAAATTGGTACCGTTGCACGAACAGGATACCCCGGACTGCCCGGGTCGCCAGTTCCTGCCGGGTGAAGCCGAGATGGATGGCTTCTACTACGCCAAACTGGTCAAGCTCTGAGCCGGGCATGACCAACCTCATTCGGGAGAGCCGCCAGATCCGTTCTGGCGCCCCCCTTTACAGCATCAACGTGAGTAAACGTTCCCTATGAAGATCATCATTTTGGGAGCCGGCCAGGTCGGCGGCACCCTGGCCGAGAACCTGGCCGGGGAGAACAACGACATCACCATCGTCGACACCGACAGCGAACGCCTGCGCGAACTGCAGGACAAGTTTGACCTGCGGGTGGTCAACGGTCATGGCGCCCACCCCAAGGTGCTGCGCGAAGCGGGGGCTCAGGATGCAGACATGCTGGTCGCCGTCACCAACAGTGACGAGACCAACATGATCGCCTGTCAGGTGGCCTACTCCCTGTTCAACACCCCGAACAAGGTCGCGCGGATCCGCTCGCCGGCCTATCTGACCGAGCGGGATCGCCTGTTCCTGCCAGAATCGGTGCCGGTGGATCACCTGATCGCGCCGGAGCAGCTGGTGACCGACTATGTGCGTCGCCTGATCGAATACCCGGGAGCTCTGCAAGTGGTTGATTTTGCAGGTGGCCGCGTCGGTCTGGTGGCGGTCAAGGCCTACTACGGTGGCCCGCTGGTGGGCAATGCTCTCTCCACCCTGCGCGAACACATGCCGAACATCGAGACCCGGGTAGCGGCCATCTTCCGTCAGGGCCGCCCGATCCGTCCGCAAGGCACCACCATCATCGAAGCGGATGACGAGGTCTTCTTCGTCGCCGCCGCGGGCCATATCCGTGCCGTGATGTCTGAACTGCAGCGCCTCGAGAGCCCCTACCGCCGCATCATGATCGTCGGTGGCGGCAACATTGGCGCAGGCCTCGCCCGTCAGCTGGAGAAGCGTTACAGCGTCAAGCTTATCGAGCGCAACCAGAAGCGGGCGGAGCAGCTCTCCGAACTGCTGGAGAACACCATCGTCTTCTGCGGCGATGCGGCGGATCAGGAGCTGCTGGCCGAGGAACACATCGACCAGATCGATGTCTTCATCGCCGTGACCAACGAGGACGAGGCCAACATCATGTCGGCGCTGCTCGCCAAGAAGATGGGCGCCAAGAAGACCATGGTGCTGATCCAGCGCGGCGCCTACGTGGATCTGGTGCAGGGTGGCTCTATCGATATCGCCATCTCGCCGCAGCAGGCCACCATCTCGGCCCTGCTTACCCACGTACGCCGGGCAGATATCGCCAACGTCTACAGCTTGCGCCGCGGTGCTGCCGAGGCGATCGAGGCGATTGCCCACGGTGACGAGAACACCTCCAAGGTGGTCGGCAAGACGGTAGGCGAGCTCAAGCTGCCGCCGGGCACTACTATCGGTGCCGTGGTGCGCGGGGATGAAGTGCTGATCGCCCACGATCGCACCAAGATCCAGCAGGATGACCACGTGGTCATGTTCCTGGTGGACAAGAAGTACATCCCGGAAGTGGAGCGGCTGTTCCAGCCCAGCCCCTTCTTCCTGTAACGTCTTCATGCGCACAGGCTGTCAAATCAGACCCGGCTCAGCTCCCCCAAGGGGATGGTCCGGGTCTTTTGTTAATCAACGACCAGGTTATCGAACATGATCAAGCTGCGTCCCATTATCTTCACCCTCGGGCTGGTGCTTTCCAAGCTGGCGCTCTTCATGTGGCTACCCACCTTGCTGGCACTGCTCACCGGGTCAGAGGGATTTGTCGAGTTTCTCAAGTCCGTGCTGATCACCCACGGCGCCGCCCTGCTCTGCCTCCACTACGGTCGTAAGGCGGAGTTTCATCTGGGGGTGCGGGAGATGTTCCTGCTCACCACCTCGGTCTGGGTGGTTGCCTGCGCCTTCGGCGCCCTGCCGTTTGTTTTCATCACCCACATCAACTTCACCGACGCCTACTTCGAGACTATGTCGGGGGTGACCACCACAGGCTCTACCGTGCTCTCCGGCCTCGACAACATGGCCCACAGCATCCTGTTGTGGCGTTCCATCCTGCAGTGGCTGGGCGGAGTCGGCTTTATCGTGATGGCGGTTGCCGTGCTGCCCTACCTCAACGTCGGCGGCATGAAGCTGTTCCAGACCGAGAGCTCGGACTGGTCGGATAAAAGTGCGCCACGGGCCAAGACGGTCGCCAACAACATAGTCGTGGTCTATCTGGTGCTCTCCATGCTCTGCTTCATGGCCTACTGGGCCAGCGGCATGAACATGTTCGAGGCGATCAACCACGCCATGACCACCCTCAGTACCGGCGGCTACTCCACCTCCGATCAATCCATGTCCCACTTCTCCAACTCGGCACACTGGATTGGTACCCTGTTCATGTTCCTCGGCGGCCTCCCCTTCCTGCTCTATGTGCAGAGCCTCAACCACCGGGACTACAGCCTGCTCAAGGATGCCCAAGTGCGCGGCTTCTTCTGGCTGGTTGTGTGGGTCACCGTCATCATGACCTTCTATCTGTGGGAGAGAGATCTGTTCGGCTTCTGGGATGCCTTGCGCATCAGCTGCTTCAACATCGTCTCGGTGCTCACCACCACCGGCTACGGCCTTGGTGACTTCGGCACTTGGGGGCCACTGGCCAGCATCCTCTTCATCGTGCTGCTGGCTCTTGGGGCCTGCTCCGGCTCCACTGCGGGCGGCCTCAAGATCTTCCGGGTACAGGTGGCCTTTGCCCTGTTCAAGAAGCAGATGCGCCAACTGATGCACCCTTCCGGCGTATTTCCCCAGAAGTACAATGGCCGGACGGTCAATGATGCAATCATCCGCTCGATGATCTCCTTCGTGCTGGCCTACTTCGCCATCATTCTGGTGATAGCTGCACTGTTGGGCGCCATCGGGCTCGATCCCCTGACGGCCATCTCCAGCTCCATCACCGCCGTTGCCAACGTCGGCCCGGGCATGGGCCCGGTGGTCGGCCCCAGCACCAACTTTGCCAGCCTGCCGGAATCGGCCAAATGGCTGCTGTCGTTCGGTATGTTGCTGGGACGACTGGAGATCCTGACGGTCGCCGTGCTCTTCTTCCCCTCCTTCTGGCGCCAGTAATTCCTCACTGCAAGCCAGCAAAAAGCCGCAGCGTTCATCCGCTGCGGCTTTTTTATCTCACCCACCCCCACGACTTTCGTTCGCCGCTTATCAGCCCACTCATCATCCATTGCTGATGGCCTGAACGAGCTCATCAGGATGGCCAGAGCGGATCACAAGCATAAAAAAACGGACCCAAACCAAGAGGTTTGGGTCCGTTTATCAGTGAACCGTCAGCGGCCGCGAGGGCTGCCGAGACTCAGCACATGGCATTAACCACGGCCAGAGCGCTTGCGATCCAGCTCGGTCAGCAATTTCTTGCGGATACGGATGTTCTTCGGAGTCACTTCTACCAGTTCGTCGTTATCGATGAACTCGAGAGCCTGTTCCAGAGTCATGCGGATCGGCGGAGTCAGCACTTGAGCTTCGTCAGTACCGGAGGCACGCATGTTGGTCAGCTGTTTGCCTTTCAGGCAGTTAACAGTCAAGTCGTTGGAACGGGAGTGAATACCGATCACCTGGCCTTCGTACACTTCGGTCGCGTGACCGATGAACAGACGACCACGGTCTTGCAGACCGAACAGGGCATAAGTCAGTGCTTTACCGGTAGCGTTGGAGATCAGCACGCCATTCTGACGCTCGCCGATGCTGCCACCCTTGTGCGGACCGTAGTGGTCGAAGGTGTGGTACAGCAGACCGGTACCTGAGGTCATGGTCATGAATTCGGTCTGGAAACCGATCAGGCCACGGCTCGGGATCATGAAGTCCAGACGGACACGACCCTTGCCATCCGGGGTCATGTTGGTCATTTCGCCCTTACGCAGACCCAGTTGCTCCATCACGGAACCTTGGTGCGCTTCTTCAACGTCCACAGTTACGGTTTCGAACGGTTCTTGCAGAACACCATCAACGGTACGCAGGATTACTTCCGGACGGGACACAGCCAGTTCGTAACCTTCGCGGCGCATGTTTTCGATCAGGATGGAGAGGTGCAGTTCACCACGACCGGATACACGGAACTTGTCCGGATCATCAGTCTCTTCCACGCGCAGGGCCACGTTGTGGACCAGCTCCTGGTTCAGACGCTCCAGAATGTTACGGGAGGTCACGAACTTGCCCTCTTTACCGGCGAACGGTGAGGTGTTGACCTGGAAGGTCATGTTCACAGTCGGCTCGTCAACGGAGAGGGGCGGCAGGGCTTCAACGGCACCGTTGTCACAGATGGTGTCGGAGATTTTCAGCTCGCCCAGACCGGTGATAGCGATGATGTCACCCGCTTGCGCGTCGGTAACTTCAGTACGGGACAGACCCAGGTAACCCAGCACCTGACCGACTTTACCGTTACGGGTCTTGCCGTCGGCACCAACGATGGTGACTTGCTGGTTGGTCTTGACGCGACCACGGGTGATACGGCCGATACCGATAACGCCCACGTAAGAGTTGTAGTCCAGCTGGGAGATCTGCATCTGGAAACCACCTTCGGCATCAGCCTTCGGCGCTTCAACGTTGTCAACGATAGCCTGGAACAGCGGCTCCATGTTCTCGGACTCGACGTCCTGATCCATGGTGGCCCAACCGTTCAGTGCAGAGGCGTAAACAACTTTGAAATCCAGCTGTTCGTCAGTCGCGCCCAGGTTGTCGAACAGGTCGAATACCTGATCCATTACCCAGTCAGGACGAGCACCCGGACGGTCAACCTTGTTGATGACCACGATCGGCTTCAGACCCTGAGCGAACGCTTTCTGGGTCACGAAACGGGTTTGCGGCATCGGGCCGTCTACGGCGTCAACCAGCAGCAGCACGGAGTCAACCATGGACAGTACGCGCTCTACTTCACCACCGAAGTCGGCGTGACCCGGGGTATCAACGATGTTGATGCGGTAGTCATTCCAGCGGATCGCAGTGTTCTTGGCGAGAATGGTGATGCCACGTTCCCGTTCCAGATCATTGGAGTCCATGATCCGTTCCTGGCCTTCCGTGGAGCGGTCCAGGGTGCCGGACTGCTGCAGCAGCTTATCAACCAGAGTCGTTTTGCCGTGGTCAACGTGCGCAATAATCGCAATATTGCGTAAATTCTCTAACATTCTCGCCTCAATCACCGGGTAAAATTGGGCGCTAATTGTACTCTTGCCTTTGTGATCTGCCTAGCAGAATTGCAGTACATTCGCGCATAACAACAGATCTGGATCATAGACCTCTCTGACAAACCCTGCTTAGATGGGCGGTGACCGTATTTCGCGCACCATTACAGTGCACCAAAACGATCCACCATTGCACTAAATTGATGCAACGCGAGTCGAGATCGCCTGATTTTGGGGAGCCTCTTCAGCGAGATTGCCCTGAAATCAAGCTGTCACAAACTTGGCACGATACTGGCTTATGTGAATACGACGACGCATTCACCCAGAGAGTTTTAACACCGGAGGTTACTTAGCATGTCAGCCCAGAACGTTTTGGCACTGATCCAGGAACACGAAGTCAAGTTTGTTGATCTGCGCTTTACCGACACCAAGGGTAAAGAGCAGCACGTATCCATCCCTGCTCACCAGGTTGATGAAGATTTCTTCGAAGACGGCAAGATGTTCGATGGCTCCTCCATCGGCGGCTGGAAGGGCATCAACGAATCCGACATGGTACTGATGCCGGACGCAGCCTCCGCCAAGCTGGACCCGTTCACCGAAGAGACCACCCTGAACATCGTTTGTGACGTGCTGGAGCCTGCCACCATGCAGGGCTACGACCGCGATCCGCGCTCCATCGCCAAGCGTGCAGAAGATTTCCTGAAGTCCAGCGGCATCGCTGACACCGTGCTGTTCGGGCCGGAGCCGGAATTCTTCATGTTCGACAACATCACCTTCTCCAACACCATGGGCCACAGCTTCGTGAAAATCGAATCTGAAGAAGCCGCATGGAACTCCGGCACTGCCTATGAGCATGGCAACAAGGGTCACCGTCCGTTCGTGAAAGGCGGTTACTTCCCGGTTGCGCCGGTCGACTCTTCCCAGGATATCCGCGCCGCCATGTGTCTGGTGCTGGAAGAGATGGGCCAGGTCGTTGAAGCTCACCACCACGAAGTGGCCACTGCCGGTCAGAACGAGATCGCTACCCGCTTCAATACTCTCACGCTGAAGGCGGACGAAGTACAGGTGCTGAAGTACGTGATCCACAACGTGGCTCACGCCTACAACAAGACTGTCACCTTCATGCCGAAACCCATGTTCGGTGACAACGGCTCCGGCATGCACTGCCACCAGTCTCTGGCCAAGAACGGCGTCAACCTGTTCGCTGGTGACCTGTACGGCGGTCTGTCCGAGATGGCGCTGCACTACATCGGCGGTATCATCAAGCACGCCAAGGCCATCAATGCCTTCGCCAACCCGACCACCAACTCTTACAAGCGTCTGGTTCCGGGTTATGAAGCACCGGTCATGCTGGCTTACTCTGCCCGCAACCGCTCTGCCTCCATCCGTATCCCGGTGGTACCGAGCCCGAAAGCCCGTCGTATCGAAGTGCGCTTCCCGGATCCGGCTGCCAACCCGTACCTGGCCTTCGCTGCCCAGCTGATGGCCGGTCTGGACGGTATCATCAACAAGATCCATCCGGGCGATGCCATGGACAAGAACTTGTATGACCTGCCGCCGGAAGAAGCCGCAGAAGTGCCGACCGTTGCCGGTTCTCTGGACGAAGCCCTGGCCGCTCTGGATGCTGACCGCGAGTTCCTGACCCGTGGCGGCGTGTTCAGCGATGACTTCATCAACTCCTATCTGGAACTGAAACAGCAGGATGTTGACCGTGTGCGCATGACTCCGCACCCGCTGGAGTTCGAACTGTACTACTCCGTCTAAATCGCAGCAGACAGCCCATTTAGATTGGGTCAGCTTGCCGAATCGTGACAAAACCCGCCAGATGGCGGGTTTTTTCTCTGATAGGATTAAGCAAAATACCGTCAAGGAGAGACGAATGAACAAGATACATGGCATAGGAGCAATTACCCTCCTGTTACTGACCTCCTTCAGTACTCATGCGGCCAAGGTCTACTCTTGGGTCGATGGCAATGGCATTACCCACTACACGGATGCCCCTCCTCCCGGCAAAAACGTAAAGGAGGTGGATCTGCGGGCTGCCCCCCTGCTGGGTAGCGCCCCCAGCTCGGTGCAGGTGGATAACTTCAACAGCCTGACTGGCGCAGACGCCAAGAAGGAGCAGGAGGCAGCCAAACTGGTGATCGAGCTGCTCTCCCCTGAACAGGGCAGCACCCTGCGCGACAACACTGGCAATATCGTCTTTCAGGGTCAAATCAGCCCCAAACCGCCAACCCAGTATGATGTGCGCCTGACTCTGGATGGCAAGGCAGCCCCCATCGTTAGCAACAGCCTCTCTATCCGGGTCGAAAATGTCGATCGCGGTGCCCACGAAGCTCAGCTAGAACTGCTCGCCAAAGACGGTACGATCCTTGCTAAATCCACTCCAGTCACCTTTTACCTGCATAGAGCGACCGTGACGCCGGCACCCAAACCCACCCCCAAAGCCAACCAGGGGTGATATAGCGCACCGATGCGGGTAAACTCCATGCACCATATGGGTGCATAATTGGTGTGTAGCACCGTTTTAGGGAGAAACCTGTGCCAACCCGCTCGGACAACGCCAAAACACTCTTGGATAATTTGCTGACCGCCGTGATCCTGATGGATGAGCGGCTCTGCATCCAGTTCGTCAACCCGGCGGCTGAACAGCTGCTCTCCCTCAGCGAACGCCGACTGATCGGCATCGAACTGCCCCATCTGCTGGAACATATCTCCCTCGACCTGCAAAGACTGAAACAGTGCCTCGTTTCAGGGCAAGGTTTCACCGACAGCGAAGTGACCCTGGTGGTGGAAGGAGAACCGCGACTGGTGGAGCTGAGCGCCACCCCGATGGCAGACCACGAACAGCGTCTGCTGGTCGTGGAGCTGCGCAAGATCGACCAGCAAAAGAAGATCAGTCAGGAGCAGCAGCAACATGCCCAGCAGCTGGCGGCCAAGGAGCTGGTGCGCGGGCTGGCCCACGAAATCAAGAATCCCCTCGGCGGCCTGCGCGGCGCGGCCCAGCTGCTGCAAAAAGAGCTGCCGGATCCGGCGCTTCGCGAATATACCGGCATCATCATCGAACAGGCCGATCGGCTGCGGGTACTGGTCGATCGGCTGCTCGGCCCCCAGCGCCCCGGCCGTCACCAGATGCACAATGTCCATTCGGTGCTGGAGCAGGTACGCCGACTGGTGGAGCTCGAACTCCCCCCCTCTGTTCGCATCGAGCGGGATTACGACCCCAGCATCCCCGAATTCGAGATGGAGCCGGATCAGCTACAGCAGGCGTTTCTCAACATAGTGCGCAACGCTGCCGAAGCGCTGGGCGATCAGACCGGGCTTATCCGCATCAAGACCCGCACCGCGTTCCAGATCACCATCCACGGTCAGCGCTACCGGCTAGCGGCGGAGATCAAGATCATCGACAACGGCCCCGGCATTCCCGATGCCATTCGCGATACCCTGTTCTATCCGATGATCACCGGCAAGGAGGGGGGAACCGGGCTCGGCCTCTCCATCGCCCAGAACCTGATCGACCAACACAAGGGGCGGATTGACTGCATCAGCTGGCCGGGCCACACCGAATTCACCATTTTTCTACCGCTTCGCAAGTAAGGGAACCCCATGACCGCCAAAGTGTGGATCGTCGATGACGACAGTTCTATCCGCTGGGTGCTGGAGCGCACTCTCGGCAGCGAAGGCTTCAACTGCGAGAGCTTTGCCGATGGCGAAGCCCTGCTGCACGCCCTTGAGCTGCGCTCGCCCGATGTGATCCTCTCCGATATCCGGATGCCCGGCATCGATGGTTTGAGCCTGCTGGAGCAGATCCACCGCCGTCAGGCCGATCTGCCCATCATCATCATGACCGCCCACTCGGATCTCGACAGCGCGGTCAACGCCTACCAGCGAGGCGCCTTCGAGTACCTGCCCAAACCATTCGACATAGACGAAGCGGTGACCCTGGTGCGCCGCGCCGAGAATCACCTCAAAGAGCAGCGCACCAAACGCAAGTCTCGTCAGCAAGAGGCCACCGCCACCCCGGAGATCATCGGCGAGGCACCGGCGATGCAGGAGGTGTTCCGCGCCATCGGCCGCCTGTCGCGCTCCAGCATCTCGGTGCTGATCAACGGCCAGAGCGGCACCGGCAAGGAGCTGGTCGCCCATGCGCTGCACAAGCACAGCCCGCGCGCCCACAAAAACTTCATCGCCCTCAACATGGCAGCCATCCCCAAAGATCTCATCGAATCCGAGCTGTTCGGTCACGAGAAGGGGGCCTTTACCGGAGCCAATAACATCCGCCACGGCCGCTTCGAGCAAGCCGACGGTGGTACCCTGTTTCTCGACGAGATCGGCGACATGCCGCTGGATGTGCAAACCCGGCTGCTGCGAGTATTGGCCGACGGCCAGTTCTACCGGGTCGGCGGCCACCAGCCAGTGCAGGTGGATGTACGGATCATTGCCGCCACCCACCAGAATCTGGAGAAGCGGGTCGCCGATGGCGAGTTTCGCGAGGATCTGTTTCATCGCCTCAACGTCATTCGCATCCACATCCCCGCTCTCAAGGAGCGCCGTGAGGATATTCCCCAGCTGGCCCGTCACTTCCTGCTGCGCGCCGCCAAGGAGCTGAACGTGGAGGCCAAGAGCCTGCATCCGGATACTCAGGCCTATATCAGCCGCCTGCCCTGGCCGGGTAACGTGCGCCAGCTGGAGAACGTCTGCCGCTGGCTCACCGTGATGGCCTCCGGGCAGGAGGTGCTGGTGAGCGATCTTCCCCCCGAGCTGCTTACCCCCATCACCCACAACGCCGAGCCGGGTCAACCGGCGTTGCCCGGTTGCTGGCAGCAGCAATTGCAGGAGTGGGTGGCCAGCAAGCTGGCGCTGGGAGAGACCGACATCCTGGCCGATGCCATGCCCCAGTTCGAACGGATCATGCTGGAGACAGCGCTGGAACATACCCACGGCCACAAGCAGGAGGCCGCCCGCCTGCTTGGCTGGGGTCGCAACACCCTGACCCGCAAGCTGAAGGAACTCGATCTCTCCTGAGTCCCGGGGAAAACGATTCCCATCACGCCCTGACAAATCACCACCCGCCAGAACCCCGTTTAACCGTAAACGGGGTATCTTTTTTGAAAGCCCCGCCTAGAATGGCAGGCTTTCAAACCCGACTCGAAGAAGGCGCCATCATGATTGACAGATCTCTCCCCCTGACCGACCTGCACCGCCATCTGGACGGCAACATCCGTCCGCAAACCATCCTCGAGCTGGGTCGCCAACACAATATTCAGCTGCCCGCCTTTGAGCTGGAGGCACTGCGCCCTCACGTACAGATCGTCGAGAACGAGCCAAGTCTGGTCGCCTTCCTGAAGAAGCTGGACTGGGGTGTGGCCGTGCTGGCCAACTATGACGCCTGCCGCCGGGTTGCCTACGAAAACGTGGAAGATCTGCTGCGCGCCGGTATCGACTATGCCGAGCTGCGCTTCAGCCCGGCCTATATGGCGATGGCCCACAAGCTGCACCCGCAGGGTGTGGTGGAAGCCATCATCGACGGTGTGGCCGCGGGCAGCCGTGACTTCGGCATCAAGGCCAACCTGATCGGCATCATGAGCCGCACCTTCGGCACCGAGCAGTGCAATCAGGAGCTGGCAGCCTGTCTGGCCCACCGCGACAAGCTGGTCGCCATCGATCTGGCCGGTGACGAGCTGGGCTTCCCGGGGGAACTCTTTGTCGACCACTTCCGTAAGGTGCGCGACGCAGGCATGCGCGTCACCGTACACGCCGGTGAGGCGGCTGGCCCCGAGAGCATGTGGCAGGCCATTCGCGAGCTGGGTGCCGAGCGTATCGGCCACGGTGTCAAAGCGATTCAGGATCCGGCCCTGATGGCCTATCTGGCCGAGCATCGCATCGGCATCGAATCCTGCCTCACCTCCAACGTCCAGACCACCACGGTGGCGAGCCTGACCGAACACCCGATCCGCCAGTTCTTGGCTGCCGGCGTGCTGGCTTGCCTCAACACCGACGACCCGGCGGTGGAAGGGATCGACCTGCCCCACGAATATGAAGTGGCCGCTCCGGCCGCGGGTATGACCGCCAGCGAAATCCGCACCGCCCAGCAGAACGGCCTGACCCTGGCCTTCCTGAGCGATAGCGAGAAAGCCGAACTGAGCGCCCGCGCAGCCAGCCGCTGATTAACACCGGCAGTGCAAATAACAACGGCCCACTTCGGTGGGCCGTTTGCTTTGCAGATTTCTGATGATGTGTCAGCACGAAGCGAGCTGGCAGATAACAAAAGGCCCAAACCGGGTTTGGGCCTTTTGCTGATAGCTGTAAGGGGAAAAACTACTCCCGATCCTTATCACGCTCCAGCGCCCGCTCAACCAACGGCTCGGGCAGGCTCTTGGTTACCTCCACCCCCAGCTCGCGGAAACGCTCGACCTGAGCGATCAGGTTGCCACGGCCGTTGACCAGCCGTCCCATCGCCTTGTCGTAGCTCTCCTGCGCCTTGTGCAGGCTGCCGCCCATCTGCTGCATCTCCTCGACAAACAGCCGCAACTTTTCGTAGAGGCGACCGGCCCGTTCGGCAATCTGGCGGGCATTCTGGTTCTGCCGCTCGTAGCGCCACAGGTTCTCGATGGTGCGCAGCGCCACCATGAGATTGGTGGGGCTCACCAGCAGGATGTTGTTGTCGAGACCATAACGCACCAGCGAAGGATCGGCCTCCATCGCACTGAGGAAGGCGGGCTCCACCGCCACGAACATCAGCACATAGTCGAGGGTACGCACACCGGGCAACTGCTGGTAATCCTTGCGACCCAGCTCGCGGATATGGTTGCGCACCGAGGCGACGTGCTCCTTGAGCGCCACCGCCTTCTCCAGTTCGTCCTCGGCGTTGTACCAGCGCTCGTAGGCAGTCAGCGACACCTTGGCGTCGATGATGATGTCTTTCTCTTGCGGCAGGTGGACGATCACGTCGGGTTGGTAGCGCTTGCCCTTCTCCACCTCGATATTGACCTGGGTGTGGTACTCATGGCCCTCGCGCAGGCCGCATTCGCTGAGGATCCGAGCCAGCACCACTTCCCCCCAGTTGCCCTGCTGCTTGCTGTCGCCCTTGAGGGCGCGGGTCAGCGCCGCCGCCTCTTCGGTCATGCGGGCATTGAGTTCGGCGAGGCGCTCCAGCTCGAACTTGAGACTGTGGCGCTGGGCCGTCTCCTGAGCATGGGTCTCCCCCACCTGACGGCGAAAGCCCTCGAGCTGCTCCTTGAGCGGAGTAAGCAGCAGATCGAGACTGTTTTGGTTCAATTCACGGAAGTTGCCGGAGTTTTGCTCGAAGATCCGGTTGGCGAGGTTCTCGAACTGCTGACTGAGGCGCTGCTCAGCCTCCTGTTGCAGTTGCAGCTTCTCCGCGGCAGCCAGCCGCTCGCTGCGCAGGGTAGCTTCTGCATCCTTGAGACGGGCGGTGAGCTTGATCAGCAGGGTCTGCTGCTGATCCAGCTTCTGCTGCCCCTGTTGCCGCTCATCCTGCAGTTCGTCAAAACGCTCCTGCAGTGCCTGATAACGCTCCTGTGCCAGCAGCAACTCCTGAGCCCGCGCCGTGGCTGCCCGCCGCCCGATCAGCCAGCCAAGTCCGAGAGCCAAAAGGACCGCGGGCAGCAGGATGATCCAGAGTCCGGGGTCGATCATTTGCGGCTCCGCTGACGCAGGAAGAGTTCGAGATAGCGGTTAACCAAGACCCAGAGCACCACATAGAGAAGGTAAGCGGCCAGCACCACCCACTTGTGGCTGTTGACCCCGGTATCGAGCTCGGCGAACTCGATGCCCTTGATGCGGCAGTAGCCCCACATCAGCAGGGGAAAGATATAGAGCAGGGACGCACGCCAGAGAAATAGCCACATATGTTTTCATTCAACCACGTAAAAAGACCCGCCTAGCTTACACAAGGGCAACAGCCCTTGCGATCCTGGCGGCCGCTATTCTCTGGCCTGCTTGCCGAAACTTCGATAAAATTAACCCCTAATAGGTATCAGGGGCGAGCATGACTCACTATTTCCTCCGTTGGCTGACACAAGGTTGGCAAGCTTCCCGCAAGCCCGCCGTGGTTTGCCATGAAGCGCGCCCGCCGTGGGCCATCGAGGAGTCCCAGTACCTCTCCCTCTGCAGCCGCTGCGGCGAGTGTTTCAAGGCCTGCCCGCGCGGTCTGCTCAAACCGGCCAGCCAGCCCGAATACGACGACACCCCGATCTCCGGTACGCCGGTGCTCGACCTCTCATGCGGTCAGTGCAGCTACTGCGGCAGCTGCGCCAGAGCCTGTCCCACCGGTGCACTCGACCTGCAACTGGGCCGTCAGGTGCAGACCCGGGTGCAGATTGAAGAGAGTTGTCAGGCCCGTCAGGGCTTCTACTGCCTGCTCTGTGAAGATGCCTGCCCCCAGCAGGCGATCAAGGCCACAGCCGATGGCATCAACGTCAATATGGATGCATGCAATGGCTGCGGCGCCTGTGGCCTCGCCTGCCTGCACGGCGCCATCACCCTGATCCGCCAGCCGGGTAGTCGCTGAAAAGAAAAGGGTCCATCTGGCACCCCTTTATTTTATATCTGTTCTTGTTTCCTGCCAGTCAGGCCATCGCCAGAATGGACTCCTGCTCAATGCCCAGCAGGTGACAGAGACGGGTCGGATCGCGCACCGCATCGGCCAGAGTGTACTCGCCCAGCACTTCGAGGAAGGCGTTCATGGCGCGGCGCAGAATGCCCTGAATGCGGCAACCGCCGGAGAGGCGGCAGTTCTCGCGTTTGCAGTCGACCGGACAGAGCACATGCTCCATGTCCATCACCACATCACGCAGGTTGATGGAGACCGCTGAACGACCGAGCCGGATACCACCGTGCTTGCCGCGTACCGTCTCGATATACCCCTTGATGCCAAGCTGGTGCACAATTTTGACCACATGGTTGCGAGAGATGCCAAAGGTATCGGCCACTTCGGTAATGGTCGACAGGCGATCTCCCGGTTGAACCGCCAGGAAGGTCAGGGTACGCAGGGCGTAGTCGGTAAATCGTGTCAGTTGCATGGTTGCACTTGCCTCTTACTACAAGCCAGGGATCAGGACGACAACATTGAGCTAAGAGGCAGGAGACAACCGGTTCGACCCTGTTCGCCAGGGGGGCCTGTCTCTTAATCTGAGTTGCGGTGTGACAGGTTAAGAGCAGCACAACCGGGTGTCGATGAAGATGCACATAAATCGACACTTTCTTTGATTGATCGCAAACTTGCCGGGTTAGCCCGGCGTTTACCCGCTTTATGGCGGGTAAATCACCCTAACCGAGCCTTTCGCCAAGCCCCTTCGATCTGCAGCTATATGGCCCGCGCTCCGCCCCTCAATCGGCTGGCAAAGAGGTTGCTCAATGAGGCTGTTTCAGCCAGTTTTTCAGCGCGACCGAGGGGATGGAACTCTCGGAGGCGACGGCAAATGCGCCCCAGTCCACCGCGCACTGCAACGCATCCTTGATGGCCATGCCCCGTGCCAGACCATGGATCAAGCCGCCAGCAAAAGCATCCCCTGCTCCCGTGGTATCGACCACCGAGACAGGCCGGGCGGCGACCCTGATCTGCTCGTCGCCATGGATGGCCACCGCCCCCGCCTTCCCTTCGGTCAACACAAGCCATTCAAGCTGCTCACCCGCCAACTGGCGGGCATGTTGCCAGGGGTCACTTACCTCGCCGAGATCGGAGCGGGAGGCCACCAGCACATGGCAGGGACGGCGCGCTTGGCCGCCCTTGGGATACTGGGCCAACACAAAGCTCTTGCCGAGCATCTGGCGCATATAACTGATGATGGCGGTGCCGGGATAGTTCACGTAGAGGCAGTCGATCCCCTCCTGTGGCAGATCACCGGGCAGATCGGGACGACGGGGACGGCGAAGTATGGTGCGCTCGCCGGTGGAGTCCACCAGGATCAGCAACTCGCCGGTCTCGCCGCCAAAGCGCTCCACATGGCTGCAATCCAGCCCGTAACCGGCCGCCTGCTCCAGCAGCCAGTCGCCGGTCTCGTCCAGCCCGATGCGTGAGGCAATGGTCACCTCGTGACCCGCCCACACCAGCCCGATGCCGGTATTGGCGGCACCACCTCCCAGCCTGCGTCCCTGATCCACGTATTGCAGCCGGGCCCCCGCCACCAGCGGTTCGGAGAGGGAGAGCACATGATCACAGTTGAGATTGGCAAGCAGCAGAATACGTGACATAGAGACCTCGGACGATGGAGATAGCCCAAAAGAGACAGGCTGAACCCCGAGTAGAGCCCAGCCTGACTGAAGAGACAACCGTAAGCGATCGGTAATCCGATCGGGATCAATAGATGGGCAGTTCCACCCCGGCCAGCAGCTCGTCGATGCGCGCCTGGGTCGGTTGTTGCATCACGCTCTGGATCACCTCCTTGGTGAGGTGAGGCGAGAAAGAGCTGATGAAGTCATACATGTAGTTTTGCAGCAGAATGCTCTTGCTGAAGCAGATTTGGGCCGGACAGGGCTTGAACAGGTGCTCCAGATTGATGGAGACCAGCCCGGGGCTGTCGGTGTCGTTGGCCACCAGCGAGGAGATGATGCCGATGCCAAAGCCCAGCTCCACATAGCGCTTGATCACTCCGGCATCCATTACCGTCATGTAGTAGCTCGGGGTCAGCCCCGCCGCCTGAAACACCTCATCCTGCACCTGCCGACCGGTGGCACCGCTCTCGTAACTGAGGATGGGGTAGTGGCAGAGCTGCTCCAGCGTCGGCTTCTTCACCTTGGCCAGAGGGTGATCCTGCGGCACCACCAGAGAGAGGGTCCAGAGGTAGGCGGGCAGCGCGATCAGCTCCTTGTCGAAGCCAATTTCGTGGGCAACGATGGAGAAATCGGAGTAACCCTTGCTGATCTGCTCCTTGCTCGCCGACATCACCGGATGGAGGTGGAACGAGATTTTGGGGTACTTCTTGGTGAAGTAGGTAACCGACTTGGGCAGCAGATAGCGGGCGATAGTGTGGGTAGTGTGAATGTTGAGGGTGCCCACGGTCGGATCCAGATACTCACGGGAGATCGCCTTTATCTTGCTCTCGATGTTGAGCATCGCCTCGGCACACTTGATGATCTCCTCGCCCACCGGGGTGATGCGGTGCAGATGCTTGCCACGGCGCTCGAAGATCCGCACTCCCAGCTCGCTCTCCAGCAGGCCGATCTGCTTGCTGACCCCGGGCTGGCTGGTATAGAGCGCATCGGACGCCACCGAGACGTTGAGGTTGTGGTCCCGGATCGCGATCAAGTACTTCAATTGCTGTAGTTTCAAGGCTTCACCCTCTCAAGCTGGTGCGGCGATCACGCCAGACAAACAGGCCGCCACAAAGGGCGGCCAGTGTATCATCCGATCCCGACATCGCAGCGCTTGATCCTTCATTTTGCTACAAAATCTAGCACCCGAAGGGGGTCGCTGACAAACCGGGCTCAGGCTGCGCCGGCCCGCAGCGGCAGGATCCCCAAAAACTGCAGCAACCACTGCATCATGGTGGTCGAATCCACCTCTCCCTCCAGCGAGGAGAGGCTGCTCTGGTAACGCTCGTCGGGTAACAGGCCACGGCGCCGCTCGATCAGCGCCCGGTTGTACTCCACCGAGAACTCCGGATGCCCCTGAATGGCGACGATGTGATCCCCCTGCAAAAACATAAAGTTGGGACAAAAATCGTTGCCCGCCAGTCGGGTCGCCCCCGGCGGCAGCAGGGCCACCTGATCCTGATGACTGGCCAGAATGCGGATCTGATCCCGCGCTGGCGCCATCCAGGGCTCATCTGCCAGCATGGGATGCACCGACACTCCCAGCCCCCATCCCTTGGTGGACTTCACCACCTCGCCACCCAGTGCCTGGGCGATCACCTGATGACCGAAGCAGACACCGGCCAGCTTGACGTCGGCATCGTGCGCCTGACGGATCCACGCCCGCAGTGCCTGAATCCAGGGGATATCGCTGTAAGCATCGTGGCGCGAACCTGTGATAAGCCAGGCATCGCACTCGTGCAGATCCTCCGGCAGCTCCCCATCGAGAGCCGACCAGACCCGAAATTCCAGTTCGGGGGCCAGGGCCGCAAAGCCCCTGATAAACATCTCGGAGTAAACGGGGCCAAAACGATCAGCCAGATCGGGATCGAGCCGGTCACAATCGAGAATTCCCAATCGCATCTGTTGTTCCTTTACAGAGTTCGCCCCCGCCAATCATCGACCGGCGGGGGCAAGAGGTTAGGCCATGAGCACGTGCCAGCACGTCACTTCATGGTCGGCATGGAGAACTCGGCACCACTGCGCAGGCTCTGGGGCCAGCGCGCCGTCACCGTCTTCATCCGGGTATAGAAGCGAACCCCGTCCGGCCCGTGCATGTTGAGCGGCCCGAAGATGGAGCGCTTCCAGCCGCCAAAGCTGTGAAACGCCATCGGCACCGGAATGGGAACGTTCACCCCTACCATACCGACCTGCACCCGCGCCGTGAAGTCCCGCGCGGTGTCGCCGTCGCAGGTAAAGATGGCGGTGCCATTGCCGTACTCATGTTCATTGATGAGTCGCAGCGCCGTCTCGTAGTCCGGCACCCGCACGATGGAAAGCACAGGGCCGAAGATCTCCTCGCGGTAGATGCGCATCTCGGGGGTCACCTCGTCAAACAGGCAGCCCCCGATAAAGTAACCCTCGTCGTGGCTCAGCGTGCGACCATCGACCCGCAGCGCGGCCCCTTCGGCCACCCCCTGATCCACGTAGCCACGCACCTTGGCCAGATGCTCCTTGCTGATGAGCGGCCCCATCTCGTTCTCCGGGCTCTGGCCCAGCCCCGGGCCCACCCGCAGTTTTTCCACCAGCGGTGTCAGCTTGGCCACCAGCGCATCGGCGGTCTCGTCACCCACCACCACGGCCACCGAAATGGCCATGCAGCGCTCGCCCGCTGCCCCATAAGCAGCCCCCATCAGGGCGGAGACCGCCTGATCGAGATCCGCATCCGGCATCACCACCATGTGGTTCTTGGCACCGCCCAGCGCCTGTACCCGCTTGCCGTGGGCCGAGGCGGTGGCATAGATGTACTGGGCAATGGGGGTGGAGCCGACAAACGACACGGCACCCACTCGCGGGTCGGTCAGCAGCACATCCACCACCTCCTTGTCACCGTTCACCACGTTGAGCACGCCATCCGGCAGACCGGCCTCCTTGAGCAGCTCGGCCATCCGCAACGAGAGGGAGGGATCCTTCTCGGAGGGCTTGAGAATGAAGGTGTTGCCGCAGGCGATAGCGACCGGGAACATCCAGAGCGGCACCATGGCCGGGAAGTTGAACGGGGTGATACCGGCGCAAACCCCCACCGGCTGCATCATGGAGTAGCTGTCTACCCCGCGACCGACGTTGAGGGAATGCTCCCCCTTGAGCAGATGGGGAATGCCGCAGGCAAACTCCACCACCTCCAGCCCGCGGGTCAACTCACCCTGCGCATCGGAGAAGACCTTGCCATGTTCGCGGCTGATGAGCTGGGCCAGCTCGTCTCTGTGCTGCTCCATCAACTCCTTGAAGCGGAAAAAGACCCGGGCCCGCACCAGCGGCGGGGTTTGCGACCAGTCGGCAAAGGCGCGCTCGGCGATGGCGATCGCCTCCTGACACTCGGCGGCGCTGGAAAGCCCCACACTCCCCTGCTGCTTGCCGCAGGCGGGATTGAAGATGGCACCCTGGCGCTCGCTGCGACTCTCCTGCGGCTGGCCGTTGATGAAGTTGCTGACCCTGTATGTCATGTATCCTCCGTGATAACTGATGTGGTAAATGCGCTGAGCAAACCAACGCAAGGCCCCGCCAGTGCGGGGCCATCAAATGGGTTAGGGTTGTGCCTGCAGGGCATCCTGCAGCAGGGTGAAGAGATCGTCGATCTGACTGCGCTCGATGATAAGGGGTGGCGACAGGGCGATGATGTCGCCGGTCACCCTGATCAGCGCCCCCTTCTCGAAGCAGCGCACGAACACCTCGTAGGCGCGTTTGCCCAGTGCATCCGGCATGGACTCCAGCTCGATACCCGCCACCAGCCCGTAGTTGCGTACATCCTTCACATGCTTGCAGCCCTTCAGCGAATGGGCCGCCTCCTCCCAGTAGCCCGCCAGATCGGCGGCACGGCTGAGCAGGTTCTCGTTGCGATAGATCTCGAGGGTCGCGAGCCCCGCAGCCGCAGCCACCGGATGGCCGGAGTAGGTGTAGCCGTGGAACAGCTCGATGGCCCCCTTGCCTGCCGCCATCATGTCGTCATAAATGTGCTTCTGCACCAGCACCGCCCCCATGGGGATGGCGCCGTTGGTGAGCCCCTTGGCGCAGGTGATCATGTCGGGAATGACATCGAACTCCTGCGCGGCGAAGGGGGAACCGAGGCGGCCGAAACCGGTGATCACCTCGTCAAAAATCAGCAGGATGCCATGCTTGGTACAGATCTCCCGCAGCCGCTTGAGGTAGCCTTTGGGGGGCATCAGCACGCCGGTACTGCCAGCGATGGGTTCGACGATCACCGCCGCGATATTGCTGGCATCGTGTAGAAAGACGATCTTCTCCAGCTCGTCGGCCAGCGCCACATCCTCCTCGGGCAGCCCTTTGGTGAAGGCGTTTTTGGCGATGTTGAGGGTATGGGGCAGATGATCCACCCCGGTCAGCAGGGAGCCGAACCACTTGCGGTTGCCGGGAATCCCCCCCACAGAGATGCCGCCAAAGCCGACCCCGTGATAGCCACGCTCGCGGCCAATCAGCCGGGTGCGGGTGCCCTGACCGCGAGCCCGCTGCCAGGCCAGCGCAATCTTGAGCGCGGTATCGACCGACTCGGAACCTGAGTTGGTATAGAAGACGTGGCCAAACCCCTTGGGGGCGATCTCCACCAGCCGGTTGGCCAGCTCAAACGGCAGGGGGTGGCCCATCTGGAAAGTGGGGGCAAAATCGAGGTGGGAAATCTGCTGGGAGACCGCCTCGGCAATCTCGCGCCGACCATGGCCCGCGTTGCAACACCAGAGTCCGGCTGTGCCATCCAGTATCTTGCGGCCATCCTCTGAGTGATAATACATCCCCTCTGCCGACTTCAGGATACGCGGCGCCGCCTTGAACTGCTGGTTGGCGGTGAACGGCATCCAGAAGGCGGACATGTCGGAGGGCGTATTGATGTCGCTGATCGGTTTCATGGTCACCTCATCCTTAAGGTGTTTAGCAACTGTCGGCCAATGCCTATTAAATTAAACACCTGAATCCATAAAAAAGGGCCCGTTATCGCCCTGTCTGGTGCCACCCCTAGCTAGACGCATCAGCAGGGTGGTATAAGATATTTAACACAATTTTAATAATAGTAAACAGTCAAGGAGTGTCTATAGATGGATATCGGTCACCGCCTCAAGGCGGTTCGCACCAAGGCAGCCCTCTCCCAGCGCGAGCTGGCCAAGCGCTCCGGTGTGACCAACGGATTTATCTCCCAGATCGAGAAAAATCAGGTGAGCCCCTCTGTCGCCTCCCTGCGCAAGGTGCTGGAAGGCATCCCCATGTCGCTGGCCAGCTTCTTCACTGAAGAGACCGAAATGGGCACCGAAGTGATCTTCCGCGCCGCCGATATGCCGGATCTCGGCACGCATCCCATCAGCTACCGGCTGGTCGGGCACAGCCGAGCCAACCGCGCCATCGGCATGTTGCAGGAGGTGCTGCCACCTGGCGCCGACACCGGCGACGACATGCTGAGCCACGAGGGTGAAGAGTGCGGCATCGTCATCAAGGGCGAGGTTGAAGTGACCGTGGGCGAGCAGATCTACCTGCTGGGCGCCGGGGATGGCTACTACTTCGACAGCCGCACCCCCCACCGCTTTCGCAATAGCGGCGAGCAGGAGTGCGTGCTGATTTCGGCCAACACCCCCGCCAGTTTCTGACATTCAGAGGCGCATCGGCAGGGGGGGCAATGTTTAATGAATTGTTACAAGGTGGATTTACAAGCGGCAGGATGTTTAGCATATTGATACGCGGAAACTGACTTTTGCCGGTTCAAGGAGTGAACATGAGTGACCTGACCCTGGCCCAGTGGCAACACAAGGCCGCCCATCTGACCCTGCCCTCGCAAGCCTTTATCAACGGCAGCTATCGGGATGCCGTCAATGGCGCCACCTTCGATTGCATCAACCCGGCCAATGGCAAGCTGCTGACCAAGGTGGCTGCCTGCGATGCCGCCGATGCCGAACTGGCGGTACAGGCTGCCCGTGACGCCTTCAACGACAAGCGTTGGAGCGGCCTGCCACCGAAACAGCGCAAACAGATCATGCAGCGCTTCGCCGAGCTGATGCGCCTCAACAAGGTGGAGCTGGCGCTGCTGGAGTCGCTGGATATGGGCAAACCCATCGGCGATGCCATGGGCTATGACGCCCCCGCCGCCGCCAACTGCATCGCCTGGAACGCCGAAGCGATCGACAAGATCTACGATCAGGTCGCCCCGGTGGAGGAGTCAGCACTGGCGCTGGTGACCCGCGAAGCGCTCGGGGTGGTTGCCGCCATCGTGCCCTGGAACTTCCCGCTGGTGATGGCCTGCTGGAAGCTGGGCCCGGCGCTCGCTACCGGCAACTCGGTCATTCTCAAACCTTCCGAGAAATCCCCCCTGACCGCCCTGCGTATCGCCGGTCTGGCCAAGGAGGCGGGTATTCCGGACGGCGTGTTCAATGTGCTGCCGGGCTTTGGCCACACCGTGGGCGAGGCGCTGGCCATGCATATGGATGTGGACTGCATCACCTTCACCGGCTCCACCAAGATCGGTAAACATCTGGTGGAGTGTTCCGGCAAGTCCAACCTCAAGCGAGCCTTTATGGAGTGCGGCGGCAAGAGCCCCAACATCATACTGGCCGACGCACCGGATCTGGACGCAGCGGCCAAGAGCGCAGCTGGCGCCATCTTCTACAACCAGGGCGAGGTGTGCACCGCAGCCTCCCGCCTGCTGGTGCAAAACAGCATCAAGCCGCAATTTATGGAGCGACTGCTGGCCCATGCCCGCGAGTGGATCTCGAGCAACCCGCTCGACCCTGCGACCCGCATCGGCGCCATGGTGGATCACATCCAGATGGAGCAGGTGCTGCGCTATATCGAGATTGGCAAGCAGGAGGGGGCCAAACTGCTGCTGGGCGGCAACCGCACCAATATGGAGAGTGGCGGCTTCTATATCGAACCCACCATTTTCGACGACGTGACCCCGCAGATGCGCATCTTCCGCGAGGAGATCTTCGGCCCTGTGCTGGCGGTGACCGGCTTCGATACGCTGGAAGAGGCCATTGCGCTGAGTAACGACACCGACTACGGCCTGGCCGCGGCGATCTGGACGGCGGATCTCAACAAGGCGGTGAAAGGCTCCCGCGCCCTGCGCGCCGGTACCGTGTTCGTAAACAACTGGGACGGTGGCGACATGACCATGCCGTTTGGCGGCTTCAAACAGTCCGGCAACGGTCGCGACAAGTCACTTCATGCGCTGGAGAAGTACACCGAGCTGAAAAGCACCTGGATTCAGCTGGAATAACACGACAAAGCAGCACTATCGGATCAAAAAGGGGGAGAAATCCCCCTTTTGCATTTTTGGCCTTCCATCACCGGGCTCAATCCTTATAATGATAAAAAAGCCAACATGTTAAATATAAAGACAAAAATGCTATTTTTTCTGGGAAGCGTACTTTTTCTGGTGATCGGTTTGCCCCTGCTGTTCTTCGTGCTGGGGCACGGCGAGGCCTACGTGACCTGGGGCCCCTGGATCTCCGCCATCGCCCTGATGTTGTGGCTGTTGATGGACGTCGACAAGATCCGCCGCGGTAAAGGCTGACCGGCCAGCAACACACCTCCTTTCCCTCAAACTTCGTTTATTCGCTTCTTTCCCCGCAAAAGGATCGCTACACTGATTTTTTGCGATGTTTTCCCGCATCCAACGCTTCAGTAAAGGTCATCCGCATGCCGCAACAGATCCAGCGTCAGGGCGTCATCTACGCCCTGTGCGCCTATACCCTTTGGGGCATAGCCCCCATCTATTTCAAGACCATCTCTGCCGTTCCGGCCGCCGAAATCCTGACCCACCGGATGATTTGGTCCTGCGTGCTGCTGATGGTACTGACCCTGGCAGGCCGTCAGTGGCACAAGGTGCAGGCGGTGCTGCGCCAGCCAAAAGTGTTGCTCACCCTGGCGTTTACATCGGTTACCGTCGGCGGCAACTGGCTGCTGTTCATCTGGGCCATCAACAACGGCCATATGCTGGATGCCAGCCTCGGCTACTACATCAACCCGCTGTTCAACGTACTGTTGGGAATGGTGTTTCTGAACGAGAAGCTGCGCCGCCTGCAGTGGTGGGCGGTGGCGCTGGCCTTTGCCGGGGTGGCGATCCAGCTTATCGCCTTTGGCTCCTTGCCCTGGATTGCGCTGGTGCTGGCGTCGAGCTTCGCCATCTATGGTCTGGTGCGCAAAAAGCTGGCCCTCGATGCACTTACCGGCCTGCTGATCGAAACCATGATCATGCTGCCACCGGCAGCCATCTATCTGTGGGGATTTGCCGACAGCCCCACCAGCCACCTCACCCAGAATGACTGGCACCTCAACCTGCTGCTGATCGCTGCAGGCGCCGTCACCACAGCCCCCCTGCTCTGTTTCACCGCCGCTGCGACCCGGCTCAAGCTATCCACCCTGGGCTTCTTCCAGTACATAGGCCCCAGCCTGATGTTCATCCTCGCGGTCACTCTCTACGGCGAGGAGCTGGCAATGGACAAGGCTCTCACTTTCGCCTGTATCTGGAGCGCACTGCTGATCTTCACGCTCGATGGGCTGCGCAACGGCAAGCGCCCCGCTGCAACGAGCAATATAAAGCTTTCAAAATCAAATCCGTAGATAACAAAGTAGTCATAAGCGATATGCCATTTTCTCGCCTCCTGGCCTGTTAAACCGGTAGCCTTGGACTCAATGTGGGAATAGGATCCGCACTCCCAATTCTTCATCCAGCTATAAGGATCAACAGGCATGAATCGAAAATGGTCGCTCCCCATCGTGGCAATCGCGGGGGGAGCGTTACTCTGGCTCGGCAACACCTTTGGTATGAAATGGGCTTTGATGGCCCTGATCGGATTCGGCTTCGGCTTCACCCTCTCCTTCAGCCGCTTCGGTATCGTGTTCGGTTGGCGCGAGATGCTGACCAAGCGCAACAGCTACTATGTGCGGGTTCACCTGCTTACCATCGCCATCGAAATTCTGCTGTTCACCTGCTTCCTCTCCTTTAGCCACGCCCTGTTTGGCGATGCCATGGTGGGCAACGTGATGGCCATCGGCATTCCCTTCATCGTCGGCGCCTTCCTGTTCGGCATCGGCATGCAGCTGGCAGGCGTCTGCGCCACCGGCACCCTCTACTGCTGCGGCGAGGGGCAACCCCGCTTCTGGCTGGTGCTGCTCTGCTACGGCATCGGCACCCTGATCAGCAACCAGTTCCGCCCCGAACTGGAGGCCACCTTCTCCAGCCATGTGGTGCTGGCCAAGGATTTGACCGGCAATATCTGGAGCGGCATGCTGCTCAACCTGGCGCTGGTCGCCGCGCTGTTCCTGCTGTTTCGCAAGAGCGAGCTCAAACGTACCGGCGAGCTCAAGCCCCTCTTCAGCGGCGGCAACCTGTTCTGGCGCGATGGCCGCTTCACCGTGCTGACCGGCGGCATCATCATCGCCATACTCAACTCCACTGTCGTCGCCCTGCACGGCTCGGCCTGGACCATCACCGGCGCCGTCTATGACATGGCGCTGCGCGGTGCCTCCCTGTTCGGCCTGTTCGAGGGCCACCCCAAGCTGGCCCAACCGCTCTTCATCAACCCCATGGTTGGCATGTTCTGGCTCGGCATTCTGGGGGCCATGCTGGCGCGCTGCATCAGCGGTGGCGGCACCTTCGCCCCGATGCGGCTCGGCAACAGCCTGGCCTCCATCATCGGCGGCCTGCTGATGGGGATGGGCGCCATGTACAGCGCCTGCAACCTCGGCGGCTTCTTCGACGGTACCGCCTCAGGCAGCCTGCACGGCTGGGTCTGGATGCTGATGGCCCTCGCCGGCAGCCTGATCGGCATCCGCCTGCGCCCGCTGTTCAAGCTATAAGCCACAGACCGGTACTCTCCAACAAGGGAGTCAGGTCACACCAAATAGAGAGAGCCAGTCCGCTTGTGCGGGCTGGCTCTCTTTTTTCTGTCGCGCCGCTATCATACCGGCGCTTCCACTAGATCCGCATCAGAACCACTGGCCGTGGCGCTTGATGTAGATGCTCTTGATGGTCTGGGTCAGCCCCATGTAGGCCAGCATGGTAATCACCAGCCACATGAAGTACTTGGGCCCATCCAGGGTGATGAAGCCGAAGTGCTCCGCCACCGGCGAGAACGGCAGGTAGCAGCCGATGGCGATAGCGATGGAGGTGGAGAGCAGCACCGGCAGGGTAGCGGTACTCTGCAGGAACGGGATCTTGCGGGTACGTAACATGTGCACCACCAGGGTCTGCGACACCAGTCCCTCGATGAACCAGCCGGAGTTCATGATGGCCTGACCGTTGACCAGCGGATCCATGCTGCCGTTGGCAGTGGCATAGAGAGCGCCGGCGCCGAACACGAACCACATCAGGCAGTAGGTGCTGATATCGAACACCGACGAGGTCGGGCCGAGCCACAGCATGAAGCGCTTTATGTTGCTCGCCTCCCACTTGCGCGGCCGCTTGAGGAACTCGGGATCCATCTTGTCCCAGGGCAGCAGCATCTGGGAGACGTCATACACCAGGTTCTGGATCAACATCTGCATCGCCAGCATGGGTGCCCATGGCAGCCAGGCGGAGGCCACCAGCACCGAGAAGACGTTGCCGAAGTTGGAGCTGGCGGTCATGTTGAGGTACTTGAGGATATTGCCAAAAGTCTCGCGCCCCTTGATCACCCCCTCCTCCAGCACCATCAGACTCTTCTCCAGCAGGATGATGTCGGCGGTCTCCTTGGCGATATCGGCACCGCTGTCCACCGAGATCCCCACGTCCGCATCCCGCAGCGCCGGTGCATCGTTGATGCCGTCACCGAGGAAACCGACGGTGTTGCCGTTGACCTGCAGCGCCTTCACCACCCGCGACTTCTGCAGCGGGGTGAGCTTGGCGAAGATGGTGGTCTGCTTGACCACCTCGCACAGCGCTACGTCATCCATTCCTTCGATATCCTTGCCGAGCAGCGGTACACCGGGCTCCAGCCCAACATCACGACACACCTTGCTGGTAATGATAGGGTTATCGCCGGTCAGTACCTTTACCGCTACGCCATAGTCGTTCAGCGCACGAATGGCCGGTGGGGCTGAATCCTTGGGCGGATCGAAGAAGGTGAGGAAACCGCGCACCACCAGATTGACCTCGTCACTGGTGCGATAGCTCTGCTTGCACTCGGCAGCCGGGATCTCTCGGGTAGCCACGATCAACACCCGATAACCGTCGGCGTTGTACTCTTCACTGCGACGCAGCAAGGTACGGCGCTCAATCTCATCCAGCTCTCGGATCTGCTTGCCATCATCAATGTGGCTGGAGACGGAGAGCATCTCCTCGACCGCCCCCTTGGAAACCATCAGCTGCTGGCCACGCTCATCCTGTACGATCACCGACAGGCGCCGGCGCACGAAGTCGAACGGCAACTCATCCACCTTGCTGTAACCCGCCGGCTTGCAGCCAGCCCCCAGTGCATCGGCGTGCTCGATCACGGCGATGTCCATCAGATTCTTCATGCCGCTCTGATGATAACTGTTGAGCCAGGCCAACTGCAGGATCCGGTCGTCCCGGTTGCCACGCACGTCGTAGTGGTGCTCGAGGATGATCTTGTCCTGGGTCAGGGTACCGGTCTTGTCGGTGCAGAGCACGTCCATGGCACCGAAGTTTTGCACCGAGTTGAGACGCTTGACCACTACCTTGCGCTTGGCCATGGCCACCGCCCCCCGCGCCAGGTTGGCAGAAACGATCATCGGCAGCATCTCGGGGGTGAGCCCCACCGCCACCGCCAGCGCGAAGGTGAGTGCAGACATCCAGTCACCACTGCTGATACCACTCAGCATAAAGACGATGGGTACCATCACCAGCATGAAACGAATAAGCAGCCTGGTGACGCTGTTGACGCCGCGATCGAAACTGGTCTCGATGCGCTTGTGGCTCACCACGTTGCGGGCCAGCGAACCGAAGTAGGTGTCGCTGCCGGTGGCCACGACCACAGCCTTGGCTGTACCGCTCACCACGTTGGTGCCCATGAAGCAGATGTTGGGCTGATCGAGCAACCCCACGTCCCCTGTGCTGTTGCCGTCTGCCGACTTCTCGGCCACAGCTCCCAGAGTGTCATACTTCTCCACCGGCAGTGCTTCACCGGTCAGCACCGCCTGGCTGATGAAGAGATCGCGGGATTCAATCAGCTTGATGTCGGCGGGGATCATGTCTCCCGCCTGCAAGTGCACTATGTCTCCGGCCACCAGCTCGGTCATTGCCACTTCCTTGCGCTGGGGGGTAGCGCCCGGCGAGGGACGACGCTGTACAGTGGCAGTGTTGCGCACCAGTGACTTGAGCGCCTCGGCCGCCTTGGCCGAACGGTACTCCTGCCAGAAGCGCAGCAGACCGCTCAGGCCCACCATGACACCGAGGATAATCACCTTGACCCAGTCCTCATCACCCGGCTCGGCCATCAGCACGTCCATCACGTAACTGACCAGCCCAAGCACCATCAAGACCATCACAAACGGGTTTTTGAACGCCTGCAGCAGCTGGATCAATGGATGGGGCGGCTTGTCGTGGGTCACCTCGTTGGGGCCAAACTGGACCAGACGGTTGGCCGCCTCGGTCGCGGTCAGGCCGTCGATATTGCCGCGCACGGCAGTGAGGGTGTATTCGAGGGACTTGTCGGCCTCGTCGAGCACCCGGGAGGAGAGCTTCTCATTGGCACGGCCCGGGGCGACGAACCCCTGTTGCTTGTGCCGGCTGGCAGTATGTTGTTGCTTCATAACTTTAAATCCTGATTTTCGCTTGCAGAAGGGCCCTGTCGCGGGCCAGGCCAGGCGTCAGTACTGATATCGAAAGCTGTGAACCCGACTCGTTGCCGGCACGCTCAACTGGCGCGCACGGGGCGGCTCGTCAGACAAATGTCTGCCGTCGAGCTAACCTGCATGGTTGGGTCAGATCAGGGGTCAGAACACCGCATCCCGTCCCCGCAGGGGGGATCAGGAGTGGGGAGACGTGAACCCCGAGGGTCGAGGTTTGGGCTCTTCGGTCATACGATATCCTCCGAGTGGGGTGGAGAGAGGGCCGGACGAACCATGGACAGCGATACACACTGTCGTTGGCAGGCATGGCCGCGAGTCTGCATTATCAGCGGACCAATCCGGTGATCCCGCAACTAGAGCGGCATCACCCATAAAGAAAATCAGGATTACGACAGTTTGAAATAACTGGATGCGGGCAGGAAATAGTATCAGTGATATCTGGCGGGTAAGAACATCGGAGAAAACCACGCCTATAGAAATATTACAGCGCGACCCTTGCCACCGCCGAAATATATTAATCAATCACATCATTTATTTTAATGTGCAACCTGCCATATCGAAAACGAAATAGTTTTCAATATGAGATTATCCATCTTGTTATTTTACGCTTGATCCCTTCCCGACCACGGCACGGATGCATGGTTCCGACGCTGTGACGGCCCTGACGGGCAGTACCGGGATGCATGATGAAGCGTTCAATTGCAGAGGTCGCGAGGCGCGCATGGCTCGCAGATGAGCGGAACGATCCAGATTTACAACCGTAATCCCTGATGAAGGCGGGATAAAGAGGTTGTGAGAGTCGATGCTGACTCATATAGATGCTGCACTCTATGCTTGTGATTCGAGCAATCAGAGTGAGAGAGAAGATAAAATATTCGGCCTCAGCTCTGGTAAACCCGCATCGCGATTTGCAATCGGCTACAACTGTCGCAGTCCATAATATTTACCTGTCTATTGATAACACGCAGAGATTCTAACCAAAAGAATCTTCAGGCGCAAAGTTTAATTCTATTTTTTTATCCTGTAATTTCTTGGAAATATAATAACTATTCCTATTAGGAAAAGATTCGATAGCTCATGATGTTGGCAACCCAGGTCTGCGCCACCACCATCCGATCACGCTGACCATAGAAAACGGGAGGCCTGGCCTCCCGTTCTTCTCGAATCCCATCTCTGCCACAGCATCACTGCGCCGGCTGGGAAACCCCTTCCAGATGGATTTCAACCCGACGATCCGGAGCCAGACAGGCGATCAGCTCCTGCTTGGAGCTGCTGGCACAGCTGCTGCCAGTGACCGGATTGGCCTTGCCACGCCCCTCGACCCGCACCTTGTCGGCATACAAACCTTTGGATACCAGATAGCTGGCCACGCTCTGGGCCCGCTTCTCGGAAAGAGCCAGGTTGTAGTTGTCGGAGCCGATACGGTCGGTATAACCGATGACAGTTGCGACACCATCTTTCGGATTGGCCGCCACAATCTGGCCGAACAGGGTATCGAGCGCCTGATTGGCAGCCGGTTTCAGGGTCGCTTTGTTGAACTCGAACAGCACATCGGAACTCAGGCTGAAGGTCTTGGGTTCCACCACCACAGCCGGAGCCGGTTCAGCAGCCGGAGCGGGCGCCGGCACAGCAACCTCACCCCCTTGCTGACCGAAACGATAGAGCATGCCGAACGAGATCAGGCCGTTATCCAGCTCGATGCCGGAGCGATCGAGAGAGGCATCCCCCAGCGGCGTGGTGTACTGGTACTCCAGACGGGCGGCCCAGTCACGATCGATGGCGTATTCGGCACCCAGCGCCCCGACAAAGGCGGCACCATGCTTTTTACCGGTCTCGCTGACATTGGCGAAGCTGAGTTCACTTTCAGTCCAGGCATAAGCACCGCCCAGTCGGCCATAAAGATCGAGCACATTCGTTGCCGGGAAGCTGATCTTCATGGTGGCCTGAATCATCTGGCTCTTGGCTTCGGTGTTGAGGGTATTGGCGCCGGTACCCGAGGTCGTATCGTATTTGCCAAGCCAGTCATAACCCAACTCGAAACCCAGATTGGGGTTGAGCTGATAACCGGCAAACAGACCCAGTCCCAGATCGTCCGTGTTCTCGCTGGTATTGCCCAGCGTCTGGGCTATCGACTCGGCATACTGGTTATGATCAACACCGTAATAGTTGGACCAACCGGCCTTGCCACCGACATACCAGGTATTGTCCTGAGCGGCGGCGTGAACGGCGCCGGCCGCCAGCAAACCGCTGACCAACACGGCAAGCATGGATTTATTCATATTTTTGCCTCTGCAATAAGTCGTTATGGGCGCCTGAGTGCGCACTCTCCCTGTGTGAAGCCGTCAGGCGGCCTCTCCGCCGATCAGGGTATCCCATCCGAAGGCAGCCTCAAATGACCAGCCCATCAGGAGTGTGAGCTTGCCTGCAATATCCGGCGTAAAAATCGCCAGCACAGCGGTTCACATTGTTTTGTCAGTAAAACCATGGGCAGGGGTTACCCTGCAATAACTTCTCTACGCCCGACATATAAAAAAGGGAGGCATGGCACCTCCCTCTGGACTGGTCGTAGCAACCCTCTTGCTCAACTGGCCAGGAACAGCCGGTAGGCGGGGTCGTCGCTCACCTCTTTCCAGCCGTAGCCAATCTCGCGCAGGTAGTCGTGGAAGGCTGCCACGTCTTCATCCGGCAGCTCGAAGGCGCAGAGCACGCGGCCGTAGTCGGCACCGTGGTTACGGTAGTGGAACAGGCTGATGTTCCAGCGACAACCCAGTGTCTCGAGGAAGCGCATCAGGGCGCCAGGCTGCTCCGGAAACTTGAAGCTGTAGAGACGCTCACCAAGGGGCCGGGCCGGGCGGCCGCCAATCATGTAGCGCACATGATTCTTGGCCAGCTCGCTCTCGGTCATGTTGACCACTGGATAGCCGTTGCCACCGAGCTGATCGATGATCTGGCCGAGCTCTTCGTCACCGCCGGTGAGGCGCACCGAAACGAACAGCGACGCCTGTTCGGCATCGGCGTAGCGATAGTTGAACTCGGTCACCATGCGGGGGCCAAGCTGACGACAGAAGTCGAGGAAGGCCCCCTTGCGCTCGGGGATGGTCACCGCCAGCATGCCCTCGCGCTTCTCGCCGATCTCGCAGCGCTCCGACACGTAGCGCAGGCTGTGGAAGTTAACGTTGGCGCCGGAGAGAATGGCCGCCATCCGCCCCCCTTTGACCTGCTCCCGCTCGCTGTAGGCCTTGAGGCCCGCCAGCGAGAGGGCGCCCGACGGCTCGGCGATGGCGCGGCAGTCGTCGAAGATGTCTTTCAGTGCGGCGCAGATCTGGTCGTTGGAGACGGTCACCACCTCGTCCAGATACTGGTTGCAGAGGCGGAAGGTCTCCTCGCCGATGCGCTTGACCGCCACCCCGTCCGCAAACAGCGAGACCCGCTCCAGATTGACCGGCTCGCCGGCCGCCAGCGCGGCCTTGAGACAGGCAGACCCTTCAGCCTCCACCCCGATCACCTTCACATCCGGCAGCAGTTGCTTGATATAGACCGCCACCCCGGCGGCCAACCCACCGCCGCCCACCGGCACAAAGACGTGAGTGAGGTGGGTATCCTGCTCCAGCAACTCCTTGCCGATGGTGCCCTGCCCGGCGATCACCTCGACGTCGTCAAACGGCGGGATCAGGGTGTAACCCTCCAGCTCGGAGAGGCGGCGGCTCTCGCCGTAGGCCTCGTCGAAACTGTTGCCAAACAGCATGACGTTGCCGCCCTGCCGGCGCACCGCGTCGATCTTGATATCCGGCGTGGTCTTGGGCATCACGATGATCGCCTTGATGCCAAGCTTGGCGGCCGACAGGGCGACCCCCTGTGCGTGGTTGCCAGCAGAGGCGGCGATAACGCCGCGCGCCTTCTGCTCCTCGGTCAGGGTGGCGATCTTGTGATAGGCGCCGCGCAGCTTGAAGGAGTGGACCGGTTGCAGATCCTCCCGCTTCAGGCTGACATGGTTGCCGAGCCGCTCGGAAAGTTTCTTCAGGGTTTGCAGGGGGGTCACCCGCGCCGCCTCATAGACGGGGGAGAGCAACACCTTGCGTAGATAATCCGCCGCAGAGACCATGATTTATTCCCCCAGCATCGAGCGATCGCGCCACACCAACCCTTTATCGGCGCAAAGACCGACCTGTCGGGTCAACCGCTCATATTTCATATTGGAATTCATCTTTATTCCCCCAGCAGAGTGCGATCGCGCACCGCGCCCTTGTCGGCGCTGGTGGCGAACATGGCGTAGGCGCGCAGGGCAAAGGAGACCTGACGCTGACGATCGAGCGGCTTCCAGCCACGGGCTTCCACGGCGACGCGGCGGGCGGCCAGCACGCTGTCGGCCACCTCCAGCACCATGCTGCGGGCCGGGATATTGATGCTGATGATGTCGCCATCCTCCACCAGACCTATGGTGCCGCCAGAGGCAGCTTCCGGCGAGACGTGGCCGATGGAGAGGCCCGAGGTACCGCCGGAGAAGCGGCCGTCGGTGATCAGGGCGCACGCCTTGCCGAGCCCCATGGACTTGAGATAAGTGGTGGGGTAGAGCATCTCCTGCATGCCCGGACCCCCTTTCGGCCCTTCGTAGCGGATCACCACTACCTCGCCTGCTTTCACGGTACCATCGAGGATGCCGCTCACCGCGCTCTCCTGACTCTCGAATACCCGGGCCGGGCCACGGAAGGTGAGGTTCTCCTCATCCACCCCGGCAGTCTTGACGATGGCGCCGTTGACCGCGAGGTTGCCGGAAAGCACGGCGAGGCCGCCCTCCTGGCTGTAAGCGTTGTCCAGCGAGCGGATGCAGCCTTCGGCGCGGTCCAGATCCAGCTCCGGCCAGCGGCAATCCTGACTGAACGCCTTGGTGGTGCGGATCCCGGCCGGCCCGGCACGGTAGAAGTCCACCACCTCCTGACTCGGCTGGCGGCTGACGTCATATTCATTGAGCTGTTCGACGAGGGAGCAACCCAGCACGGTACGGGTATCCCCATGCACCAGGCCCGCTTTTTCCAGCTGACCCAGAATGGCGACCACGCCACCGGCACGGTGCACATCTTCCATATGATATTTCTGGGTGGAGGGCGCCACCTTGCAGAGCTGAGGCACTTTGCGGGACATGCGGTCGATATCGGCCATGGTGAAGTCCACCCCGGCCTCCTGCGCCGCTGCCAGCAGGTGCAGCACGGTATTGGTGGATCCGCCCATGGCGATATCGAGCGCCATGGCGTTCTCGAACGCCGCCTTGGTGGCGATATTGCGCGGCAGGGCGCTCTCGTCATCCTGTTCATACCAGCGCTTGGCCAGCGTCACGATGCGCTGACCCGCCAGCTTGAACAGCTGCTCGCGGTCGCTATGGGTCGCCAGCATGGAGCCATTACCCGGCTGGGAGAGACCGAGCGCCTCGGTCAGACAGTTCATGGAGTTGGCGGTAAACATGCCGGAGCAGGAGCCGCAGGTGGGGCAGGCACTGCGCTCCACCTGTTCGCTCTGGGCGTCCGATACCTTGGGATCGGCGCCCTGGATCATGGCGTCCACCAGATCCAGTTTGATGATCTGGTCGGAGAGCTTGGTCTTGCCCGCTTCCATCGGGCCGCCGGAGACGAAGATCACCGGGATATTGATGCGCAGGGCGGCCATCAGCATCCCCGGGGTGATCTTGTCGCAGTTGGAGATACAGACCATGGCGTCGGCGCAGTGGGCGTTGACCATATACTCCACCGAATCAGCAATCAGCTCGCGGGAGGGCAGGGAGTAGAGCATGCCGCCGTGGCCCATGGCGATACCGTCATCTACTGCTATGGTGTTGAACTCCTTGGCAACGCCGCCTGCGGCCTCGATCTCGCGCGCCACCAGCTGGCCCAGATCCTTGAGGTGGACGTGGCCCGGCACGAACTGGGTGAAGGAGTTGACCACGGCGATGATGGGCTTGCCGAAATCCTGATCGGTCATTCCGGTGGCACGCCACAGGGCGCGGGCCCCGGCCATGTTACGTCCGTGGGTGGTGGTGGCGGATCTCAACTTCGGCATGTCTCTACTCCCTGAATGCCCAGCGGGCTCGATGCGTTATGCGGTGATGATACGAGTGGATCGGAATCGATCCTGGTGAAGACTCCTCTGGGCAGCCCTCACCGGAAGCGACTCGGGGAGGCATGACGCCTCCCCTCTCTTATCAGTCATTGACGGGCGTCAGCCAGCCCCACTTGTCCTCGGTCTGGCCGTTGAACAGGCCAAAGAAGGCGTTTTGCAGCTGCTCAGTCACCGGACCACGGCTGCCAGCACCCACCTTCATCCGATCGACGGAGCGCACCGGGGTCACTTCGGCGGCAGTGCCGGTCATGAAGATCTCGTCCGCCACATAGAGCGCCTCACGGGGCAGTGCCTGCTCGCGCACCTCGTAACCCAGATCACGGGCCAGCGTCATGATGGTGTCGCGGGTGATGCCGGGCAGGATGGCTGCGGTAGCAGGCGGGGTGAACAGCACGCCGTTCTTCACCAGGAACAGGTTCTCCCCCGCCCCTTCGCTCAGATAGCCGTTCACATCCAGTGCCAGTCCCTCGGCGAAGCCGTTGCGCTTGGCTTCGCGGCTGATCAGCTGGGATGACAAATAGTTGCCGCCCGCCTTGGCACCGGTGGGAATGGTGTTGGGAGCGAGCCGGTTCCACGAGGTGACACAGACATCCACCCCGTTTTTCAGTCCCTCTTCCCCCAGATAGGCTCCCCACGGCAGGGCGGCCACCATCAGGTCAGCCTTGGCATCCAGCGGCGGATGAAGCCCCAGCCCCACGTTGCCGACAAAGGCCAGCGGGCGCAGGTAGCCGCTCTTCAGGCCGTTCTCGCGCACCACGGTGCGGCAAGCTTCATTCACTTCGGACTCGCTGTAGGGGACGTCCATCCAGTAGATCTTGGCGGAGTCGAACAGGCGGCGGGTGTGCTCCTGCAGACGGAAGATGCAGGTGCCTTTGGGGGTATCGTAGGCGCGCACACCCTCAAACACCGAGGAGCCGTAGTGCAGGGCGTGGCTCATCACGTGCACCTGGGCATCCTGCCAGGGCACCAGTTTGCCGTTGAACCAGATGTATTGGGGGTGAGTGGCGGATTGGGAAGGCTGTGACATTGGCTTGGCTCCTTAAGCTCTGATCCGGGGTTGCTGTTCCAGTGCATCGACCCGGGAGACGTCCACCAGCTTAACCAGCTGGCTCCACAACTGCTGGATGGGACGCACCGACTCGACAGTAACCGTGATCCGCAGCTGTTGGCAATCCTGCTCCATGTTGAGGGCGCAGAGATTGAAGCCGCGGTGGCGCACCACCCGCAACACCCGCTCCATCACTTCGGGTCTGGGCTGGGCATGGATATGCAGGGTGTGCTGTGCAAATGCGGGCTGTGCAAGGGTGTGCGGGTTCATGGGCGTTGCTCCATCATCTGGTGGTTGGCGACTCCCGGCGGAACCAGGGGCCAGACGTTTTCTTCCTCTGAAATGGCCACATGCAGCAGGTAGGCACTCTCGCTTGCCAGCAGGCGATCGAGGGCACCGGCTATCTGTTCCTTGCATGTGATGGTCTCGCCCGGAATGTCGAAAGCGGCAGCCAGGGCGACGAAATCGGGGTTGTCGGAGAGGATGGTCTCGCTGTAGCGGCCGTCGAAGAACAGCTCCTGCCACTGGCGCACCATACCGAGGCGCTGATTATCCAGCAGCACCATCTTCACCTTGAGCTGGGCGCGGCGGATGGTGCCAAGCTCCTGCACATTCATCATGAAAGAGCCGTCACCGCTCACCAGCACCACTTCATCCTCCGGGCGCGACATCTTGGCGCCGATGGCGGCGGGCAGACCAAAGCCCATGGTGCCGAGGCCGGCGCTGGAGAGGTGGTTGCGCGGGCTGGTGAAGCGCATGTGTTGGGCTACCCACATCTGGTGCTGACCCACGTCGCAGGCCACCACGCTGCTCTCCGGCAGCCGGGCGGAGAGCTGCTTGAGCAGGGCCGGCGCATAGATGGCCTGCCCCGGATGGTCGTAGCGAAACGCATATTCGCGGGCCATGGCGGCGCAGTGTTCACGCCAGGGGGCGATGTCGAGAGTCATGGCGAGGCGGGGCAGCACCTGCTTGAGATCCGTGGTGATACCCACCTCGGCGGTGCGGCGCTTGCCGAACTCGGCGGCATCCACATCGAGATGGATCACCTTAGCCTCGGGGGCGAACTCCTCCAGCTTGCCGGTCACCCGATCATCGAAACGAGCCCCTACCACCAGCAGCAGATCGCACTGCTGCACCGCGTAGTTGGCCGCCTTGGTGCCGTGCATGCCGAGCATGCCCAGATAAACAGGGCTATCGGGGTCGAGTGCGCCGATCCCCTTGAGGGTGGTGACCGCTGGCATGCCGGTTGCGGCAGCAAAGTCGCGCAATTGCTGCTCGGCATTGGCCATGCCCACTCCGCCACCGACGTAAAGCACCGGACGCTCGGCGGCAGCCAGCAGGGTGCGGGCCGCGGCCAGATCCGAGGGGTTGAGCACCTCCGGCTCTTCCACTGCAAACAGCGGGCTCTGGGCAGGCACGGCGGCCAGTTGCACATCCTTGGGGAGATCGATCAGCACAGGGCCGGGGCGACCTTCGGTGGCGATGGCGAAAGCTTCTGCCAGCACGCGCCCCAGATCGGCGGCATCGGTCACCATGAAGGAGTGCTTGGTACAGGAGAGGGACATGCCGAGCACGTCGACCTCCTGAAATGCATCGGTACCGATGGCTGAACAGGGCACCTGACCGCTGATGGCCACCAGCGGCACCGAATCGAGCAGCGCCTCCGCCAGACCGGTCACCAGATTGGTAGCGCCGGGGCCGGAGGTGGCAATGCAGACCCCCACCTGACCGGAGGCGCGGGCATAACCGACCGCCGCCATGGCTGCGCCCTGCTCATGGCGGCAGAGCTGATGGGCCAGACCACCGTCATACAGGGCATCGTAGACCGGCATGATGGCCCCGCCCGGGTAACCAAACACCTGGGTCACACCCTGTTTCTTGAGAGCCTGTACCAAAAACTGCGCGCCGTTCATGTGGAAAATCCTGTCCTTTGGTCGAAAAAAAACCCCCGAGCTGTGAGGCTCGGGGGTCGCTTGTTTCGTTCTGTCCGGTGGTGGGTCTATCCCTTGTTCCGTGCAGCTAAACGAGCCCCGAGCGGTGAGATAATAATCACCACTAGGACCACAATAATGCTGACGAAACGGGAGGCCATGTTCATAGTTACAACCGGAAATCCTGTGAAATTGGGGCGGTTTCTACCGCGAATGGCTATTAGAACTAGCACGGTGATTTTTATTGGGCAAGCCTTTTTTCTGTGACAACCCACTGATTTTGGCTATTCCCCAGCCGGAACTCTGGAATAAAAAACCAACAACAAGCAGTTAGTCAGAACATATATCAACTCAAGGACGGGATTTATGTCATTAGCTGTGGTTTATAGCCGTGCCAGCCTCGGGATCGCGGCCCCGCAAGTTACAGTGGAAGTTCACCTCTCCAACGGCCTGCCCGCCTTCAACATGGTCGGCCTGCCGGAAACCTCGGTGAAAGAGTCGCGGGATCGGGTGCGCAGCGCCCTGCTCAACGGCAATTTCGAGTTCCCGAGCAAACACATCACGGTCAATCTGGCCCCCGCCGATCTACCCAAGGAGGGGGGCCGTTTTGATCTGGCTATCGCCATCGGCATTCTCGCTGCTTCCAAGCAGATACCGGCAAAATACCTGCTAGATCATGAATTTTTGGGGGAGTTGGCCCTGACCGGCGAAATTCGTCCCGTGCTCGGGGTGCTGCCTGCCGTACTCGCCTGCCGGGATGCGGGGCGCACCCTGCTGGTACCGCGAGAGAACGGCCCGGAAGCCTCCCTCATTCAGGATGCCGAGGTGCGCACCGCCCACCAGTTGCTGGCCGTCACCGCCTGGCTGGCCGGCCAGTACGAGCTGCCACTGCCGGATCAACAAAGCGCGGAGAGCCTGCCCGATGTGCCGGATCTGCAGGATGTGATCGGCCAGTCACAGGCCAAGCGGGCGCTGGAGATCGCCGCCGCCGGCAGCCACAACCTGCTGTTCATCGGCCCGCCCGGCACCGGCAAGAGCATGTTGGCCAGCCGTCTGCCCGGCATTCTGCCGCCGCTGAACGAGCAGGAAGCGCAGCAGACTGCCGCCATCCACTCCATCGGTGGTCTCACCCCGCGCGCTGGTCACTGGCACCACAGACCCTATCGCACGCCCCACCACAGTGCCTCAGCGGTGGCGCTGGTGGGCGGTGGCAGCCACCCGCGGCCCGGCGAAATTTCGCTGGCCCACAACGGGGTGCTGTTTCTGGATGAATTGCCCGTATGTATATATTGTCTATTACATGGACAAATTTTATCTATGTATATCAACAACATACATAAATCCACTTAGAATATCGTATGGACATTTATGTACATATTAATATTTAAATCTATCAACAATATGTACATGTGGGCGAGTAATAGAGTTCCATACCAGATCTGGCGGTAGGCCAACGTTTCATGATGCGCAATGACGAATGCAGGAGGACGGAATGAAGAGAACTGAACAATGGAGCCGCTTTGATGCGGCTGACGACTTGGCCACCGAGGCCGACATGGTTGCCTATCTGAAGGCAGCTCTTGAAGATGGTGATCCGGCGCTGCTAACTGCGGCGCTTGACGATGTGGAACGTGCTCGCGCCAAACTGGGTGGCCAACCGCGCTACACGCTGGAAGAACTGCTGGCTCAGTGTGACCCCAGCGCCACCGCAGCAAGTGAGATTGATTGGGGTTCAGATGTTGGATTGGAACGCTTTGAGTAACTACTGCTATCTGATCCGCGGATTGTAAGATGATTTACCGCCATAACATTTTTTGCATATCTCGCGCTCCTGCCCATCTATTGTTCGATGAAATGTCTTCTGCCGGTGCATTGATAATGGGTGCTTTACATGAGTAGCAATGTGTAGCGTTTGGCATGATAGCAAGAAGATAAAAGCATAACGGTAAGCCGACGACTCCCAGAAGAATGATTAATGCTTGATTGTCCATCTAGTACCTTCAGGCAGTGAAGTAGTTATATGCCGATAAATGGGGTTATCGGCATAATGATGAGAGATAACGGATTAGCTAGTGTGGCAAGCATTGCAGCAGTAATAGCAACCGTTCGACTTTGTATAGAACTTCTTGGCTGCTTGTACTGCGGTGGAGCAGTTTTGATGGAAACCTAGATCAACTCGATTAAGTACACTTGGTAGATGAGAGCATGTCTCAACATGAACCTCATGATCGCCATTAGACTGGGCATTGCTGTTTACATAATACTTTGGCATTTCTCCCCTCCTCTTCTGTTGGGCAAAACCAGAATAAACTGTACGTTATGTAGGGGAAAGTGTTTATTGATTAATTTGTCCACTATGGGATAAGGGTCACTATGACATCTGCATCAGACGGTCAACCAATGGGGTATGGCTACGGCCTAACTAAGGATGAAACTTTATTTCTCGGTATGACACTTTGATACTTAGTATGGCACTTTATTACTCGCCAACAGTACACCATTTATGCCAAAACCAAGCACTTATATTTAATAAGTTTAATGTAAAACACCCCCTCCACATATAAATGCCATGCATTATAATTTTATGTCGTGATAACTTCATACACGCTAGCCGTTATACCTTCCACCTTATTTAAGGTTATAGCAATCTGATCGGCTTTGGCTTTTGTATGATACCCTTTAGCATCCACTTCCTTGCTAGAAAGCTTTATTTTTTTACCAGCACTAGTCACATAATGAGGTACTTTAGGAGATATATCCAATTTAACAGTAACAATCCAACTTCCAATAGGCGCTTTGCCAGCTCGCTCTATCGCATCGAAACTAAGTGAACCATCCACATTACGATAAATAACAACTGCTTCCGCTAAACCATTGCCTCTCCTGCTTGCTGAAGCCCACGCGTCATCAGGGTTAGCATACATAATCGCAGAGGCTGGGTCCCAATGATAAAAACTCGGTGAAGCCTCAACTAAAAAACCATTTTCTATTTCGCTATATACTGCATAACCAAGAACTTCTGACATACTGCATTATCCTTTAAATTCTATCTGACTAGCTCACTCAGTCAGAGTGACTATATACAATATAATGACCATCATACTTCAAAACTAAGTTGCCGAGTATTAGGTTCATTTTCATCATCCCATAGATCGACAAGCGATCCATTCACCTCATCAACTTCCATTGGGCCTAAACAATATTTACCAATGATAGCAGGGTAAGATACCTTGATATGAATCCTCATACTGCGCCCAGGAATGTCATTTTCTTTACGGTGGTAGCCACTAGCACTTGCATCTAATTCAACATTAAATCCATCATCTAAATCTGAATTTAGAATCCCTTCAACATAGACTTCTTCAAATATTGTATCAGACTCTGCAATTGCCCCTGACACACCATCATCTGCCAACAAATTATACGAATCAGACTCAATGGATTCCCTAGCCAATTCAGCAAGACTCTCCGCAGATATAAATTTATACGGTGACTTTTCGAAGATCATCTGAATGTGGTCATAAAGTACTTCAGTTGTAATAGCCTCTTCCCCACTAGAGATATTACTTATGATTTCTTCAAGCCGCTTTACCAGAATATCTTCATCATAATAAATGTAGCTCACACTAGAGAAGTTTTCATTACAAAAATCACTATCATTCAATATTTCATGTAAGTCATCATATCCAAAAATTGCAGCAACAATATCACCTAAAAATGAAAGCGACACAGTATATTCATCATCTTTCAAGCTTTTTTCAATTAAATCCATGAACAAATAAATAGATGGAAACCTGTGTGATGCTAGTGTTGATTGATTACGCATGTTACTTATTTCAAAACGTTGCCGTTCAATCTCAATTTGCTTTAATTTCTTTTCTTCTTCAATTCGAGATATATTGGCATCTGATTTACTCTTTGCAGCAATTTCAGCAGCCCTCTTGGCCATTGACTCTAGCAAAAGAACCCTCTCCTTTTCCTTTTCCATCAAAGTAGTTTCTCGTTGAAACTCTAGCTGAACCGCTTCCTCTAAGAATCTCTTATCAGGATCTGCTCGTAATAACGCTTTATTTAATAATTCTTGTTGGTTAGCTTTTACGATATCAAGCTCCACAGCCTGCTTATGTTGAAGTTTAGTCGCTTTGGATTGAATAGATTTAACAATTAGGGATAGCCATGGGAAAACGAACAAATAGAAAGAAGTGAATAATAATGGCCATATGAAAATAGACTTCTCCTGTAAGAAATCACTCTCAGAGTAGTATTGATAAAAGCTCTCAATTCTTTCATATGCTTTCCCATTGCCAAAAAATAAAAGAGCAAGAGGCTTCCAGTTAAATATACACCATGATATCAAGAATGATCCAACAATCGGATCACGAATCCTTGTTGTAGCCGTTCCTTTTAAAGAAGAGATTATTTCATCAAACATTTCTATAAAACCCCGTATATGCCATATAAAGTCTATAGGTTACTAAATAATGCTATATCATGTGCATGACGAACTCTGACCTGTATGCTCTCAAAGCTATCAAACTGACCACCAGACACCAAATAAGGCAAAATCTGTTCGAACTTCGCTCGTGCTGCTGGCCGAGAATATGACTTAAGCAAAACAGCATTAGCAAGAATTTCAGGACTGGAGCAGCCTTTTCTGACTGCACCACTTAATGTTATCAAAGTCGTTTTGACCAATGGTTCTTCACAAAGAATGGCTGCTTTTGCAGCAATAATTCTCGCTGGGAGGCCTGCTAAGAATGCAAGGTCAGCTGTCAGACGAACAGCAAAATGCCGTGCTGTTTCGCAAGTTTTTATTTTATTTTCAGGTGTGCCAATAGCACGTTCAAGTTCACACAATGGCTTACCATCCATCCATGTTTTAAGTAATGTCTTGATGACTGGCAAGGCCATATTTGCCCTATCTATATCACTATTAAGAGATCTGTAACTCTTACCAAACAAACCTTCAATATCATTTGGCCTTATCAATTGGAGTAGCCATTCTGGGCGAGTGTAAATCCAGTTGAATAGTTTCTCCATACATTGATAAGAATCACCTTCAAACTTTTCAGTTTCCAAGAAGCTCGTTAGGCTTGCGATAATTTCGTAGGGCAGTCCCGTTGATGATGCTATACGCTCAAGCCAAGTTATCTCCTGCTTTGGTACAAGAGCTGCTCGCCGTCCAATAGCTGAATTTATACGACTATCTATCCATTCATATCTATTTTCTTTCCTCATGCGGTAAGCAATAAACGACCTGTTAATCATCAATTTTGCAGGGCCATCTGTAGTGTCATTATCACCGATTGGTAACCGAGCAAGAAAATAATCCTGATTGCCTTCATAAAGGCCATCATGAATATAATCAAGTATTGAAGATAGTGGGTCATCTATCTCTAAACACTGGTCTGATTGTGCGAAGATACCCTGCAAAGTCATCCAGTGCTTAGTTATATTATTTTGCTTGTCATCGAAGCTAATTACCTTACTAGGAATAACCAAAACGAATCCCTGTCCACCCTCACCAGCACGGCCAGCTCGCCCAGCGGCATTAAGCAATTCATGAGCATCAAGCTGCTTCATTGAATCACCATCGACATCCCATCGACTATCACCAGCAATTAATACAATATCACTTGGGAGGTTCATACCTTGAGCAAGCGTGGATGTAGCGAAAAGGACTTTGATACCATCACGGCGTTTAAACAAAGACTCATGTAGAAGTCGTTCAGGTTTCAGCAGTTGAGCATGATGACTTGATGCGCTACCAACAACACAACCGCTATCATCTAGTTGTAAATAACAATATTGTGGACCTCCTAACTCTTCTTCTACAACTTTTCTAAATGCGTGTTCCTCTTTAGTCAGTACAACTCGAATATTAGGTATCAGCTTCTGAAAATGACTAACAGAAGATTCTGCCATGACTGTACTTTGCACGAAAATAAGTGTCTTCAAACCGACACTGGCCGCAGCGGCAGCAATAGCCCCTGCCACCTGATTAGCATTTGGTGTTAGATACCACTTTTTAGGCTCAGCACGAACCCCTGTGCCTAGAGCTACAGGCTGATCAAGTAAATCCATTAGCGCATAGTCACTACGTGTTCTAGTCGCCCAAGTTTGCCTTAAGCAAAAAAATGCTTGCGGATATGCAACCAACTGCGACTTAATCTTAGCTGGGACATTTTTTGTATTACACGTTTTCAGCCCTTGCTGAAGTAACATTTCGAGTTCCGTGATTTGCTCTGAACTGTAGGCGACACAACCTCGTGCTTGACGAGTAGGTTTCCACGCCAAATCGAGAGCAAGACAACGTCTTCCTGTCAGCTCAGCAATCCATCCAGCAATCTCCTCGGCATTTTTCATCATTGCCGAAATAAGTAAGAGGTCTGCCTCTGGAGCCAACTGAGTTAAATTCAAGATGCACAACATCGAATCAATACTTCGTCGGCTTCTGTCTGAATCTCGTGGATGCAAAAGATGACACTCATCAAACATTATTAGCCCAACATCTTTAAATGCATCAGGCTGTAATGATTGCAACATTAAACATCGCTCAGGTGTTGTCACGATAACTTCAGGAAATTCAACTGCCGAGGAAAAGACAATTTCATCATCCAAGTCACCTAATACGTCGGTGCCTCTGAAAGTATTTTGAAGTACAGATGCAGTTTGATCGACCAGAGCTAACGTTGGTGCAAGTACAACTGCTTTATGGCCTCGAAAGAGAGTCACCGCAATCTTCAACTCAGCAAGAGTGGATTTTCCACCTCCAGTAGGAAAACTGATAGCAGCTGAAACCCCACATTCAAGATATCCCTCCTCAATAGCCGCACGATGATTACGCCATAAATATGGACGTCTAAGTGCAGTTCGATGAATAAAACTCCACCATTGTTCTTCATCTACCCCAACAGGAGCCTGCACACGACATATTGTTGCATTATCAAGATCGCCTGAGATTGCTAGTAGCAACTTAGCGATATGAAGAGGGCCTGGGAAAATACTATAAGAATTTGCCCCATCTACATCAAATACCCCATCTATGGGCTCCATACATAGATCAATTACTTCGATAAAGACTCTCTTAGATAAAGACTCTTCCGTTTTATTATTCGAATTTGTCAGCAATTCCGAAGCTAGCAAAAAAATGCCGTGGTGCAAGTGTTTCAATAGTGCATCGACAGCTAACCCAAGTCCACTTTGATCGACTGGTTCACTATAGATTATTTTTCCTTTTGAATTTATTATTTGTGAAAGCCTACCGGTTGCGAGATCGCCTATAGCTTTAATTAGATGCATTTCTGCCGATTGATCATCTATATTTTTAGCCAAATATTTAGCCATCTCAGCAGCATCACTTTGAGAGTCAGCGATCAAAAAAAGTAAAGTACAACAAATTTCTGGCGCTACACTATTCGCATTAATGTAAGGTATTCGAGGTTTGTTATCTTCTCCTATAGTCTCTGCCATAAGACAAAGCTGGTGTGCAGTTCCAGCAACAAAGGCAGCTGCCGCACGATCGCTGCGATTAGGTGAAGTAGCAACTAGCAGCTCCTGTGCCGCAGCCAAGCGACGCATCTGGTTAAGAATTTTAACCAAATCTGCGGAACGTTCTGCCATATCAAGAGAAGCAGAATCTCGTAATCGAATACGGGTTGCAACAATCTCGGCAAATGCATGAGTAAATGTTTGTGGGAGTGTCTCTAGGTCTAACGAATTAAGTGGCGGTGCATCACTTATCAGCTTTGTCGTTACAGGATCAAACATTATCCCTCCAATTCTCAATCTGCTTTATTGCTTTATTTGCAAATTGATCCATCCACTTTCTCAACTCAGGGATGTACATTGTTTCAGCCTGCCGACGAGATAGTGCACCTGGTGCAACCGTATCAAACCCCTTGAAAAGAGCCATTCGCTTTTTATCATTCTCACGTTTTGCATCAACCGTAATCGCAACCCTATAACTACGAACGTCATCCCATGCAATGGTCTCAATCGCCGCATCAATATCTAACGTGCGAAACCGTAACTGATTTGCAGCCAAAAGAGCGCCAGTTTCTTGAATAAGTTCAGGTATCCTCTCACCACTTTCCAATGCTCGGATACCAGCCCATACGTCCTCTCTAATTGTCGATCTATCGTTCTCTGTTGCCTTATCCTCAAAGATCAAAACACTAATAACTTTCTCATTATTCACATCCAATTTAAGCTGCATACCATCAAATCCCTTGTGTGCAAGGATACTGTGTGGTGCTCGAACAATTGCTCCGCCTTCATTCTTGTAGGCTGCAATCCAAGAGATCGCTTGGAAGATCCATCCATCTCTATGATAAGGGTCAACATTTTGCGGGACTGTCAGAAGATTTATTGCCCCACGAGCAGCATCAGCACGGGTCTGAGGAGCAGCTGGATCGAGGTGAGATAGTATTTTTGCTACATGACGTGACTGCCCCAATGCCAGATATGCAACCTTAGATGCTAGGTCATCTTCATTAGAGATGATCCAACGTGAACCATGGCAAAGTTTTTCATGTGTTACTGATCTCAGTGTAAGCGGCATCAATACTCCCGTCGACAACCTACTAGGCAGTAAGTTTCCTATGAAAACATTACCTAAGCTTGCCAGTTGCCAATATCCCTTTCAACAAAATCAGGTAGTTTTTGCGACTTAAAATCAAAAATTTCATACCGCATAGCACCTAAATATGCATATGATATATAAATAAACATTTATTCAAGATGGATAAAAGATTTATCATAAAAACATTAAAGCATTCTTGTGTACATATAAATACATTAGAAATAGTTTAAAACTAAGTTTAGTAAGACTGACTTCATAAGAACTTTTCGCATGAGAAATCCTGATGTTTTCTCATGCGAAAAAAAACCACCAACAAAAACAATGCTTTATCTTGAGTCGTTCATCATCCAGCATGAAATCCGCATTTATTTTTTCCGTTCTTTTAACCTCAGGATTTCCTGATGAAGATTGAAGTTTTCAAATAATAGTGATATTTCTCGCTCAAGACTCTCATCTAACATATTTTTTAAATAAACAACTTTTTCCCTATCTGCGTCATGCTGTACATTAGGGTCTTTCATAAGGAGACCTTGTTCAGCAAGTCTTATGTCATTAATTAGTTTCTCATGACTTGCTCTAGATTTTTTAATTGAGCCACGAGTTCGACCAGCCTCTAAAGCGACCGTGTCATTATTAATTTTACTTCCTATCGGTACTATTTTTTGCTTACCTTCAACTAACCGTTGTAAAGCCTCATAATAATCATTTATTGAATTCATTCCGCCCCCCATTTATATTTATCTCTAAATCCGAGCAAGTAATCCAACTCTTTCTTTTCCTTCTTCCATTCAAAAGAACCTTCATCAAGCATTTTAATTAAATTTGTTTGGTCCAGAATTATTTTATCTAGTTTATCCCTTTTAATAATGGCACTGGCGCAATCTAAGCACTCCGTAAATGGGTTTGTTATCCGCTTGTCGCACTCACCAATTAACGTGCATCCACCTAAGAAAGTCTCCCTATATGAAAGCTCTCCCTTTTGAAACTTTTTAATAGTCTCTGCCTTATCATTAAATATAATCGTGTGCTCGGATGATGACTGACGATTTACGATTAAGCCGTGAATACCAGCCAATTTTGAATTCTCATCAAAAATCACATTGAGGTATGATTGCGCCTGTGAAAAATGCTGTGACCTTTGATATTCATTCGCAAAATGGTCTGATTTAGGATTTATTATATTGACCGCTAACTCACTCCCTTTCGCATAATACAACGTCATCTCTGTCGTTATATGCTTTAGTTGAAGTTTTAGTGATGGTAATGACACAAGACCAGAATGTGATGCATATAATGCCAATGATCTTCTAGCTTGATGACTAGTGAATGGCCATTTTTCACCAACTTTAATTTTTTCGTCCTTATCCCAATTCCTAAATGGCTCAATTATCTTAAGCTCATCAATATCTGAGTTAGTAATCTCGAGTGTTTTCTCTGATACATACTGATTTATTTTAATACTAGTGATCGCACGAGCCTCTTGTTTAACCCCTGGTGAGAATGGCAATTGAGTTATGCTTGCAAATAGAACTCTATCTTCATCATGAACTCTAATCTGCGAAGCTGAATATATAAGATCAGAGATTTTTCTTGCTAAATGTATTGAAGTAACACCATCGTGATTCGTCACCCATTTTGCTTTCAAATTTATTCCGTGATTGAATTTTGTTGTAAAACCTTCTATAAGATAATGCACTTTCCCATTTAATATATGCTCTTTAATACAATTATAAGGAAGCGAATCGACCTCACTAATACGCATTCCAGAAAAAATCTGTATAGCTACCGCAACACATTTTTGTATAAATGAACATGCAGATGACAATCCTTGCCGATCCATCCTTAAATTATGACGACTGAAAAATGATACCAAGCCATATTCTTCTAACAAATTTAGAAAACTAGCTTTCCCAGGTTCCAAATAAACCTTCTCTCCTCTAGCTCTTTTTTTCTTGAGCCCACCTCTTCCAAGCCCTAGAAGAGGATCTTCAATACAGCGGTTAGATAGTTCTATTATCTTGTCTATTGATGATGAAATGTCATCTAAATCATCTTTAACAACCTTGATAATATTTGAATATATTCTCGATGGTATAGGTGGATGTTGATAAAGACCACTTATATATTCATGCTTTTTTCTACTTATGGATAAAAGAATTCCTTCCTTATCCGACCTCATAACATTAATATCAAAAAGCAAGTGACAATGCCGAATCAACATACCTAATTTAGACATACGGCCTTGATTAATCGAATTAGAAAAACCATCAATGTATTTATTATTCGAAAAGAACTGTTTATAGGTTAAGTTTTTATCTACAAGATAAAGGCCCAACGCTCTAAGCAAGCTAAGATAGCTACTAAGAGTTCTAAATGAAAGGATTGGCCCTTTTTTCATCCATATTAAAGAAAAGAATATCCACTTCATTTCCTTTTTTAAACATAAGGAAAAAATGGTCTCATTATTTAGCTTCACGTAAAAATTGAATGCCGCTTTTTTCCCATTATTATAGATAGACCAGTTCCACATATCATCCAAATAATACGATAGGGGCTTCCCTTCCATGTCTCGACTAACTACAAATTCGTCCTTTGGCTCCATCCCAATATAATACAAACAATCAGGTTTAGATTTTTCATTTTGTATATTTACGTTGCTATTATATAAAACATCATGTTTCATTTACAGTAACCTATCTAACATCATTATTTTGTAGTCCCAATAACTACCATATGTTTGGTTTGACTCTGAATCGGAGTCAATTATCTTGACCATCCGATAGAGTTCCTCACCTCTACTAGATATTTGATTGAGAATATCTGTTAGCCGTTCCAGTATCGGCTTGTGAATTCTATCTAACTGCTCCAGCGATGACCCAAGTTCACCAAGCTTATTTAAGTAAGCTCTAAATCCAAATATTTTTAATATGTCATTATGATCAGCATGAATGACATATTTATCACAGAACAAGCAACTCTCAGGTTTAAAACAGTCAGGTATTATTGGATTGCTCTCATGAATAACGGAGCATCCTCCTATAGAAGTAGCACTTCCAACCACACGACCAGACTCAACAATAGTCACTTTAGACAGTTGTTCTAAGAAAAATGACATCTCATTTATGCCTTTAGTGGATGAGCCATTTACATATCTTCGTTTTACTGTATCCACGGTATTCTGTAGGGCCATCGCCGTTACAGCTACATCAGCGTTTTGAATATACCATTCACTCTTAAATGCTCTCCACATGCGTGATGTTATATTCGGAATGCTTTCAAACACTCGAGATAGTTGCTTGTTAAATTGGTACAGACTTCCCCATTGTATTTTTACAGGTTGCCGGCCTCTTATTTTTGAGAATGTAAAGAATAGATATTTAAATTCCTTCCCATCTAAAATAAAACTTCGTAATGAAATGAAACGTTTAAATATAGGAAGAAAGCTCCCTTGTATTTCAAAATATACATTCTTATTTCCAGCGCGAGCTTTTATCTGATAGAACCGATGACTAACTCTCTCTGCATTATAATAACTAGCATCCCATTCAAGCATTATCAGCTGCTGTAAATTCATTCCTGTATTAGCCAAAAATAGATGAATAAAAGAAAATACAGCAAAGTTGTATACCCCTAACCTAGATGTATGCATGGGATCACTATTTGCACGTTCAATCAGTTTCTTTGCATTTCTAATTGCTGCTTTCGCATTTCGTTCAGATGCATATAAGTGTTTAACTTCTTCTAACTCATATAACCCTCCACTACTATGGTTATATACACCCTGTCTATTTTTTGTTTCCAAGTTTTTCATCCACTGGACAGTGGGAAAAATCCAAACTCTTTCTTGCGTTGAGTCTACATCCTGCATTGGAATCATGTAGGGGTATGGCAATGATTCAATAATGAATGCCGCTATACTGTTAAACAGACACTTACAAATTGACAGCAGCTGTTTCACAGCTTGCTCATCAGGGGGATCAGTTGGCGTATATCCACGAGTCATGGTTATTAAATGGAGGTGCTCTTTAAAATCTATATCAAAAAGTCGACTCATATAAGTCAGCATTGCATGTTGTAAATTTACTGTACTCTGACTTTTTAGTTCTCCTCTTCTTAATTTATGCTTGAGTTCATTTATAAAAGCACCACATGCATTGATTGCATCATCTTTACTACGCAGCACATCACCATGGCTATTTAAGTCACACCAATCCATAAATCTAATAAATCCCTTAGTCATTCTAGACAAGGTTATAGGTTTCACATTAGATATTATGAACTCATCTGAAATTATATTTATAATTTTTTTAATCGCATCTATTCTATGAGGTATTATGCTATCACTAACAACTTCTCTACTTTTCCGCCACGTAGCCATGCTTTTTCTTCGCGAATAGCATAATGACCCAATATCACAGCGCCCAACATCAGAAAAGATCAATACAACTTTCTCTGGCATTATTGGAACGATATGATTTTCAAGTGGTAAAGTAACATGAATAGACTCTCTTAATATATAATTTTCACTCATACAGCCCACCTATAAGCTGTTTAATATAACTTTCATAATCATCCTGATATTGCGTCAGGGTATTAATCTCACGACTATATTTTAGATATCCATCTGTCGTACGATAGTTAGAATGTCCCATAGCCGTTTTAACAAACTCTCTAGCTTGATGCAGACTTATCATGCCTTTATCAACCATTAGTAACTGAAGCTCACTAATATTAAGTCCGAATGTGGCTCTCAAGTCATGAAATCGAAATGTGAAATCATCAACTTTCAGTTTAACTCTCATGATTGGAATTATCTTGTTTGCTAAAAACTGCCGAACAGACTGGCCATTACTTATATAAGTAGTCACATAACCATCAAGGAACGTTTCTCTCTCCTCATTTGGCATATAGTATGGAGAACCTTGAGATGTGAGGAAAACCAATCTAGATACACTTGCAGGTTTAGCCTTATCGCTTCTCTTTCTTGCCCTTTGACTATTTACATATGTTTTAACTTTCAAATAAAGCCAGCCAGGAACTGAAATTACCGTTCGTTTATTATTTTTTGAGTCTACCCCAGTGCCAAACCCAATCGAAATCATTTTATACTTATCACCAGAGGCTAATTCCTCTAGAAAAACTGAACAAGGCAGAGTTAAAATAGTTTGAATTCTCGCTCCGGTGAAAAGTGCTAACATGAAAATCAGCCGCATCTCTATATTTTTATTTTCTAGTAAAGTTTCAATTAGTGCTTTTTGTTCCTTTTTAGTTAATGGCTTAAGAGCACCACCATCATAAATGGCTAACTGGTTATTACTGTTCTGATTTTTTACCTTTATAGATAAATCAGTTTTTACAATCCTAATTTTCTTCATTAAACCAAAGGTATCAGAGACATTAATATAGATATCCTTCTCGCTCCATAAAGATGATGTCATATCTATTAATCCTGCAACTTTCATCCATCTATAGAATCCAATAACACTAGACATTCTTCTTTTCGCCGTATTGAACGAGATTTTTTTATCATTACACAGTGACATCAGGTGGTATTTATATTGATAATACGGCCTCATCGATTTTCTTTCTGGTATATATGTAACCTCAAGCTGCTCATCATATAGAAACTTTCTATAAGCACTTAAATCATATGCCAAGTTATGCAATGTCAGCATATTAACACCAATAACCCCAACAGCTCGTACAAGTAGATATATTGTCCCTTCTTTCCAAACGGAGTTGTCGCAATTTAATACGATAGGAAAGCGATTGAATTTCATCGAATGATAAGAGCTCATACTTTCCGAGTCTTTATAATAGTATAGATATTCTCCAACTTTTCTTTTTTTAGCCTCAGCATCCTCACTCGAACTTATGTTCGACAATATCAATCTAGGCAAAATATATACGCCAATATTCATTCCACTCTTCATATGTACCATGGAATCTACCCTCCAAAGTCAATTTGGAACTGAGGTTATGTACATAAAGTATAGACATACACATATGGGGTTATTGTAAAAACATACACATATGCCCGAGTTCGAGCGCAAGGTGCTCGACTCCCTGCGCGAACCACTGGAGACGGGCCACATCACCATCAGCCGGGCCGCCCGTCAGGTGGATTTTCCCGCTCGCTTCCAGCTGGTCGGCGCCATGAACCCCAGCCCCTGCGGCCACTATGGTGACGGCCAGACTCGCTCCAGCCCGGATCAGATCCTGCGCTACCTCGGCAAACTCTCCGGCCCCTTTCTCGACCGCTTCGATCTGACTGTGGAAGTGCCACTGCTACCCAAGGGGAGCCTGACCGGCAAGGCGGAGCGGGGCGAATCGAGCCAGCAGATCCGCGATCGGGTGCTGGTGGCGAGAGAGCGCATGCTGAGCCGTAACGGCAAGCTCAACAACCTGCTGGATAGCCGCGAGATTGAGGATATTTGCCGACTATCACCACAAGATGCCGAATTTTTGGAGAACGCCATCCAGAAGCTGGGGCTCAGCATCCGGGCCTGGCATCGCATCCTGCGGGTGTCACGCACCATCGCCGATCTGGCCGGGCAACCCGCCATCGGCAAGGAGCATCTTATCGAGGCGCTCGGTTATCGCGCCATGGACAGGCTGCTGTCGCGATTGCGCAGCAGCTGACAGAAGGGAAAGGGTAAGTCCAACCCCGTAACGGCTCTGAATGGTCTCAAGGGCAATCGGCTGATATTATGGCCACAGATCTGACCACTTGATGGCCCTTTATCGACAGCAAGACGGACCCGACTCATGCCCAACAAGCTGACAGAGCGACTGCGCGGCAGCCTCTCCACCCTGCTCTATTTTTTCAACACCCTCTTCTGGTTTGTCCCCATCTTCTCGCTGGGTCTGCTCAAGCTCCTGCTCCCCCTCAAGGGGTGGCGCACCCTCTGCAACTGGCTGCTCGATGGCTGTGCCAGCTGCTGGATCGGTTTCAACAATCTGATCCAGAAAACCATCATCAAAACCCCTTTCGAGGTGGTCGGAGTGGACAAAGGGCGCCGGAATGAGTGGTATATGGTGATTGCCAACCATCAATCTTGGGTCGACATACTGGTACTGCAGCGGGTTTTTAACCAAAAAATCCCCTTCCTGAAGTTTTTCCTCAAGAAAGAGCTGATTTGGGTACCTTTTCTCGGTCTGGCATGGTGGGCGCTCGACTTCCCCTTCATGCGGCGATATTCCAGGAAATTTCTGGAAAAGCATCCCCATCTGAAGGGAAAAGACATTGAAACAACCCGTAAAGCCTGTGCCAGGTTCCGCCACATTCCGGTGAGTGTGATGAACTTCGTCGAAGGCACCCGCTTCACCGGCAGCAAGCATCAGAAGCAGGGCTCGCCCTATCGTCACCTGCTCCACCCGAAAGCGGGGGGCATCGCCTTTACTCTGGCCGCTATGGGTGATCAGTTGCATCAACTGGTGGATGTCACCATCGCCTATCCGGACGGCATCCCCAGCTACTGGGACTTCATGTGTGGCCGGGTCGGGCAAATAAAGGTTCAGGTCCGCTATTTGCCGATCGACCGCAAGCTGGTGGGGGATTACTTCAATGACCCCGAGTTCCAACAAGAGTTTCAACAGTGGTTGAACGGGATCTGGCACGAAAAGGACCAGACCCTGAGCCAACTGCTGGCAACCAAGGCGCAGTAAACATTCATGCTATCCCTGCTTCCCGGCCCGCTGGTGCTGATCATCAGCGCGGGCCTGACCATCCTTTTCACCGCCTTGTGCGCCAGCCTGATCCTGCTGGTGTCGCTGGCCAAACTGCTGCTGCCGATCCCGGCCTTTGGTCGCGCCTGCAGCCGCCTCAACAACCGCTTCATGAGACTGTGGCTGGCCTGCAATGCGCTGGTGATCCGCCTCACCACCCGTATTGACTGGCAGGTGGAGGACAATACCAAGCTGCGCAAGGATGGCTGGTATCTCATCATCAGCAACCATATGAGCTGGACCGATATCGTGGTGCTCGGCCACCTGTTCCGCGACCGGCTGCCGGTGCCCAAGTTCTTTATGAAGCACGAGCTGATCTATATCCCGCTGTTGGGGCTCGCCTGCTGGGGGCTCGATATGCCCTTTATGCGTCGCTACTCACGGGAGTTTTTGCTGAAGAACCCGCACCTGCGCGGCAAGGATATCGAGACCACCCGCAATGCCTGCGAGAAGTTTCGCCATATCCCCACTACCGTCATTAATTTCGTGGAAGGGACCCGCTTCACCGAGCAGAAACGGGATGCGGCCCGCTCCCGCTATCGCCACCTGATGCCGCCCAAGGCGGCAGGGCTGGCCTTTACGCTGGCCGCCATGGGCGAGCAGTTCGACAGCCTGATCAACGTCACCATCCGCTATCCGGACAACGCCGAGATCCCGTTCAAGGACTTCCTGATGGGACGGGTAAAACGCATTCAGGTGCGGATTGAGGAGCTGCCGGTGAATGAACAGCTGATAGGAGATTACTTCAACGACAAGCAGTTCAAGCGCGGTTTTCAGGAGTGGCTAAACCAGCGCTGGCAGGAGAAGGACGAGGTGCTGGAGGGGTGGCAGAGCGGTCAGGTGCCGCTGCCGGTTGCCGCCAAATCCGGGGAGGAATCCAAAGAGAGCGCAGAAGCCAACTCGGCCAACTGATCTTCGGAAAAGACAGCAATCCCGTGGCGGCGCAGCAGGGCGGTGGTCTTGCCCTCGCCCGCCACAGAGACCCCTTCGAAGCGGCCGTTATAGATACGGCCGCTGCCACATGAGGGGCTCCCCTCTTTCAGCAGGGCGAAGCGAATGCCCTGCGTCTGACAAATAGCCAACGCCAGCGCGGCGCCGCGATCAAACTCGGCAGTCACATCCAGCCCGCTCGCCGTCACTACCCGCTCGCCCTGCCGCTCGGCAGGAGGGCGCGGGGTCAGCAAACCGCCCGCCACTTCGGGGCAGAAGGCCAGCACCCGCCCCTCGGCACCCAGCGCACTCAGCCAGTCGCTGACAATCCCCTTGCTCTGGCCGTCGTAACGCACCGGCTGACCCAGCAGGCAGGCACTCACCAGCACCTTGTGCACGCTGGTCTTACTCATGCTTCCGCTCCGTGCATCACCTGATCGAACATCACGCAGCAGGGGCTCTCCAGCCGGTAGAGGATGGCAGGACGCTGTTTGCCGGTGCGCTTGCGGCCGGTATCCACCAGAATGTCGGCGCGATGGATCCGCTTGCGAAATGCCGCCGTATTCATGGGTGTTTGCAGGATGATTTCGAAGGCGCGCTGCACCTCGGAGAGGGTGAACTCGGGCCCCAGCAGTTGCAGCGGCAGGGTGCTGTAACGGCTCTTGATCCGCAGCCGCTCCAGTCCCTTGGCGATAAGCTGGACATGGTCGAAGGCGAGGCTCAGCCCCGGCAGGTTGGCGAGCGGATGCCAGCAACCGTGGATCGCCTCCACTTCCGGATCGACCAGACAGAGATAGACCAGGGTCGTGGACCAGCCGCGGGGATCCCGCTCCAGATTGCCGAGGGTGCAGACCTGCTCGCTGTAGCAGTGACCGAGCCCCCACTCAGCCAGCAGGCGGCGCTGGGCGGCATCCAGATCCCGATCCCGGGTCTCGTCGATGCGCAGCGCCGGCAGTTGCCAGCAGTGGGCAAAGGGGGGGCGATCGCGGGTCTCGAGCAGCAGCTCGAGCCGCTCCTCATGCAACCGCAGCACCACCATATCCAGACTCATTCTCAGCATGCCGATCGCCCTGCTCGCCTTCCATTAATGTTTGGTAGATAATATCACACGAATAGTATGTGCAGGAGCCAATCATGGGAACCGTCGCCAGCCTGGATATTGATGCGCAGAAGGGCTTTACCCCCCTCTGCCCGAACGAACTGCCCGTCGCGGGCGGTGATGATATTGTGGCTGCGCTCAACGCTCAGGCCACCCTCGCCACGCTGCGGATCGGCAGCAAAGACTCTCACCCTGCCAATGCCGACTGGGCCGTTTCTGACCCCGCCGGCATGCTGCTGCCGCTGGATCTGCCCAACGCCGACCTCACCTGGCCGGTGCACTGCGTACCGGGTAGCAAAGGCTTCGAGCTGCTCGACGGCCTACCCGCTCCCATCGACTATGACTTCTTCGTCTGGAAGGGGGTCGAACCGGATCTCCATCCCTACGGCACCTGCTTCCACGACCTGGCCGAACGGCGCAGCACCGGACTCATCGAATTCCTGCAAGCCCGCAAGGTCGATACCGTACTGGTCGGCGGCCTCGCCACCGACTACTGTGTCAAAACCAGCGTGCTGCAACTGCGCCGCGCCGGTTTCCGGGTGATCGTCCATCTCGATGCCTGCCGTGGCATCGCCCCCGCGACGGTTGCCAGCGCCCACACCCAGATGATCGAGGCTGGCGCCGAACTGGCCCAGACCCTGATCGATGTACAACGCCTGCTGGACGCCTGATATGCCCCCAATCCTCACCAGCCTGCTCGACACCGACGCCTACAAGCTGCATATGCAGCAGGCGGTGTTCCATCGCTATCCGGATGCCGAGGTGGTGGCCGAGTTTCACAGCCGCAATGAAGAGGATCTGCTGCCCATGATGGGGCAGATCGAGGAGCAACTGCGCCTCGCCGGTTCCCTGCGACTGACCAGGCCAGAGCTCGATTTTCTGGCCGAGCGTCCCTTCTTCACCCCTGACTACCTCGACCACCTGCGCCGCAAGCCGCTCGACGCCTCCCTGCTCAAGGTGTTCGAGCAGGATGGCCGCATCAATGTGCGGGTCGAGGGCCCCTGGCAGGATGTGATCCTGTGGGAGATCCCGGTGCTCGCCATCATCAGCGAGATGCGCAACCGCTTCCGCTACCCCCAGTTCGGCGTCAGCCACGCGCTGGAGCGGCTCGATCAGAAGATCGACAAGCTGGAGAAGCAGCTGAGCAGCGACGAGATGAGCGAGTTTAACCTCATCGACTTCGGCACCCGCCGCCGCTTCTCTCACGCGGTACAGGATGCGGTAGTGGGTCGCCTCAAGGAGCGGCTGCCGGCGTTTCGCGGCACCAGCAACTACATGCTGGCCCAGAAGTACAAGCTGCCCGCGGTCGGCACCCAGGCCCATGAGTGGTTCCAGGCGCACCAGCAGCTCGGCTTCCCGCTGGAGCACAGCCAGCGCGCTGCCCTCACCAGCTGGCTGGACGAGTTCACCGACCATCTCGGTATCGCCCTGACCGACTGCATCACCATGGATGCCTTCCTGCGGGACTTCGACTTCGAGCTGGCCAGCAGCTATCAGGGCTTGCGCCACGACTCCGGCGATCCCGTGGTGTGGGGCGAGAAGGCGATCAGCCACTATCAGCGCCTCGGCATCGACCCCACCGACAAGACCCTGGTCTTCTCCGACGGGCTCAACCTCGACAAGGCGGTGCAGCTGTTCCGTCACTTCCGTGGCCGCATCAACACCAGTTTCGGCATAGGCACCAAGCTCACCTGCGATCTGCCCGGTGTCAACCCGATGAACATCGTCTTCAAGCTGATCGAGTGCAATGGCGGCCCGGTCGCCAAGATCTCCGACAGCCCGGGCAAGACCCTCTGTCGGGATGCGGAGTTTATCCGCAACCTCAAACAGGCGTTCCACGTCGGGGTCTGATCTTCCCGAACACCAGAAAACAAAAAGCCCGCCGGTTCGCACCGGCGGGCTTTTTTATCGACTCAAGGGGTATCAGTCTTTCTTGGCCAGCAGGAACTGCACCAGCTTGTTGAACTGCTCTTGAGAGGTGATGGATTCAATCTTCACCATGTACTTGCCGTTCACCAGGAAGGCCGGTACACCGCGAATGTTGTAGCTCTCGGTGTTGCGATCGAACTGGGAGACCATGCCGGAGACGGCGAAGCTGTCGACGGCACCGTCGAACTCTTCAGCCGGCACGCCGTTGTCCACGAAGATCTTCTTTACATCGTCACGGCTCATCGGCGGCTGACGCTGGGTGTGGATCTTGTTGAAGATGGCCGGAGTCAGCTTGGCTTCGGCGTTGAGCAGGCTGGCAACGGCATAGGCACGCTGCATCTCGGGGCCCATTTCGCGGCCGAGGAAGGCAACCGGGTTCTTCTTGAGGGGCACACCCTCTGGCAACCCGGCCTTCAACTGTTCAACGATCGGTTCGAAGGTGGCGCAGTGCGGGCAGTAGTAGGAGAAAAACTCCATCACTTCCGGCTGGGCACTGCCAGTCTGTTTGACCACATCGTAGTTGACGCCTTCCTTGAACTCGGGGGCGGCGTGAACCATGGGGATCATCAGCATGGCAGCAAGGAAAAATAGAACTTTTTTCATGATGTTTCCTGTTAAGGGATCACTGTGAGGCACGCCCGGCGAACCGAAGCAGTGCCAAGCCTATTGTTTCGCCATGCTGACGTCAATGGTCAGGGCCGGAGATCGAGTCCCGCTTTCCTCGCAAGATCCCTTCTATTTCACCAGTTTGGCATCAGGCTCAACGGTGGCGCCTTGAGTGCCTCCAGCTGATCGTGCAGTGTCGCTATCTGTTGACGCCAGTAGTGATCGGTATTGAACCAGGGGAAGTGACGGGGGAAGGCAGGATCTTCCCAGCGCCGTGCCAGCCAGGCCATGTAATGAACGATGCGCATCGCCCGCAGCGGCTCGATCAGCGCCAGCTCCCGCGAGTCGAACTCCATAAACTCCTCGTAGCCCGCCAGCAGGGTATCGAGCTGGATCTGCTGCTCGTGGCGCTCGCCGCTCAGCATCATCCAGAGATCCTGAATCGCGGGGCCGGTGCGGCAATCATCGAGGTCGACAAACATGGGGCCATCGCGCCAGAGGATGTTGCCCGGGTGGCAATCGCCATGCAGGGAGATCTGCGCCACATCCAGGGTCATGGCGTCGCTGACATGCTTGATCAGCTCGTCGAGTACCCCGAAGAATTGCTTCGCCAGCCCGCTTGGCAGCCACTCGCCAGACGCCAGCAGCTGACGCGGTTCATGCAGCATGCTCTCCACATCGAGCCGCACCCGATGGTGAAACGGCTTGCTGGCGCCGATCTGATGAATGCGACCGAGGAAACGCCCCACCCACTCAAGCTGGTCGAGATTATCCACCTCGAACTGGCGGCCACCGACGCTCTGCCAGATGGCAAAGGGGTAACCCTCGTGCTCCAGCAGGGTCTCGCCCGCGAAGGCGAGCAGCGCGGCGACCGGGATCTCAGCCTCTGCGAGACGGGTGGCAAACTCGTGCTCTTCGAGGATCTGGGCCCGGCTCCAGCGGCCGGGACGGTAGAACTTCACCACATAGCGGCGACGATCCTCATCCTGAAACTGATAGACCCGGTTTTCGTAGCTGTTGAGCTCGATGAGGCCGGAGTCGAGTCGCAGGCCACTGAGATCGAGCGCATCCATGATGAGGTCGGGATTGAGGTCGGAATAGTTGAAACGCATGTCATCCACCATAAGAAAGGGGCGCCGTTGCGCCCCATTCTATCACTACTGACCGCCATTGCCGTGCTCGCTGGTGACCGGACTGGTGTCACATCCGGCACACCACCACATGCAGTTACAGCCGGCTGATAAACTTGCTGCCCTGGCGCAGGTTGCCCTTGCTGTCATCAGGGGCAGCTCCCTCCCGCTTCAGCACGAACTGGATATCCAGCGTTGGTCGTTTCAGGTTGTAGGGGTCGACCGCCAGACTGACCGGCAGGGTATAGATCTCGCCCGCCTTCAGGGTCACTTCACGGGGACCGAACCACTGATACTCGGGCAAGCCCTCCACATCCAGCTGGTAGGTCTGGGACTGCAGGGTCTTGTTGAGGATCTTGAGGGTATAGGTGTTCTCGATAAGCCCCTCGCTGTTCTCGCGGAACAGCTGGTTGCGATCCCGCAGAATGTCGAGCCCCATCGGCATGATGGACATGGCGTTGTAGACAAACACCCCCAGCATCACCGCCATCACCAGCCCATAGCCAATCAGCTTGGGCCGAGCCACATGGGTGGAGTCGTTGGCCAGCTTGTGCTCTGTGGTGTAGCTGATAAGCCCTTTCGGATAACCCATACGTTCCATGGTCTGGTCGCAGGCATCGACGCAGGCACCGCAGTTGATGCACTCGTACTGCAGGCCGTCGCGAATATCGATACCGGTCGGGCAGACCTGCACGCAAAGATCGCAGTCGATACAGTCACCCAGCCCCATCGCCTTGGGATCCGCCTTGCGGGAACGGGCGCCACGGGTCTCGCCACGCTTGGTGTCATAACCGACTATAAAGGTGTCCTTGTCAAACATGGCGGACTGGAAGCGGGCATAGGGGCACATGTGGATACACATGATGGCACGCATCCAGCCCGCGTTGCCGTAGGTGATGATGGTGAAGAAGAGCACCCAGAACAGTACCCAACCGCTGGCCTGCAGGGTGAAGAGGTCCGGCACCAGTTCAGTCACATCCTGGAAGTAGGCGACGAAGGTCAGGCCGGTCACCAACGAGATCGCCAGCCAGGCCAGATGCTTGGCACCCTTGCGAGCCAGCTTCTTGCCGTTCCAGGGCGCCTCGTCCAGCTTGCGCCGCTTGTTGGCGGGCCCTTCCAGCTTCTCTTCAAACCAGATGAACATGAAGGTCCAGACCGTCTGCGGGCAGAGATAGCCACACCAGACCCGACCGAGGAAAGTAGTAATAAAGAAGAGTCCGAAGGCGGCGATCATGAAGAGCCAGGCGAGCAGGGTCAGATCCTGCGGCCAGATGGTGGCGCCAAAGATATGGAACTGCTGGTGACCGAGGTCGAACAGCACCGCCTGTCGCCCGTCGTAACGCAGCCAGGGCAGCAGCACGAACAGCGCCACAAAGAACCAGCCCATGGCCTTGCGCATCCGCTGCCAATACCCTTTCTGGGCCCGCACATAGATGCGGTTGCCCGGGTTGAATCTGTCGTCGCTGGCTTTGAACGTATTGGGGTTGAAGGTCCCGGTTACGCCCTTGTCGGTGACGTCCTTGATATCGATTTTATCGTGGTCGGCCATTGCAAGACATCGCTCCCTTATTTGTTATGGAGCGGATTATATCTTAAACAGCATGCTAATTGTGTGGATTAGATGTATCTAATATTGGTGTTGGATCGCAATTTTCGGCAACAAAAAAGCGCATCACCCCGGGGTGATGCGCTTCCGCTAAAGATTCACTTGATTCCGCGGGCCTTGAGCAGTGCCTCTTTGAAATCGGGCACGTGATCCTTGGCCAGACCGGGGATCATCGCCTGCTTGTCGGATTCCCGCATCTTGAGGTGATAGATCAGCATGTCGTCGGTCAGCTCGGACAGAGGCCCTTCAAATCCCGCTTCTTGGGCCAGTTTGGCAACAAACTGCACCAGGCTGAGATCCTGTTCCTTGATCCAGGCAGGCTGCAACAACTCCAGCAGCTCTTCGATACGATGACATTGCATAGACAACCTCTTTAATCTGTCACGTTAAATTCAGGCAACCTTACCCATCAAGGCTACTTCGATTCGATCCCGCCCATTATGCTTGGCCTGATAGAGTGCCGCATCCGCTTTTTGGATCAAATCGGCGATTTTCATGCTGTTGTCCGGTATCAGTGTCGCAACACCAAAACTACATGTAACCCGACCGGAGACCAGTGACTTCTGGTGCGGGATGGCCAGCTCCTTGAGCGCCTGCCGCACATTGTCCGCCACCTGCAGTGCCCCCTGCATGCCGGTGCAGGGCAGCAGCAATGCAAACTCTTCGCCACCGTAACGGGCCGCCAGATCGTCCTCGCGCCGCTCCACCTCGGCCAGCAGCCCCGCCACCTGTTGCAGGCAGTCATCCCCCAGCTGATGGCCGTAGAGATCGTTGAACTGCTTGAAGTAATCCACATCCACCAGCACCAGCGACAACGGCGCCCGGGCGCGGTGACAGCGCCGCCAGGCCCGCTCCAGAGAGTCGTCGAGATGGGCGCGGTTGGCGATGCCGGTCAGTCCGTCGAGGCGGGAGGTGAGGCGCAAATGCTCGGAGACAGCCTTCAGTTCGGCAACCAGCTCGGCGTTGGAGAAACGGTGGTGGAGCGAGGCGATCTGATCCCGCCGCATCCGGCGCAGCAGGGTCGGCAGAAAGACAAACAGATAGCCCGCCAGCATGCAGGAGACGATCCGCTCCTGCTCGTTGCCATTGCCCAGCTCGAACAGCATCGCCATGCCCAGCGGCAGGGCGGAACCATAGAGGGTACGGCGGCTGCCAAACAGCATGATGGCGCTGCCGGTAAGAATGAGGCTGGAGAGCATCATCATGGCGGCCCGATAGGTATCGGGCAACTTGTCCATGTAGAGCAGCACCCCGAGGGCCCAGATGATGGAGGTGATGGTGGCTCCGATAAAGAGCTCCCGCTCCAGCACCGGCAGCGGTGTCTGGTGCAGGCGGGCTCGGCGCCAGCGCAAGTGCCAGCCCCGACCCAGCAGCCACAGGAAAGTGCCTGCCAGCCAACCGAGCGCTTCGATGGCGGGTAGATAGTCGTGAAACAGCAGACTCCAGCCAAATGCCAACACGCCCAAACAGGGGAGACTGAACGATGCATGGGTATAGAGCTGGGCCATAATGGCCTGCTTAACCTGGCGTGTCACACTCTGGGTCAACTGAGTACTCCTGTACAAGAGCCGAGCAGTCTACCATTACCCCCTGACCCGCAACAATAAAGCGCCGCTTATTAAGAAGTTAATCAATCAACAACGATTTCTTCTGCGCTGGCAGGTGAGTCCTTGCTCACCCCTTCTCCAATTCGTCGAGGATCGGGCACTCGGGATTTTCATCCCCGTGGCAACAGCAAACCAACCCTTCCAGGGAGGTAAGCATGGCCTGCAACCCGGCGATGCGGGCGCGCAGATCGACGATCTTCTCCTGCGCCAGCTTCTTCACCTGGGCGCTGGTTCTGTGTTCGTCCCGATAGAGCGCCAGCAGCTCCTGACACTCCTCCAGATTGAAGCCGGTCTCCCGCGCCCGCTTGACGAAACGCAGCTCACGCAGCGCCCCCTCGGTGTAACTGCGATAGCCGTTGTCACTGCGTACCGGGGCTGTGATGAGGCCAATGCTCTCGTAATAACGGATGGTCTTGGCGGTCAGCCCAGTGGCCTTGGCAACCTTGCTGATGTTCATTTATGCCTCCTTACTGATCGGGTTGGATGCTGGCCCGTGCGCCGCCCTGGGCTGCCAGCGTTTCAATAACAGGGAATTGCTCAAAACAGTGATGCTGCTCAGGGCCATGGCCGCCCCCGCCAGCTCGGGGCTCAGGTAGCCCAGTGCCGCCAGCGGAATGCCGATGATATTGAACACGAAGGCCCAGAACAGATTCTGCTGAATGGTGCGCCAGGTCGCCGCCGAGATATCGATGGCATCGGCCACCAGCCGCGGATCAGAGCGCATCAGGGTGATGGAAGCGGTCTCCATCGCCACATCGGAGCCGGAGCCCATGGCGATGCCGACATCTGCCGCGGCCAGTGCCGGGGCGTCGTTCACCCCATCCCCCACCATGGCCACCAGCCCGCGGGTTTGCGCCCGCAGCGCTTCCACTTTCTCCACCTTGCCCGCTGGCAGCACGGAGTCAAAGGCTCCGTCCAGTCCCAGCTTGGCAGCGATATGGGCCACCGGCGCCGGTGCGTCGCCGCTCACCAGCCAGCTGGCGATGCCACGCTGGCGCAGGGTGGCGATGGCTTCCGGGCTCTCGGGGCGCAGGGTATCGGCCAGCGCGGCGATACCAGCCACCGTGCCGTCGATGGCAACCCAAACCCGGGTCGCGCCATCGGCGGCTTGTTCATCCTGTTGCGGCGGTTCAATGCCGAGCTGGGCTAGCAGGGAACCATTACCGATAGCGACCCTGTGACCCTCCACCTGACCCACTATACCGGCACCGACCCGCACCTCTACCTCATCGGGCTGAGGCAGTATCGCCTCCTTGCCGACTGCCTCGCGCATGGCCAGCGCCAGCGGGTGTTCGCTCGCCTGCTGCAGGGCGGCAGCGAGGCGCAGTTGCTCGTCATTGCCGCTCCAGCTGGCTAGCACCGGCTTGCCCTGAGTGAGCGTGCCGGTCTTGTCGAAGATAAGCGCCTTGATGGCGTGGGCCTTCTGCAGGGTATCGACATCCTTGATCAGAATGCCGTGGCGCGCCGCGACGCCGGTACCGGTGACGATGGCCGCCGGGGTCGCCAGCCCCAGCGCACAGGGGCAGGCGATCACCAGCACCGCCACCGCAGCCAGCAGCGCCTGAGCGAAGTCGTTGCTGATGGCGTACCACACCAGCAGGGTGAACAGGGCGATGGTCATCACCACCGGCACGAACACGGCGGAGACCTTGTCCACCAACTGTTGCAGCGGCGCCTTGCCCATCTGGGCACTCTCCACCAGTGCGATGATCTTGCTGAGACTGGAGTCCTCCCCCACGGTAGTGGCTTCGATCTCCAGCACGCCGGAGCGGTTGATGGCTCCGCCCAGCACCTTGTCGCCCGCACTGCGCGGCACCGGCAGACTCTCGCCGGTGAGGATCGACTCGTCCAGTTCGCTGGCGCCGCTCACGATTTTGCCGTCCACCGGCACCCGCTCACCCACCAGCACCCGCAGCCGATCGCCACGCAGCACCTCGTCGATAGCGACGCTCTGCCAGCTCTCGCCACGCCAGACGGTGGCGGTTTCCGGCCGCAGCGCCATCAGTTCGCGAATGGCGGACTGGGTGCTGCGGCGGGCTCTCGCCTCCAGCAGTTTTCCCAACGAAATCAGGGTAATGATGATGGCGCTCGCTTCGAAGTAGAGCTTGCCGCTGGCGGCCATCCCCAACGTCAGCAGCAGATAGAGGCTGTAGAAGTAGGCCGCACTGGTGCCGGTGGCCACCAGCACATCCATATTGGCTGCGCGGTTCTTGATGGCGAGCCAGGCGCCGCGATAGAAACGGGCCCCGATCCAGAACTGCACCGGGGTGGCGAGCACCAGCTCCAGCCAGGCGGGTAGATGCCAGGGGAACAGTCCGGCCATGGCCAGCATCCCCACCAGCAGCGGTAGGGTGAGCAAAGCCGAGATGATGACCCGGGTTTGAGCCTGACGGGCTGTGGCGGCCTCCTGCGCTTCCCGCTCCAGCAACTGCTGGCGACGGCCGCTGGCCGAGCCTTGTGCCAGCTGGGCGCCAAAGCCGAGCGCCTCGATCTGCTCGCGCAAAGAGGCGGGCGTCTGCATCCCGGGGACCAGCACGATCCGGGCCTGTTCGATGGAAAAGTTGACCTCGGCCGAGATAACGCCGGGCAGCGCGGCCAGCACCTTGTTCAACCGAGCTGAACAACCGGCACAGGTCATGCCGGTAATTTGAAACAAAAAGGTCTCGCTACCGTAGTCGTAACCCTGACTCTTGATGCTGTCGAGCACCGCAGGCAGGCGATCGGGGCTGGCCAGCTCGATGGCCGCCTGCTCCAGCGTGAAGTTGACGGTGGCATCGACCCCTTCAAGCTTGTTGAGGGCGGTCGTGATGCGGCCTGCGCAGTTGGCGCAGCTCATGCCGCTGAGCGGCAACTGCAGATGAATGGGTGATTGAAGATGAGTGGTCATGTTGTTCCTCCCCGGAACCCGTCGGCACCACAAAACGCCGACTGGCAAACCCTAACCTTTACTGCAAGGGCAAGCTCAAGCCACATGATCCACTTTTTGCAGATGAGAAAAACGGCGCCGTTTGCTGCCAGAGAACAAACGGGCGCCGCATTCAGCTATTGCGCGGTGTGAGCGGAGCTCAGATACCGTACTGGGCGCGGTAAGCCTTCATGGCCGCCAGTTGCGCTGCCAGCTCCGGCTGTTCGGCCTGTTTCTCTTCCAGATACTGGATCAGGTCGCTCATCTGGATGATGGCGATGATGTGGGCGCCGTAGTCACGCTCCACTTCCTGAATGGCGGAGAGCTCGCCCTTGCCCTTCTCCTGACGATCCAGCGCGATCAGCACGCCCGCCAGCGAGGCGCCGTTGGCCTGGATCAGATCCATGGATTCGCGGATGGCGGTGCCGGCGGTGATGACGTCGTCCACCAGCATGATGCGACCCTTGAGCGGGCTGCCCACCAGATTGCCGCCCTCGCCGTGATCCTTGGCCTCCTTGCGGTTGAAGCACCAGGGCACGTCCACATCGTGCTGCTCCACCAGCTGCACGGCGGTGGCGGAGGCGATGGGGATCCCCTTGTAGGCCGGGCCAAACAGCACATCGAACTCGATACCGGCATCCATCAGGGCGGCGGCATAGAAGCGGCCGAGACGGGCCAGATCGCGGCCGCTGTTGAACAGACCGGCGTTGAAGAAGTAGGGGCTTTTACGACCGGATTTCAGGGTAAATTCACCGAATTTGAGGACCTGTTTCTCCAGGGCGAACTCGATAAATTGACGCTGGTAGGCTTTCATTCTGGCTCCTTGCTTGGCTTGTCGTTGTCTTGTGTGGGGGTATAAAAAAACGCGGTCAATGCCGCGTTTTTAAAATCAGGAGAGCGACTGCTTCTGCAGCGCAATGATGTCGGCGATGCCGCCCTTGGCGAGCGCCAGCATCTCCAGCAGCTCCTCATGGGTGAAGGGCTCGGCCTCCGCGGTGCCCTGCACCTCGATGATGCGACCATCTTCGGTCATCACCACGTTCATGTCGGTCTCGGCGGCGGAGTCTTCGATGTACTCCAGATCGCAGATGGCTTCGCCCTGATACATGCCGACGGAAACGGCGGCGATCATCTGCTTGAGCGGGCTCTGCTTGATCATGCCCTTCTCGACCATCCAGTTCAGCGCATCCACCAGCGCCACGCAGGCACCGGTAATGGAAGCGGTGCGAGTGCCGCCATCGGCTTGCAGCACGTCACAGTCAACTGTGATGGAGTGCTCGCCCAGCGCAGTCAGGTCTACCGCAGCGCGCAGGGAGCGGGCGATCAAACGGGAGATCTCCAGAGTACGGCCACTCTGCTTGCCGGAGGCCGCTTCGCGGTTCATCCGGGAGTGAGTGGAGCGCGGCAGCATGCCGTATTCGGCAGTGACCCAACCCTGACCCTTCCCTTTCAGGAAGCGCGGCACGCTGGTGTCGACGCTGGCGGTGCAGAGCACGCGAGTGTTACCGAACTCCACCAGCACTGAGCCTTCTGCATGTTTGGTGAAATTGCGGGTAATGGTAACCGGGCGAAGTTGCGCGGCACTGCGATCGCTTGGACGTGACATGGAACGGACCTCTGGGCTGGCTCAAATTGGCGGGGGATTATAAGTGATCCCGCCCCAAATATCAGCCGCTAAAACCACGGCATCGGCTGACGAGCAGGGCCGGGCTGAGTATACTGGCCGCACACTTCATCAAGCCCGGAACAATCAATGATTCACAGCATGACCGCCTACGCCCGCAAGGAATTCAAGGGCGACTGGGGCACAGCCGTTTGGGAAATTCGTTCGGTAAACCAGCGCTATCTGGAAACCTACATTCGCCTGCCGGAGCAACTGCGCAGCCTGGAACCGGTTCTGCGTGAGCGTTTCCGCGCCAAGCTGCAACGCGGCAAGGTGGAGTGCAACCTGCGCTTCGAGGCCGCTCAGGCCGCCGCCAGCCAACTCCATATCAATGAAGAGCTGGCCAAGCTCATCATCGACAGCGCCAGCTGGGTAATGAAAGAGGCGGGTCAGGGCCAGCTCAATCCGGTCGACGTGCTGCGCTGGCCGGGCGTCATGGCCGCCGCCGAACAGGACATGGACGCGGTCGCCACCGAGCTGCTCGGCGGTTTTGACCAGACCATGGAAGATTTCCTCGCCTCCCGCGCCAGCGAAGGGGCCAACCTCAAGGCGCTGATCGAGCAGCGTCTGGCCGGTATTCAGGTGGAAGTGAAGAAGGTGCGCGAACACCTGCCGCAGATCATCGAGTGGCAGCGCCAGAAGCTCACCGACCGTCTGGCCGAAGCCAAGGTTGAGCTGGATCCGGCCCGCATCGAGCAGGAGATCGTGCTGCTGGCCCAGAAGATCGACGTGGCCGAAGAGCTGGATCGTCTGGAGATGCACATCAGCGAGACCAACAAGATCATGAAGAAGGGTGGCGCCTGCGGCCGTCGTCTCGACTTCATGATGCAGGAGTTCAACCGCGAGTCGAACACGCTGGGCTCCAAGTCGATCAACGCCGAAGTGACCCAGTCCGCAGTCGAGCTGAAAGTCCTTATCGAGCAGATGCGCGAGCAGATCCAGAACATCGAGTGATGGGTCGCTGACCATCCGGTTGTTGCCTGCAAAAGAGCCCTTGATTCCTCAAGGGCTCTTTTATTTTCAGGCCATGAGATTTCCACCAGTGAGCCAACGAGCGAGAGAAGCCCTAGCCTATCGGCATCACCAGCGCCGGTTGATGAGGGTCGCTCAGCCGCTCGGCGAGGTAGTCCACCAGCAGCCGCACCTTGGGGGAGAGGTGGCGGTTATGGGGATAGAGGGCCCAGATCCCCTCCGCCGGGGCCCGCAGTTCGGGCAGCAGCTCGATCAATTCGCCTCGGGCCAGATGGTCGCTCACGTAGTAGTCCGGCAGCTGGATAATGCCGATCCCCTTGAGCGCCGCATCCAGCAGGGCGTGGCCGCTGTTGCACTGCAACAGGCCGCGCACCCGCACGCTGTGGGGACGACCATCCAGAGTGAAGTGCCACTCGTCGCTGTTGCCCACCAGACAGGTGTGGCGGGTCAGCTCGGAGAGGCTGTTGGGCATGCCGTGGCGGGCGGTGTAAGCCGGTGAGGCGCAGACATAGGGCACCCGCTGCGCCAGCTTGCGTGCCACCAGCGTCGAATCCTTGAGGTGGCCGAGCCGAAGCGCCAGATCGTAGCCTTCATGCACCAGATCCAGCAGCTGGTTGGTGAGGTTGAGGGTCACCTCCAGCTGGGGGAAGCGCACCATGAAGTCGTTCACCAGCGGGGCGATGCGGCTCTCGCCGTAGGAGACAGGGGCCGTGATGCGCAGGGCGCCTTGCGGTACCGCCTGATGACGCCCCACCGCCAGCTCCGCCTCGTAGAGGTTGTCGAGCAGCTGACGGCAGTGGCGATAGTAGATCTCGCCAAGCTCTGTGAGTCGCACCTGACGGGTGGTGCGCAGCAGCAGCTTGGCCTGCAGCCGATCCTCAAGCTGTGCCACCTGACGGCTGACTTGCGCCACCGACACCCCCAGCTTGCGTGCCGCCGGGGTAAAGCCCCCCTGCTCCGCCACGCTGACAAATTCACAGATCCCTTCCCAGCCGAACATTATTACCTGTGTGTAAAAGTGATTTGAGATTTGCCCTCATTATCACCAAATCGGCGGGAAACTACACTGAATGCCCGAACTCATCTCTGTTCACCCTGCTCAACAAGAAGGATGTCATTCATGGCACAGGTTCAAAGCATCAAGTGTAAAGCCGCCATCGCCTGGGGCCCGGGTCAGCCCCTCTCCATCGAAGAGGTCGAGGTCATGCCGCCGCAAGCGGGCGAGGTGCGGGTGCGCATCGTCGCGACCGGCGTCTGCCACACCGATGCCTTCACCCTCTCCGGTGAGGATCCGGAAGGGGTCTTCCCCTGCATTCTCGGCCACGAGGGGGGCGGCATCGTCGAATCCGTCGGCGAAGGGGTCACCACCGTCAAAGTGGGGGATCACGTGATCCCGCTCTACACCCCCGAGTGCGGCGAGTGCAAATTCTGCAAATCCGGCAAGACCAACCTCTGCCAGAAGATCCGCGCCACCCAGGGCAAGGGGCTGATGCCGGACGGCACCACCCGCTTCTCGAAAGATGGCCAGCCCATCTATCACTACATGGGCACCTCCACCTTCAGCGAATACACGGTACTGCCGGAGATCTCCATCGCCAAGGTGGACCCGGCCGCCCCGCTGGAAGAGGTCTGCCTGCTCGGCTGCGGCGTCACCACCGGCATCGGCGCCGTGATGAACACCGCCAAGGTGAAAGAGGGTGAGAGCGTCGCCATCTTCGGGCTGGGTGGCATCGGCCTCTCGGCGGTGATCGGTGCCCGTCTGGCCAAGGCCGGTCGCATCATCGCCATCGACATCAACGAGAGCAAGTTCGAGCTGGCCCGCAAGCTGGGTGCCACCGACTGCATCAACCCGAACGATTACGACAAGCCCATCCAGGAGGTGATCGTCGAGCTGACCGACGGCGGCGTCGACTTCTCCTTCGAGTGCATCGGCAACGTCAAGGTGATGCGCGCGGCGCTGGAGTGCTGCCACAAGGGCTGGGGCGAATCGGTCATCATCGGCGTCGCCGGAGCGGGTCAGGAGATCAGCACCCGTCCGTTCCAGCTGGTCACCGGCCGGGTCTGGCGCGGCAGCGCCTTCGGCGGGGTACGCGGTCGCAGCGAACTGCCGAGCTATGTGCAGCGCTACATGCAGGGTGAGTTCCGCCTCGATGACTTCATCACCCACACTATGCCGCTGGAACAGATCAACGACGCATTTGATCTGATGCACCAAGGCAAAAGCATCCGCACCGTCATCCACTACTGAGCATGATCACCCCGCCCGCCATCGTGGGCGGGGTGCAGGAGTCCTTCGATGAATCTGGAGATTATCAGCAGCAACAAGAGCTTCGGCGGCTGGCACAAGCGCTATCGCCACCACGCCAGCGTGCTCGGCTGCGAGATGAATTTTGCCATCTATCTGCCGCCTCAGGCCCTCACCGGCCAGAAGGTACCCGTGCTCTACTGGCTCAGCGGCCTCACCTGCACCGATGAGAACTTTATGCAGAAGGCGGGTGCCCAGCGCATCGCCGCCGAGCTCGGCATCGCCCTGGTGGCGCCGGACACCAGCCCCCGCGGCGACGGCGTAGCGGACGATCCCGGTTATGACCTCGGCATGGGGGCAGGCTTTTACGTCAATGCCAGCCAGAGCCCCTGGCAGGCGCACTACCAGATGTATGACTACGTCACCCGCGAACTGCCTGACTTGATAGAGACCCACTTCCCGGTCTCGACCCGCCGCGCCATCAGCGGCCACTCCATGGGCGGTCATGGTGCGCTGATCGCCGCGCTGCGGGAGCCGGGTCGCTACCGCTCGGTCTCGGCGTTCAGCCCGATCTGTCACCCGAGCCGCAGCCCTTGGGGCCAGAAGGCGCTCGGGGCGTATCTCGGCAGCAATCCGCTGTTGTGGCAGGAGTGGGATGCCTGCCAGCTGCTGCGCCACCAGCCGGTCACGCCGCTGCCCACCCTGGTGGATGTGGGGCTGGATGATCCCTTCCTCGCCGAGCAGCTGCATATCGATGCGCTGGCCGAGGTAGCCGCCAGCAAGGAGTGGCCACTGGAGCTCAACCGCCACGAGGGCTATGACCACAGCTACTACTTCGTGGCGAGCTTTATCGAGGCGCACCTGCGCTTTCACGCCCGCCACCTCTGATCAAAACAGGCCCATTGCGGGCCTGTTTTAGTTGTGGTGATCGGTTGATATCAACTGCCCGCTCGGGTCACTCCGCCGGAGCCTGCGATCTGCTGCTCCACCTCGGGATCGCCCCAGTAGGCGATGTTGCCTGAACCGGCGATGCCGACTTTCAGCGTCTCCTGCGCCCGCACCGCCACATCACCGCTGCCGGCGATATTGACCTCTACCTCGTTGCCGCGCATCTCGCTCCCGAGCACGTCGCCAGATCCGGCAATGTTCAGCTCGATGGCCTGTGCCGAACCGCTGCCCAGCTCCAGACTGCCGGTGCCAGCGATATTCCCTTCCAGCCGTTTCAGCTCCAGCTGACTGGCGACGATGTCACCGGTACCGGCCACCGACAGCACCAGCTCATCGCCCTTGAAGCCGCTCAGATCGCCGTTACCGGTCCCGGCCAATGCCAGTTCGTTCAACACCGGCAAGGTGATGGTCAGCTCCAGCGGCTCGGTAGGATCGAGCCGGTAACCCTCCTTCACTTCGATCTCCAGCTTGTCGCCGCTCTCGGTCAGCACCAGATAGGGCAGCAGGTTCTCCTGCCCCTTGATCAGGATGCCGCGCGGCTCCCCCGCGACCAGATGGAGGGTGGCAGGCACCCCCGCCAGCACCCGGGTCACCCCGTCACCGAGCGCCTGCTGGCGCTCGACCACAGCCCCCGTTCCGGTCACTCTGGTCCGATCCAGCCAGTGACAACCACTGAGCCCAGCCATCAACATGACAACCATCATCCATTTCATCACTACTCTCCTCCTTATGTGTTGGCCATCCAGGGCCAATTGGTTTTCATGCTTTGCAAAGCGCGAGCAAAAAATTAACATTATGATTCAAAAGGAAATAACTATTTAAACCAGAACAGACAGAATAATTTAGAGAGCCATTTAGACCATATTTTGGTGAAAATAACCATTCTCGAACGGATATGATTTTGGCTGATTGGCGGGTCGTCCTGCCGGTCACTATGCTGACAGCCCGTGGAAGTTTTTGATTGCCCTGCCGGTCTGTTGAGCCAATAGTGGTACTTCGTGCGTACCAAGCTCTCCATTGCGGTAATGTCATTACCACTGTCTTGTCAGTCTTCACTGCCAACAAGGAGCCAGAGCGTGACCCAAGCAAGCCCTCTCTATGCCACCGCCACCGGTCTGCCGGAACCGACTCGCACCCCGTTGCTGACCGGCAGCGATCCCGAGCAGAAACGGCGCGAGCTGCTCACCTACTTCTGTCAGACCTTCGATCTCTACGACTCGCTGTTCGACTGTCTGGCCGATGAGCGCGCCTGGTTCAACAAGGCGATCCCGCTGCGCCACCCGCTCATCTTCTACTACGGCCACACCGCCGCCTTCTTTATCAACAAGCTGCTGGCGGCACGCCTGATCGATCAGCGGCTGGATGCCCGCATCGAGGCCATGGTCGCCATCGGGGTGGACGAGATGAGCTGGGACGATCTGGACGAGACCCACTATGACTGGCCCAAGGTCGCCGAGCTGCGCAGCTATCGGGCCAAAGTCCGTTCGCTGGTGTGCGATTTCATTCGCCAGATGCCGCTCACCCTGCCCATCGATTGGCAGAGCCCGGCCTGGGTGATCCTGATGGGGATAGAGCACGAGCGCATCCACCTCGAAACCTCCAGCGTGCTGATCCGCCAGTTGCCGCTCGCCTGGGTGCGGCCGCAGCCTTATTGGCCCGCCTGCACTGAAGCCCGCCACCACATTGATCAGGTGCCCGCCAACAGCCTGCTGCCGGTGGCTGGCGGCAAGGTGCGCCTTGGCAAGCGGGACGCCACCTACGGCTGGGACAACGAATATGGCGAGCGCCATATCAAGCTGGCCCCGTTTCAGGCCAGCCGCATGCTGGTGAGCAATGCCGAGTACCTCGCCTTCGTCCAGGCGGGCGGCTACGGCCAGCAACAGTGGTGGGATGAGGAGGGATGGGGCTGGCGCCAGTACGCCAAGGCGCAGATGCCCACCTTCTGGGTGGGTGATCCCGCCGAGCACGGGCAATTGCAGCTGCGGCTGATGACCGAGCAGGTCGCCATGCCATGGGACTGGCCGGTGGAGGTCAACCAGCTGGAGGCGGCCGCCTTCTGCCGCTGGAAGGCGGCCCAGACCGGACTCCCCATCCAGCTGCCGAGCGAGGCGGAATGGATGCTGCTGCGCGAGCAAGTTCCCGGCGATCAGCCGGACTGGACACAGGCCCCCGGCAATATCAATCTGGCCCGCTTCGCGTCGTCCTGCCCGGTGGATGCCTGCCCGCAAGGGGAGTTCTTCGATCTGGTGGGCAATGTCTGGCAGTGGACCAGCACCGCCATCGACGGCTTCGACGGCTTTAAAATCCACCCGCTCTACGACGACTTCTCCACCCCCACCTTTGATGGCAAGCACACCCTGATCAAGGGGGGCAGCTGGATCAGCACAGGTAACGAAGCGCTCAAATCATCCCGTTACGCCTTCCGGCGTCACTTCTTCCAGCATGCGGGTTTCCGCTATCTGGTCTCCCGTTATCAGGAACCCGTTATCGTGAATCCCTATGAAACCGACACGCTGGTCGCTCAGTACCTCGACTTCCAGTACGGCCCGAGCCACTTCGGGGTAGCCAACTACGCCAAGACGCTTGCTGATCTTGCTGGCGAGCTCTGCAGCAACCACCAGCGGGCGCTGGATATCGGCTGCGCCACCGGCCGCGCCAGCTTTGAACTGGCCCGCCACTTCCAGCATGTGGACGGGGTGGACTACTCGGCCCGCTTCATCGATGTGGCGCTGGCCCTCGCCAGTCAGGACAGTTTCCGCTACGCCATTCCGCTGGAGGGTGAACTGGTGGAGTATTGCGAGGCACGCCTGTCGAGCCACGGATTGGGGGCGAGTCAGGCTGAGCGCATCCACTTCAGTCAGGGGGATGCCTGCAACCTCAAGCCCAAATATGACCACTACGATCTGGTGCTCGCCTCCAACCTGATCGACCGGCTGCGGGAGCCCGCCCGCTTCCTGCGGGATATCGCTCCCCGGCTGCGCAGCGGTGGCCTGCTGGTGCTCACCAGCCCCTACACCTGGCTGGCGGAATATACCCCGCCCGCCAACTGGCTCGGCGGCATTCGCGAGAACGGCGAGGCGCTCACCACCTATCAGGCGCTGCAACGGCTGCTGGCGGCGGAGTTCGAGGAGCACTGCCCGCCGCGGGATGTGCCTTTCGTCATCCGCGAGACCGCCCGCAAATACCAGCACACGGTGGCGCAGCTGACCGTCTGGCGTAAACGCTAGCACGCCGGTCGACATGCAGATGAAAAGAGGGAGGCCAACGGGCCTCCCTCTTGTTATGACAGCAAAAACGCCGCGAGTATCAATGCCCCTGCTCGTGATAGCGGCGCGCCAGCACGGCGCACACCATCAGCTGGATCTGGTGGAAGATCATCAGCGGCAGCACCATCACCCCGACGCTGGCGGCCGGGAACATGACGTTGGCCATCGGCACCCCGTTGGCAAGACTCTTCTTGGAGCCGCAGAAGACGATGGTGATCTCGTCCGCCTTGTCGAAACCGAGGCGACGGCTGATCCAGACGTTCCAGCAGAGCACCAGCGCCAGCAAGACGCAGCTCAGCAACACGATACTGGCCAGATCGTACCAGCCTACTTGGTGCCAAATCCCCTGTACCACCGCCTCGCTGAAGGCGACATAGACCACCAGCAGGATGGAGCTCTGATCCAACTTGCCGATGAGCGGCCGATGGCTGTCGACCCAGCGGCCAATGAGCGGGCGCGACAGGTGGCCCACCACGAACGGCAGCATCAGCTGCATCATGATGGACTGGATGGAGTGCCAGGTGTCGATCCCCTCCCCTTGCACGTGGATCATCATCCCCACCAGCACCGGCGAGAGGAAGATGCCGAGGATGCTGGAGGCCGAGGCGCTGCACACCGCCGCCGACACATTGCCCCCCGCCATCGAGGTAAAGGCGATGGCCGACTGCACGGTGGCAGGCAGGGCGCAGAGATAGAGGAAGCCGAGGTAGATGGCCGGGCTCAGCCAGCTCGGCACGAGTGGGGTGAGCAGCAGCCCCAGCAGCGGAAACAGCACGAAGGTGCTGAGCATCACCACCAGATGGAGCCGCCAGTGACCGAGGCCCGCCAGCAGGTTCTGGCGCGACAGCTTGGCGCCATGCATGAAGAACAGCAGCGCCACCGCCAGCTGGGTCAGCAGACCGAACCAGACGGCCACCTGCCCCTCGCAGGGAAAGAGGGAGGCCAGGGTGACCACCGCAATCAGCACAACAGTAAAGGGATCCAGACGCACGAAAGGTCTCCATCAGAAGGGCATCCTGCAACCGTGGCGGCAGTCAGGATTGGGGAGGACAAGAAACAGAGCGGGAGATGTCTGGCACCTCCCGCTAAAACGAATCTCCAGCTTACCCCGATAACGGAGAGGCGCAAAGTTGAGCGGCGAATAATTGTTCATCAATGCTTAACGCCCTCGCCATATCGAGCAGCAAAAGTTGACGATGAAACGGCCCTGACAGCTCCCAAACGGCTAAAAATGGATAAAAAAACGGGCGACCAAGGCCGCCCGTTCCGTTTTTTCACTCAGCCGATCAGCGCTGGCTGGCCAGCGTGCCGTTGCCGGTTTTCTTCTCATTGCCGCCGAGCATGCGGGCCTGCCGCTTCTCGAAACGGGAGATCCACCAGTAGGCCAGCGCCGAGAAGACCGCAGTCATAAAGACGTTGATGAAGAAGGCGCGCACCAGATCCACCCCGGCCGGGAAGGCGGAGGCGCTCATGCTCACCACGAAGATGGCGATCAGCACCGATACCACGCCCATCCCGAACTTGCGCGACCCCATGCGGAAGTCGCGGGGGGTGTCGTCATGTTTCCAGCGGAACACGAAGTAGGCCACCATGATGAAGATCGGCGGCAACATGGCGGTACCGGCGGTGAGGTTGATGGCGGTGTTCATCATCTGCTGCACCGACTCGGAGCCGAAGCCGTTGACCACCAGCATCGCGAACACGAAGACAAACTGCCACCAGGCGGCGCGCACCGGCACGCCGTGCTCGTTGAGCTGGGTGGTCTTCTCGCCGTAAACCCCCTGCGGGATCTCTGAGAAGTGGATCTTCACCGGCGCCGAAGTCCACATCATCATGGAACCAAACATGGCGATGAACAGCACCACGCCGACGAAGCGGCCCACCAGCGCCTCGGAGAGCCCGAAATACTGGGCCATGCCGGTGAAGATCTCCACCATGCCGCCGGCATAGGTGAGGCTCTCGCGCGGCACGAACACGTTCACCAACAGGGAACCGACCGCATACATGGCACCGATGACGATACCCGCACTGATGATCACCTTGATGAAGGACTTCTGGCCGCCCTTCACGTCATTGAGGTAGGCCGCTGCGGTCTCGGCACCGCCCGCCGCCTGGAAGATCCAGCACATGATACCCAGCGTCGCCCAGTTGACGGTGGGAGTCATCGCCTCCAACGTGATGGGCTGGGCCGGCACATGATCGCCACTCAGAGCCATCAGGGCGCCCAGCACATAGATGGCGAACAGGGCAAATACACCGTAGGCCACTATTTCGGCAATCTTGCCGAGCCAGCTCGCCCCCTTGGTGGAGATGTGGGTCGCCGCCGCAAACAGCACGATGGAGATGATCGAGGTGACCATGGGCGAGAAGCTGTACTCATAGCCCAGCATGGCGTAGGAGGCGTAGGCGATGACGTTGGGCAGCAGGGAGACGAACCAGAACAGGTTTACGAACCAGTAGAGAAACGAGCCCAGATAGGCCATCCGGGTGCCGAGCGGTTTTTTAAGCCAGTCGTACATCCCCGACTCGGAGTTTTTATTGGCAGAGACGAACTCGGCAATGATGAAGACGAACGGAATGAAGTAGACGATGGTCGCCAGCAGGAAGATAGGGGCGGAGCTGAGCCCCAGCTCGATGTTGTTGTTGACGATGTTGCGCACGTTGAACACGGCGGCAAAGGTCATCGACAACAGGGCAAACTTGCCTATGGTGCCGCGTACGGATTCAGACATGGTGTCCTCCAGTGGACTCGCGCTCCCTGCGGGTAACGCGGTGACTCTGTGATGTGTTCGGCAAGGGTCTGTCGGCCCCGCGCTTTACTCTCTTGTTATGATCGGGCCGCGTGGACGGCCTCGTTGGTGAACCGGAGCAGTCTCCCACACCGGCTCGCAATACCATTCAGACGATCGGAGTGCCCGGCGCCATCGGCACCCGCGGTTGCAGCAGCACGCTCTGGCTCTCGTCCGGGGTCTCGGCGCACAGCAACATGCACTCGGATCGCTCACCGCGCATTTTGGTGGGCTTGAGGTTGGTCAGTACCACCACCTCGCTGCCCATCAGCTCCTCTTCGCTGTAGTAAGGCACCAGACTGGTGACAGTCTGCAGCGGCCGCTCGCCACCCACGTCGATCTGGACGATGTAGAGTTTGTCGGCCCCGGGGTGACGCACCACCGCCAGCACCTTGCCCACCTTCATCTCGACCCGCTTGAATTCGGCAAACTCGATCGTCTCGCTCATGCTCTTTTCCTTTTCTGGTTCAACGGTTTGCGGGTGGCCAACGGCCACCCGGTTTGATTGGGATTCAATGCAGTGGCTATGGCGTCTGCATGGCAACCTGCGCTGTCGGCTGGGCCTCTTTGGCACGCGCTTCGGCGCTGAGGGAGGCCTCGTATCTGTTGTATTTCCACCAGGCGAAGCCGAGGAAAATCACGATCCCGCCGACGTTGTAGAAGATGATGGTCATGATGTCGGCGCCGGTCGGGAAGGTGGAGGCGAGGAAGCCCACCGAGAAGATGGCGATCAGCACCGAGACCACGGCGATGCCGGTGGTGCGCGAACCCATCCTGAAATCCCGCGGCAGGTGATCGAGCTTCAGACGCAGATTGAGGTAGGCCAGCATGATGAACAGCGGCGGCAGCATGGAAGCGGCGGCGGTCATGTTGATGACGGTGTTCATCAGATCCTGAGCGGTGTTGGAGCCCAGAGTCGGGATCACCATCAGCGGCAGCACGATGAGGTACTGGATCCAGGCTGCACGGGCGGGCACGCCGTTCTCGTTCAGCTCGACGGTTTTCTTGCCGAAGATACCGGCCGGGATCTCGGAGAAGAAGATCTTCACCGGGGTAGCGGTCCACATCAGCAGGGAGCCGAACATGGCGGTGAAGGAGACCAGACCCACGAAGCGGTTCATCAGGATCTCCGGCAGGCCGAAGTAGGCGGCCAGCCCCTCGAACACCTGCACCGAGCCGCCGGTATATTTCAGGGTGTCGCTGTGAACGAACACGTTGATCAACAGCGATGCGATGGAGTAGAGCACCCCGATAAAGATCCCGGCGACGATGATCACCTTCACGAAAGACTTGGAGCCCCCTTTCACGTCATTGACGTAGACCGCCACCGACTCGGCGCCACCAGCCGCCATAAAGATCCAGGTGGTGATACCGAGGAAGGCCCAGCTGAAATCGGGGACCATGGCCTCTACCGTGATGGGGTCAGCCGGTTGCACGCCGCCCACCAGTGCCGCACCTGCCAACAGGATGTAGGAGAGGGTCAGCAGCAGCATCAGGGAGGAGGTCACCGAAGTGATGGGGCCGAGCATCTTGGCGCCGTTGGTGGAGACGTAGGTGGCAAAGGCGAACAGCACCATGCTCAATGCCGTGGTTGCCACCGGGGTGAGAATGTACTCGTAACCGAGGAAGGCATAGGAGGCGTAGGCGATAACCCGCGGCAGCAGCGAGGTGAAGAAGAAGAGGTTCACGAACCAGTAGGTGTAGGCGGAGATAAAGGCCCAGCGACCGCCGAGGGAGCTCTTCACCCAGGCATAAACCCCCGCTTCGGAGTTCTTATTCAGTGACACGAACTCCGCAATGATCAGGCAGAACGGAATGAAGTAAAAAATGGTAGCCAGAAAGAACATCGGGGCCGAGGCCAGACCGATCTCGATGTTGTTGTTGATGACGTTGTTGAAGCTGAATACCGCCGCGAAGGTGAGCGACAGCAGACCAAACTTGCCTATCGTATTGCGTTTGGAATCAGACATGGTGCATCTCCAGACCTGTAGTTATCTAGCGAAAGAGCGGGGCATGATTTGTAGGGTGAGCCCCGCCCTTCCGGCTTTTATCAGTGCAGAACCGGCGGCTTGTTATTTGTTTTTGAAGTAGCCGCCTTCGACGGTGACCTTGATGATCACCTTGCGCACCGGCCCGTCGCCGACAAACCTGTAAGCCTCGTCGTTCTCGAAGATCACCACCTGCCCGTTGCCCACCTGCTGGCGCTCACGCACCTCACCGGCCAGCCACTCGCGGTCTGTGGTGTCGTCATAAGCCTGCTCGACCGCCAGCTCCGATTTGGGGGCCCACTCCACCGTCTCTGCTCCTTCCAGGTAGTAGTGGACGTCGAAGTAGCGGCGCTGTCCCTCGAACAGTGAGGTGGCCGGGCTGGCCCCCTCCTGCAAGCGGTAGGTGAGGGAGTCACCGATGGAGTGGCAGATGCCGGGCTTGAGGTTCGGCAGGTTGTTGATGGCCTCCACGCAGCGGCCCCACTTCTTGCCCTCCCGGTAGATGTTTTTGAACAGGGTCAGGTTGTCCAGGGTGATCATGCGAGGTTCCTCCCGCCGTTGATGGTGAGATCGAGCCCGGCCAGCGCAGCCGGATTGAGGTTGCCACGGGCGATGGGCAGCAGGGTCAGGCCGAAGCTGAATGGCTCGAAGCGCACCCGCCAGGAGTCCAGCACCTCGGAGCCCCAGGAGTTGGAGCCGAGCCCCAGCACCTTGTGATCCAGATTGAGGGTGAGATAACCGCTCGGTTCCAGCTCGTTGATGTGCTGCGCCGCGTGGATATGCTCCCAGCTGTAGGGCCAGACGCTCAGGTTGATGGGGGCATCGGGCCGCACGTAGAGACCGGCACCGTGACGGTTGGTCAGGGTCGCCCAGCGCACCTGCTGGCGGTTGCCGTTGTCCTGCGGGAAGGGGTAGTGCTCCCACATCTCGCTGACTGTGCTCTGGAAGCTGTCGATCCAGTTGCTCTGGCGGCTGTCCTGATAGTTCTCGCCCGGGCCCATGCCGTAGTAGTGCACCCGGTCGAGATCCTGACGAATGCCCAGCTCGAAGCCGATCTTGGGGATGATGTCGTCATAACCGCCGTAGGGCTGGCCGGAGAGCGCCACGTGCAGTTGGCCGTTCGGGCTCAGAGTGTAGACGTAGCGGCAGCGCATGCCGAAGTCGAACACCGGCGGCGCGATCAGGCTCTCGACCGTCACCTCGACCGCGTCACCCAGCTGGCGCCAGCTTAAGGTGCGGAAGTGCTCCTGCATGATCTGCAGGTGGTTCGGGTGCCACAGGCTCTCGTACTCCTGCTTGTGGTTGTCGATCATCGGCTTGAAGAAGGTGAGGCGCGGCGAGCGCTCGATAAGCTCATTGCCATCCTGCTGCCAGCTCACCAGCTTGCCGTCGAGGCGCGAGAAGCGCAGGGCAAAGCCGCTTCCGCTCAAGGTCAGGTCGAGGCGCTCGTCGGCGATATGCAACGGAGTGGCGTTGGGGTTGGCAAAGGGCTGCAGCTGGCGAGTCGATGCCTTCAGCTGGAACTGGTACTGGCCCAGTTCGTGCTCCGCCGCGCTATAGCGGGTGGCGGTGGCCTTGATGACCCGCAGCTGGACGAAGGTTTCCCGCCCATCGAGGGATGGCAGTTCGAGCTGCAGCTCAGTGGTGGCACCGGGAGCCACCCCTTCCAGCCGGATTTGCTGGCTGGCCAGCAGTTCGCCCTCGGCCTTCACCTCGACCAGCAGGCGGATATCGTCGAGAGTGGAGAACCAGTAGCGGTTTTCCACCGCCAGCTTGCCGCTCGCCAGATCCAGCGCCCGCACCTTGACCGGGCAGATCACCTGCTTGTATTCACGCAGGCCAGGCCCCGGGGTCTGATCCGGATAGATGAGGCCATCCATGCAGAAGTTGTAGTTGTTGGGGTAGTCGCCGTAGTCGCCGCCGTACTTGTAGACGGGGCGGCCCTGCTCGTCCTGATCCAGAATGCCGTGATCGCACCACTCCCAGATGTAGTGACCCTGAATGTGGGGATGACGGTCGAACACCTGCTGGTATTCGCTCAGGCCACCCGGGCCGTTGCCCATGGCGTGGGCGTATTCGCAGAGGATGCGCGGCTTCGCCATCGGGAACTCGCCAAAGCAGTTCATCTGGGAGACGCGGGAATACATGGTACTCACCACGTCCACCACCTCGGCATCGCGATCCTCTTCGTAGTGCACCAGCCGGGTCGGGTCGATCGCCTTGCAGCGCTGGTACATGGCTCTGATGTTGCAGCCGTAGCCGGACTCGTTGCCGAGCGACCAGATGATGATGGAGGGGTGGTTCTTCTGGGCGTGCACGTGGCGCTCGATGCGATCCACGAACACCGGCTCCCAGAAGGGGTCATCGGTGATGCGGCTGAGATCGCCAACGTTGGCAAAACCGTGGGTCTCCACGTCGGTCTCCGCCATCACGAACAGACCGTACTGGTCACACAGCTCGTAGAAGCGCGGGTCGTTCGGGTAGTGGGCGGTGCGCACCGAGTTGAGGTTGTGCTGCTTCATCAGCACGATATCGCGTTCAACACGGTCCATGCCGACCGCACGGCTCTTGAGGTGGTCGTTGTCGTGACGGTTCACCCCGTGCAGCTTGAGGTAGTGGCCGTTGACGTAGAAGAGGCCATCCTTGACCTTGATTTCACGCACCCCGACCCGCTGCGGGATCACTTCCAGCAGCTCGCCCTGACCGTTGTAGAGGGAGAGTTGCAGCTGATAGAGGTAAGGATCTTCGGCGCTCCACAGATGGGGGTTGGCCAGATCCAGCGTGAAGCGGCAATCACACTTGCCGTCTATGGCGAGATGGTCGAGGGAGCCACTGGCGATCTCGCAGCCCTGATCCAGCAGCGACCAGATCAGACGGTGATCACGGGCGGCCGCCCCCAGGTTCTCGAGCTGGATATCGCAGCTCAGGGTAGCACTCTGATTGTCATCGGCCAGCGCGGTGCGGATGAAGAAGTCCTGCACATGGGCGGCCGGTTTGCCCACCAGATAGACGTCGCGGAAGATCCCCGCCATCCACCACATGTCCTGATCTTCGATATAGGTGGAGTCGGCCCACTGCATCACCCGCACTGACAGCAGGTTCTCGCCAACCTTGGCGTAGGCACTGATATCGAACTCGGCGGTGAGACGGCTGCCCTTGCTGAAGCCGACGTAGTGGCCGTTCACATAGACCTCGAAGTAGGTCTCCACCCCGTCAAACTTAATGATCACCTGCTCGCCGTCCCAGGCCGGGCTCAGCGTGAAGCTGCGCTGATAGGCACCGGTGGGGTTGTTGGTCGGCACGAAGGGCACATCGATGGGGAAGGGAAAACCTTCGTCGGTGTACTGCAGCTGGCCATGTCCTTCCATCTGCCACATGTTGGGCACGGTGATCTGGCCCCACTCGCTCATGGGGCTGTGATAGAAGGCCTCCGGCACCTGCAGGGGGTGGTCGAAGTAGTGGAACTGCCACTGGCCGCCAAGGCTCAGAAAACGGCGGCTCAGCTCGCGCTGCATGGTGGCCGCCAGCGCGTGGTCGGCATAAGAGAAGAAGTAGGCACGCGGGGCCAGCCTGTTTTCACCAACGAATTGGACGTTTTCCCAGTTATTCACATGTCCTCCCGGAACAAGGCAACGTTAACTGGGTAAACTTTAGATAAACATTTACTAAATATCAGCTTGGGATTGGTAAAGTTTTAACCTGATCACAATGAACAGATGGTTTTGTGAGCGAGATCAGAAGCGGGAGATAAAGGAGGGCAAGATATGGATGAGTGGCATGGATGTTGATGGCAGCTGGCTGATTAGCAATAAAATCAATTATAAAACAATATGATATGAAGTTGTTGGATGATATGGGAAAGAGGTTTGCTTGGGAGAGGAGTCGCACCACCGCAAGATGGCACGACTAAAAAGCAGAGTGTTTTACTAAAATCAGCGAGTGGTGCCGCGCAGGGTCAACTTGCTCGGTACCAGCACCCGGAGTGGAATATCACGCTCGTCTCGCAGCCGCTCAACCAGCAAATTGACCCCCTGGGAGCCCATCAACTCAGAGTGGATCCGCACCGTGGAGAGCGGCGGGAAGGTGAACTTGGCGGTCGGAATATCGTTGACGCTGATAAGCTCGATCTGCTGGGGAATCGCCAGTCCCTTCTCATGAATGGCACGCAGCACACCAATGGCGATGGAGTCGGAGGCGACGAACAGCGCCTTGGGCCAATCCCCTGCCAGCATCTCCTTCGCCAACTGGTAGCCGGAGGCGCTGGAGAAGTCGCCGCGATAGAGATCGCTCTCCTGCACCACCCCCAGCCGCTGGCCATAATCGCGGAAGGCCAATTCACGCAGATCCGGATTCTCATCCTGGCCACCGATATAACCGATGCGCTGATGCCCCTGCGCGATAAAGTAATCAACCACTTGCTGGCTGATCAGGGCAAGATCCACATCGACCGAGTCGAACTCTCCCGGTGAACGGCAGTCGACAAACACCAGCTGGCTGGAACAAGCCCTGAGTTGGGCCAGACGCTCGGACGTGAGGGTGCCGACCACCAGAATGCCATCCACGGCGCTCAATTCACGCCCTTCACCACAGTTGTAGAGATGGGTCAGCTCGATATTGAGGCGGGCACTCTGGGTCTCGATACCATAACGGATGGCGAGATAGTAAGGGTCGTTGACCTCGGTACTCTGGGGATAGGCATAGACCACCAGAAAGTGCAGCTTGCTCTTGTGTACCCCCTTGCGGGCGCTGCTGGTCTTGTACTCCAGCCGTTCGGCAATCTCGAAGATCCGCTGCTTGGTCTCTTCCTTGACGCTCAGGCTGGGATCCTCGTTCAGCACCCGGGATACCGTCGCGAGCGAAACCCCCGCCTCCTGTGCAATTTCCTTCAACGTAGCCATCAATACCTCGCTGGCAGCATCACGTGTTAATCGGTAACGGCTAAAGAGTAACGGGCAATCCCTTGATAGCCCAGCACTTTTACTAAAATGCCGGCGGCGGTGCAGATTTTGGGAACGCAGAAATGCAAAAAGGCCTCCCAAATGGGAGGCCTCTTCTAAATGGGTGCCTGACAGTGTCCTACTCTCGCATGGCGAATGCCACACTACCATCGGCGCTACCGCGTTTCACTTCTGAGTTCGGCATGGGATCAGGTGGTTCCACGGCGCTATTGCCGTCAGGCAAAAGCTTTTAAAACTAGCTTAAAAATGGTGCTGATACCCAGAATCGAACTGGGGACCTCATCCTTACCAAGGATGCGCTCTACCGACTGAGCCATATCAGCACACTAACCGGTAAAGACCACGCTGGGCGTAATCTTGAAATTGGGTGCCTGGCAGTGTCCTACTCTCGCATGGCGAATGCCACACTACCATCGGCGCTACCGCGTTTCACTTCTGAGTTCGGCATGGGATCAGGTGGTTCCACGGCGCTATGGCCGCCAGGCAAAAATCTTCAATCTGTGAAAGCTGACGTAAGTAGTTCGCTTGGTATTTGCTACAAGCCTTAGAACACTTCTTGGGTGTTGTATGGTTAAGCCTCACGGGTAATTAGTATGGGTTAGCTCAACACGTCGCCGCGCTTACACACCCCACCTATCAACGTTGTGGTCTCCAACGGCCCTTTAGGACCCTCAAGGGGTCAGGGATGACTCATCTCAGGGCTCGCTTCCCGCTTAGATGCTTTCAGCGGTTATCGATTCCGAACTTAGCTACCGGGCAGTGCCACTGGCGTGACAACCCGAACACCAGAGGTTCGTTCACTCCGGTCCTCTCGTACTAGGAGCAACTCCCTTCAATCATCCAACGCCCACGGCAGATAGGGACCGAACTGTCTCACGACGTTCTGAACCCAGCTCGCGTACCACTTTAAATGGCGAACAGCCATACCCTTGGGACCGACTTCAGCCCCAGGATGTGATGAGCCGACATCGAGGTGCCAAACACCGCCGTCGATATGAACTCTTGGGCGGTATCAGCCTGTTATCCCCGGAGTACCTTTTATCCGTTGAGCGATGGCCCTTCCATTCAGAACCACCGGATCACTATGACCTACTTTCGTACCTGCTCGACCTGTCCGTCTCGCAGTTAAGCTGGCTTATGCCATTGCACTAACCTCCTGATGTCCGACCAGGATTAGCCAACCTTCGTGCTCCTCCGTTACTCTTTGGGAGGAGACCGCCCCAGTCAAACTACCCACCAGGCACTGTCCGCGAGCCCGATTCAGGGCCCTGCGTTAGAACATCAAACATACAAGGGTGGTATTTCAAGGACGGCTCCAGCGCAACTGGCGTCACGCCTTCAAAGCCTCCCACCTATCCTACACATGTAGGTTCAATGTTCAGTGCCAAGCTGTAGTAAAGGTTCACGGGGTCTTTCCGTCTAGCCGCGGGTACACCGCATCTTCACGGCGAATTCGATTTCACTGAGTCTCGGGTGGAGACAGCATGGCCATGGTTACACCATTCGTGCAGGTCGGAACTTACCCGACAAGGAATTTCGCTACCTTAGGACCGTTATAGTTACGGCCGCCGTTTACCGGGGCTTCGATCAAGAGCTTCGCTTGCGCTAACCCCATCAATTAACCTTCCGGCACCGGGCAGGTGTCACACCCTATACGTCCACTTTCGTGTTTGCAGAGTGCTGTGTTTTTGATAAACAGTCCCAGCCATCTGGTCACTGCGACTCCCGACAGCTCCATCCGCAAGGGACTTCACCATCAAGAGCGAACCTTCTCCCGAAGTTACGGTTCTATTTTGCCTAGTTCCTTCACCCGAGTTCTCTCAAGCGCCTTGGTATTCTCTACCCGACCACCTGTGTCGGTTTGGGGTACGATGACTTGTAATCTGAAGCTTAGAGGCTTTTCCTGGAAGCAGGGCATCAATGGCTTCCGCACCGTAGTGCGTTCGTCTCGTGTCTCAGTGTTGTGTCTCCGGATTTGCCTAGAAACACCACCTACGCACTTTCACCAGGACAACCGTCGCCTGGCCCACCTAGCCTTCTCCGTCCCCCCATCGCAATTACAAGTCGTGCAGGAATATTAACCTGCTTCCCATCGATTACGCCTTTCGGCCTCACCTTAGGGGTCGACTCACCCTGCCCCGATTAACGTTGGACAGGAACCCTTGGTCTTCCGGCGAGGAGGCTTTTCACCCCCTTTATCGTTACTTACGTCAGCATTCGCACTTCTGATATCTCCAGCATGCCTCTCGACACACCTTCGCAGACTTACAGAACGCTCCCCTACCACTCACACATAAGTGTGAATCCGCGGCTTCGGTGCCTGGTTTGAGCCCCGTTACATCTTCCGCGCAGGCCGACTCGACTAGTGAGCTATTACGCTTTCTTTAAATGATGGCTGCTTCTAAGCCAACATCCTAGCTGTCTGAGCCTTCCCACATCGTTTCCCACTTAACCAGAACTTTGGGACCTTAGCCGGCGGTCTGGGTTGTTTCCCTCTTCACGACGGACGTTAGCACCCGCCGTGTGTCTCCCGGATATTACTTACTGGTATTCGGAGTTTGCATGGGGTTGGTAAGTCGGGATGACCCCCTAGCCCAAACAGTGCTCTACCCCCAGTAGTATTCGTCCGAGGCGCTACCTAAATAGCTTTCGGGGAGAACCAGCTATCTCCGAGTTTGATTGGCCTTTCACCCCCAGCCACAGGTCATCCCCTAACTTTGCAACGTTAGTGGGTTCGGTCCTCCAGTTGATGTTACTCAACCTTCAACCTGCCCATGGCTAGATCACCCGGTTTCGGGTCTACACCTTGCAACTAGACGCCCAGTTAAGACTCGGTTTCCCTACGGCTCCCCTATACGGTTAACCTCGCTACAAAATGTAAGTCGCTGACCCATTATACAAAAGGTACGCAGTC